>JBPYFM010000135.1:0-4215 GCA_051986435.1 Solirubrobacterales bacterium | reverse complement strand
CTCGACCCGGTCACCTCGATCGGGATCATGCAGCTGCTCTACCGGATCAACAAGACCGGCACGACCGTCGTCGTCGTCACCCACGACCGCGAGATGGTCGACAACATGCGCCGCCGCGTGGTCGAGCTCTACGAGGGCCGCGTCGTCCGCGACGAGGTCTCCGGCGGCTACACCGAGGAGTCGACCACGGAGTTCGGCATGCGCATGGCGGCCGAGATCGGCGTCGGCCCCGGCGGCGAACGCAAGACCAACGGCCACGGACACTCGCTCGCCCGCTGATGTCGCGCATCCTCTTCTTCTTCTCGGAGGCGTTCCGCGCCCTGCGCCGCAACGGCGCGCCGACCCTCGCCGCGGTCATCACGACGGTGGTCACGGTGGTGCTGCTCGGGGTGCTGATCCCGGTCTTCCAGACCGCGCAGGCGAAGTCCGACGAAGTCCGCAGCGAGCTGAACGTCCAGTTCGCCGTCTACGACGACGCGACCCACGCCGAACTCGTCGCGGCGAAGGAAAAGATCGAAGCCGTCCCCGGCGTCGCCTCGGTGACCTACATCTCCAAGTCGGAAGCCCTCGCGACGCTGAAAAGCGAACTCAGCGACAAGTCGATCGTCGAAGAGCTGCACACCAACCCGCTGCCCGCGTCCTTCCAGGTCACGGCGACGAACGCCTCCGACCTTCCGCAGATCGAAAAGGAAGTGATGGGGACGAGCGGCGGCGGCAAGAGCGACCCGGTCAGCCCGGCGATCTCCAACCCCTTCTCCCGCCAGCAGTCAACCCAGCAGATCGCCAAGGTGACGAGCGCGCTGAAGATCGTCCTCACCGTGATCATGGCGCTGCTCGTCGTCGCCTCGCTGATGCTGATCGGCAACACGATCCGGCTCTCGATCTTCACCCGTCGCCGCGAGGTCGAGGTGATGCGCCTGGTCGGCGCGACCCGCTGGTTCATCCGCTGGCCCTTCCTCATCGAGGGGGTCGTGGTGGGCTTCGTCGGTGGCCTGGTCGCCATACTGATCCTGTGGATCGGCAAGATCACGATCGTCGACCCGTTGAGCAGCAACGGCGACTCCTTCGCCCTCGCCCAGCACAACAGCACCATCGCCTTCCCGGTGCTGATCGCGATCCTCTTCGGGGCCGCGATCCTCGTCTCGACGATCGGGTCGGGCGTCACGCTGCGGCGCTTCCTGCGGGTCTGAGGGCCGCGTGAGGCTGCGCGGCGCGATCGCCTTCGGCGTCGCCCTGGTCGCGTTCCTGGTCCTCGGAGTGTGGCTCGGCGGCCACCCGTCGAAGCTGCCCGGCTTCGCCCGCGAAGCGTTCACCGAAGAACCGACGAGCCTCGTCGCGGAAGCCTCGGAAATCATCAAGGACAACTACTTCCGCAAGGTCGGCGACACCGAGCTCGGCAACGCCTCGCTCCAGGGGATGGTGCGGGAGCTGCGCAAACGCCACAAAGACCGCTTCAGCGACTACTTCTCCCCGGAAAGCCTGGAAGGGTTCAACCAGCAGATCGAAGGGAAGTTCTCCGGTGTGGGGCTGAGCGTGATCGAAGTGAAGAATGGGCTGAAGGTGGTGAAGGTCTTCCACGGCTCGCCGGCGGAAGCAGGCGGGCTCGAGGTGGGGGACACGATCGTCGCCGTGGAAGGCGAATCGATCGCCGGGCTCAGCTCGAGCGAATCGACGCAGAAGATCAAGGGGCCGGAAGGCACGCAGGTGACCGTGATGATCGAGAAGCCGAAGACTCACAAGAAGGAGGAGAAGAGGCTGACCCGGGCGGAGGTCGTGCTGCCGAACGTGTCGAGCCGGGTCTTCCACGTCGACGACAAGACGATCGGTTACGTGCGGCTCCTGTCGTTCAGCTCCGAAGCGAGCAAGCAGCTCGCCCACGGGATCGAGAAGGCGAAGAGGGAAGGGGCCGAAGCGCTGGTGCTCGACCTGCGCGAGAACCCCGGCGGGCTCCTCGACGAGGCGGTCTCGAGCGCCTCGCTCTTCCTGCCCGAAGGCGAAGTCGTGGTGTCGACGAAATCGCGGACGAAGGGGAGCACGACGCGCAAGAGCGGCCCCGGGCAGATCGTCGAGGTGCCGTTCGACGTGCTGATCGACCGGGGGACCGCGAGCGCCGCCGAGATCATGACCGCGGCGCTCCAGGACGATGCGCACGCGACCGTGGTCGGCACGCGCTCCTACGGCAAGGGGGTCTTCCAGGAAGAGCACGAACTCGCCAACGGCGGCGCGCTGAAGCTGACGGTGGGCGAATACTTCACCCCGAACGGCGAAAACCTCGCTCGCACCGGCGGCATCCACCCCGAAGTGAAGGTCGTCGACAACCCGCGCACGGCGGTCGACGAGGCGCGGCAGAAGGCGCTCGAAACCGTAGCCGCCCAGGTCAAGGGTTGAGCCCGCGCCGGGAGCGCGGCGGCGGGCGGCGCCAGAAAGCGGCGCCGCGGCGCAGCCGGTCCGAACGTGCGGCGGCTCGGGAGGCTCCGCGGCGAGGTGCCGGTGCGCGCGGTGGGACCCTGCGCCGCCGCGAGGAGCCGGCGAGCGCTCGCGACGCGGTCGCCGACCTGCTCGAGGAGCGGCTCGGGCTGCGCGGATTCAGCGGGCTCGTCGAGGAGGAAGCCGCGAGCGCCGCCGAGGAGGCCGAGGCCCACACCGGCCCCCGCCGTGACCTGACCGCCCTCGCCACCTTCACCGTCGATCCGGCCACGGCGCACGACTTCGACGACGCGGTCTCCGCCCAGCGCGAGGGCGACGGCTGGCGCGTCTGGATCCACATCGCCGACGTCGCCGCCCACGTGCGGCCGGGCTCGCCGCTCGACCTCGAGGCGTTGCGGCGCGCCAACTCGACCTACGTACCGGGGGCGGTGGAGCCGATGCTGCCGTTCGCGCTCTCGAGCGGGGCGTGCAGCCTCTCGCCGGGGGTCGAGCGGCTCGCCGTCACCGCCGAGATCGAGCTGGACGCCGGCGCGCGGCCGACCCGCACCCGCTTCTACCGCAGCCGCATCCGCTCCGACGTGCGCCTCGACTACGACCAGCTCGACCGGATCTTCGACGGGCGCGACGAGCCGCCCGCCGAGGTAGCCGAACCGCTCGCGGCCGCGCGCGACGTCGCCGCCGGCCTCGGCGAGCACCGCGGCGACACCTCGCTCGACGTCCAATCGGCGGAGCCGGAGTTCGAGTTCGATGCCGAAGGGAACGTCGTCGCCGCCCACCGGGTGCCGCAGACCGAGGCCCACCGGCTGATCGAGCGGCTGATGATCCTCACCAACGAGCGCGTCGCGGAGTTCCTCGTCCACCGCCGTGTCCCCGCCGTCTACCGCGTCCACGCACAGCCCGACCCGCCGCGGATCGAACGGCTGCTGGAGCAGCTGGCGGCGCTCGACGTGCCGACGCCGCCGCTCGGACAGGGGCTCTCGCCGCGCTCGGCCGGGCAGATGGCCGCCGACGCGAGCCGGCTGGCGCGGCGGGAGGCCGCGCGGCGCGGACACGGCCGTGACGCATATACCTCCCTCGTGCTCCGTTCCCTGAAACAGGCCGCCTACAGCGAGACGAACACCGGCCACGCCGGACTCGGCTCGGACGCCTACACCCACTTCACCTCGCCGATCCGGCGCTATCCCGACCTGCTCGTGCACCGGGCACTGCTGGCGGCGCTGGGCGAGGGGGAGGAGGCGCCGACGCTCGCCGAGGCGCGCGAGGTTGCCGCCCACAGCTCCGCCCAGGAGCGCGAGTCGGCGAAGATCGAGCGCGATGCCGACGACGTCTGCGCCGCATACCTACTGGAGCGGGAGCTCGGGGAGCGCGGGCTCGACGCCGAATTCGACGGCGAGGTGTCGGGGGTGATCCGGGCGGGGGCGTTCGTCGCCTTCGGCGGCGAGCTCGGCGACGTCTACGAGGGGATGCTGCCCGCGCGGACGCTCCCGGGCGGGCGGTACGAGCTGGACCGCGCCGAGGTGTCGCTGGTCGGCAGCGGCGAGGGGGCGACGGCGCTGCGGCTCGGCGACCCGGTGCGGGTGCGGGTGGCGGGCGTCGACTCCCGGCGCGGTCGGGTCGACCTCGAGCTGACCGGTGGCGGCGGTAAGCCTCCGGCCCGCACAGGCGGCCGGAAAGGGCGCTGATGGCGAAGAAGGGCAAGAAACGCGGACCGGCGTCCGGCGACGTCGTCACGAACCGGCGGGCGCGGCACAAATTCGAGTTCGTCGAAACGATGGAGGCGGGGATCGT
>JBPYFM010000134.1:0-99946 GCA_051986435.1 Solirubrobacterales bacterium | reverse complement strand
TGAAGGACCTGGGCATCGCCCATCGCCGAGGTGGCTACCGCGACCCCGAGTCGCAGGCCTTCATCGAGTCATGGTTCTCGAAGCTGAAGGAGCGCCTGGTCTGGCGCTCGGAGTTCGAGAACCTCGAAGAGGCACGGGCGGCGATCGCTACCTACGTCGAGACCTACCACCACCGGCCCCACTCGGGCCTGGGTTACCGCACCCCGAAGGAGGTGAGGGAGACCTGGGAGGATGCCCAGGAGAGCGAAGCGTCTACGAAATCACGCGGCCTCGGGTGACAACGTTGACGGGGTCCAGGCCAGTTTCTGCTTCATCAACCCTGATGGGCAGGCGGGCGGGAGTGGCATCCCGTTGTTTCGGACCCTTTCGGTCGACGGCTTCCCACTCTTCTATCCGCGCAAGTTGTCGAAGTACCTCAAGCGGCCGGGACCGTTGAACCGGGAGAGCAGGGCGGTCCTTGCCGAGGCGCTCGTCGAGCTCTTCCCCTCGGCCTGACGCTCGATAGCGTCAGCGAGGATTGGCGGGGGCTGGCACGCCGAGCTGTTTGCAGATTGCCCGCACCAGACCGGGGCCGATCTCTTTGTGTCGAGGCAGGGCGGACACCTCGTTCTGCGGTCCGCGCCACTTCGCGTGTTTCGTCCCGCCGACAGCACGGCAGCCGTGAGCCACCAGGTGGCGTTCGAGGTCACGACGTTTCACGCCGCGGCGGTGAAGCGCAGATGCTCCCGATCGGCGTCGGGCGTCTGGCCCGCAAGCTCCTCGTCGGGAGTCAGCACGGTGCGCAGGGCGTCCAGGGCGTTCTCGCGAGCCTCCTCGCGCGTCCGCCCCTGGCTCATCGCCCCCGGAACCTCAAGCACGCGCGCGACGATCCACCCATGCTCGTCGGGCGGGTCGAATGAAATCGTGAAATCGATCGATGCGGCCATCACCGACACGGTAGCGCTCCCGAGCCTCGACGTAGGGATCATGGGGTATGGCCGCCGGCCTCGCACCTCCTACCGTTGCGACGTAGGCGTGTGGTGTGATGTCCCTTGTGGAGGACATCCAGATACGCCCGGCGGGTCCCGAGGATGTTGCCGGAATAGCCGATGTCTGGCGTGAGACTGCTGCGTATTTCGTCGCGTCAGACCCAGACGCCTTTCGGATGCCGGCGACGGAGGGCTTGGAGGGGTGGATGCAGTCGATCATCCCGGGACCAGAGGTAGCCGATGAGCGCTGTCTGGTGGCCGACGCGGGCTGGGTCGTCGGCTTCGTCCAAGCGTCAGTCCTCAGGCCTTCTTCTGACGCCGCATTTCAGCTACTCCGAGACGCCACGCGCACGCGAGTTGTTGTAGGCGCCCTCGGAGTGATCGCAGCATTTCGTGGCCGAGGTACGGGTGCCGCGCTGATGAGGGCGGTTGAGTCATGGGGGCGTGCCCATGGTGCTGAACTCGTCGTGCTCGACGCCAACTGGAAGACGGGCGTCGGTGTTTCTTTTTATGAAGAGCGGCTGGGATACGAGCGCCATTCTCTCGGCCTCCGGAAGGTCCTCTGAAAGCACTGCGAATTTCAACCACGACCCTGCGCTCGGGTCAAGGTCGGGTCAAGGAGAGGGTCGAAAACAGCCGAAAACGCATGTACTCCGCTTTGATGAATATGGCTCTACAAAGCCAAAAGCGATGACAGCCGCAACGCGCCGGAACCCCTCCGGCAGTTTCGCAGTCCGGAAACCGGGGTTCGAATCCCGGTAGCGGTAGGCCCTTCAAGTCGTTTCAGTAAGCCAAAGCCCCCGGGTTGCTCGGGGAGTCCGCGTTCAGGCGCGGCAAGGTCGGCAATACCCAGTCGCTTCGGGGCATGTAGCACGAGGGATAGTCGTGCGATCGCATCTCGAGGCGCAATGAGCTTTATTGTGCGCTCTCGGCGGGAGGCGGTGCGGCAACACGATGGACCGGCGGCCTGAGTTGCCGGGATGGCCGGAGGGGGAGGCGGTCGTCTGGTTGCCGGCGGACGGTTACACTGCCGTGCGTGTCCAAGCCCTCAGCGGACAAACCGCGGAGTGAGAATCCGACTGAGAGGGTTTCGTGTGTGGCGTCCTCGACTGGCCGCTGGCGAGATGGGGATGGTCCGATGATCGCGAACGTCGCGCGGGCTTCCACCGTCATCTTCGCGTCTGCCTGCGTGATTCTGTCTGCAGCGACGATGGCGTCGACGCCATCGGCTGTGGCCGCCTCCTCCTGTCAGGTTCGACTGGGCCCCCAACCGATCGAAACCGGATTCATCGTCAAGCGGACGCACCTGACCTGCAACACGGCTCGGCGCATCGTTCGCGACTTCATGAGGTCTCGTGCCGAAGAAGGGGTGTACTCCACGATCAAGGGTTGGCGATGCCGCTGGTATCCGCCCGGCCTGTCCCCTGAGCCAAGCTGTCGGAAGGGCAGGCGCCTGACCGGGTTTTACGTGGGGACCTGAGCGATGTTCAGACGATCCGGGTTCGCGAAGTGGGTGACCTTCTCCGTGGCGGTGGGGGCCGCGATTCTCGGTCTGTGCGCCGCGGACCCTGCGCCGGCCGGTGCGCAGGTCCAACCGCCGTGCGTCAAGCGTGCGCTGACCCGGGGCCTCAGCCGCGGGGAAACGCCTTTCCCGGATGGCCGCCTGGTGCGGCCCTGGGCGTGTGCAGGCCGGTTCGCCTACGCCGCTGTGATCTTCGATGGGAATGAGCTGACCGTCCTCTTTCGTGCGGTGGGCCGTCGCTGGCAGACCGCCGATCGCACCGCGTACTGCCCTGATGTCCCCTCACGGATCTGGCAGCCCGCGTGCAACACCAACTGAGGCGATCGGGTGCGGGCGATGTCCGGCGAGAGCTCGCGGGAGGCACGCTGACCGTTTAGTGGTCGCCCTGGACGTCATGGGAAGTCGTCGGCTCCGGCCACGGGGTCGACATGGGAGCGGGGCGCCACTGATCGCCGCCTGGTCAAGGTCCGCGCTAGGCGCGCCCCGACACGGAGCCTTCTTTCGCCCCGAGTCCGACTAGGACGACGGCGCGACGCCAGCGGGTCGTATCGAGGTCATTCGGTGGTCACCGGGCATCGGTCGAGCGGGATCTTGAGCCCGCCCCTGGCTTTTCCGGGCACATGAAGCCTCGCGATGGTGAATACGGTCCGCCCGCAACCGGCATGTGGATCGGATAGGCGGATCAGAACCCGATACCAGCCCGCCATCGGGTATGCGATTTCCCCACTCGCCGTTGCTGAGCGAGGGCCCCAGTGCGACCAATGCAGACGCCTGGTCAGCGTGTACCCCGCTTGGTCGCTGAGTTGGAACCCACGCTCATGAAAGTCGCAGGCAGAAGGCCGGAACCGATACACGAGCCCCTTCGCCCCGCCGCAGAAAACTTTGGCGCGCGCCGACCCAGGACCGTCGGCGCGGGCCGTCGTACCGATGCCCGTGAAGAGCCCAGCGCCACAGACGGCGATAGCGGTCAACGTGGCAACATGGCGCCTCGGGTCGCGCAGGCCGCGGTATGTGTTTCTGACCGTGGGCATCAGGAGGTCGGAACGGAGGTCCCTCATCTCGACCGTTCGACGGCATCGAATATATCCGGCCCGGCCGTCCCCGGCGAGCCGCGCGTCGAGTCAGATCGATCGGATCAGAAGCTGCAGCCAGCCCAATCCGACGGCGTGGAGATCCGTCTGACGAGAGCCGCCGCGCTTTTGTCGAACTCGATTCGCTCTGACTGTCCTCGAGCCACGTGAACCGCCCGTTTCGCCGGTGAAGATCCACGAGCGCCCGTTACAGGATCCGCCCGACGCCTATTGCCTCGTCGCGATCTCGGCGATCGACACCTCATCACTACCTGTTCCGCGGCATTCTTCAACCTCCCCGACCTGACCGACCTTCCGGTAGGGGCCGCTGATCGAGGCGGCGAGAAGCCGGACGGTCCCATGGCGATCGCAACCGTGAGTCGCAGCGCCCCCGCGGGAAGCATGGCTCCGACAACCTCTGCCGAAACGGGTTGAACCGGCTGACCGTGCAACGAGAGGGCTCTGTCGCGCTTGGTCTCCTCGGCAGCGACGACCTGGTGATAGGCGCCGCCCCGCCCCATGCTATGCCCAGTCATTCATTGCCAGTCAACCCGCTGCAGGATCAAACTGGGTGGAGCGCCTCAACAGCCCGGTAGGCGGTAGACATGGTTCGAGTTGGGTCTTCCGCGAAAGGTGGCGCTGATACGCAGACGCGCGTAGGCAGTTCGTCCGCAGGCGAAGACGGGATCGAAGGCACGTAGGGAAACGTGTCCTGAATCACAGCCGCCTGCGCCACAAAATCTCCATCTGCCCTGTCCAAGCGCTCTCCGGCTTCCCCAGTCTTGCCAACGGATGTGACTCATGAACGTTCCGGCGAGTTCATAACGTTGGTGGCCCCGGTACTCGGTGCAACGTTGCGGGTGCGCAGTGAAGGTGAAGCCATCTTCAACGCCAGTGGCGCAGGCGATGACCGTCTGCGAACTTCGACCACCCGCGAAGGCGGCACACACAAGGACGGGCGCAAGGATCATGCAGGTCAGAGCGATCACGCGGGTCCCCCTGCTTCTCCCGAAATCCATCAGATCCATCTTACAGTCACTTCACGCGTTGGTGGCCGGGATCTGCCGTTGCGTGAGTCGCGTACCAGGCGTCCGTGACTCCTTCCAGGTGCTCCTGACGCTGACGCGGCGAGTCGCTGCGACCGGTGCTCGTGAAGGATCTCGATGCCGGGGACACCGAGCCGACGATGGTCGGGCTGAGACTGGGTGATCCAGGCGCGTGCTTCCATCCGCCGGGAGGGCGGAGAAGGCGCGTCCTGCATCACGGTGCGTAGGCCCGTGGCGACCTTTGCCGCCGATAGGATCGGCAGATGGCCAGTGTTCATCAAGGCTGTGCACACCGGATCCGGCCTCTGGCGCGGTGATGGTCCGGCGGCATGCGAACGGTTGGTCCCGACGGCGCGGTCGCCTCTTCTTCGCGACCTGCGCCGGCGCTGTCTGGCTCCTGACGCTGTCCTTGGCCGCCGGAATCGCGTCGGCCCATCCCATCTCGTCTGCGTCGTCCCCCCACCTCTCGAAGGCCGGAGCGACAAGGTGTCGGTCGGTGCGGGGTACGGGGAGCCATCGTCACACTCGCGTCACCGTCACCATCGAGCGAGGGCAGATCACATGCGGGACCGCTCGCCTCGTCGCCAAGAAGCTCTTCAGCAACCGGGCCGCGTTTCACGCAAGCTGTGAAGCTTCGTACTGCTTCTATTACACGGTCCAGATCCGTGGGAGGCAGTGGGAAGGTGGGCTCCAGACCGGTGGATGGTCAATGCACCCGGCCACCTGTGCGGAGCTCGAGGGCTGCGACACCGTCGTCGGCGGGGAGTATCGGGATATGCGGCATGCGGTGGCAGCCCGACTCCTGCGCGCCGATTCGACCCGTCAATGCGGGACCATACGTGGCAGCAAGGGCTGGCATGCCCACCTGACTGCCGAGCATATTCGCTGCCGAAAAGCCCGCCGCATACTCAGGTACTGGTTCGAGGGCGGATCGGGCGTGAGGATCCACAGTCCTCCCGGCAAGTCGGAGTGGACGACTCTACGACGGTACCCGGGCTGGCGATGTGAATTCGGCGCTGGGGGTGGCGGCTGCTTCAAGGGGCAGAAGGTGGCCGGCTACTCGAACCCGACGGGATGAACGATCGCCGAACCGCCGACGAGATCCGGTCCTCGCGCCGTGACCCGACAGACTCTGCGGCATCGCCGGTTCCGTGCAGAGGCCATGGTGCGACACCTCACCTGGCCCACGAACCCGGACCATGAATCCTCGGAATCGTCAGTTGACCCGCTGGAGGGTTCCCGTGCTTACCGACACTTCGGTGGTCTCGCGATATTCGACGGCGCCGGGCGAGACGGGCATCAATTCCACCACGCTGGAGTCGATGCATTCGGCCTTGTTCTGCTCTTCGGCGCTGAAGCGATACCAGCCATGCGACACCCCTTCGTAGGTGATCGGACCATGGCAGGTGGTGCTGCCCTGAACCGCTTCAGAGCTCCCGGACACCTGCCCCGGTACGAGCGACTCGATGTTGATCGTCTGCTGGAACGGGTCCGAGCCGCCGTCGTTGTACGCGATCACAGCTTCGCCCTTCCACAGCCCTTCCGGAGGCTCCGCGCCGCTCGACGGCCTTGCCGGCGATTCGGTCACAGGTAAAGTCGGGCTGGTTGGGGCGGGCGTGGTCCCCGATTCGGCATGCGCATTGTCGGCGGCTTCCAGCCTGTGTTCGAGGCCGGCGATCCTGGCGCTCTGCCGGGCGTTCTGGGCAGCCTCCGCGCGGGCGGCCCTCAGTTCGTCCTGCTTGGCGACCTCGGCCGCGCCGTCGCTGGACGACCCTCCGCAGGCAGACAGCGCGAAGACGGCAGCCACCAAGGCCAGGCAGGCCACTCCACGGCGATACCCAGATAGGACCGGCATGAGCGCGCGAGGATACCAATCAACCTGTCTGCGACGGATCAACCGACGAACCCCGTCACTCACAGCTGCGCCAGTCGACGATCAGTGAGACGACTCTTCGACCTCGCACATGGGCGATGACTCCCGGGCTCCGGGTCATCGCACAGTCGGTGTGGTGCATCTCCAGGGCGTAGCCGGTCACGCCGCAACTGCTCCCGCCACAGCGTCGGACAGCCGCTCGCCGCGCAGCATTTCGAGAGCCGCCGGGATGCACACCCGTCGCAGTGTGCCAGCGGGGATCGGTGAGCCGGGCCGAGTAGAAGGTACCGTTCCCGCAGGCGTCGGCTACCTCGCCGAAGGAGACGAGCGTGACGCTGAGCCCAAGCAGGGGCCAGCGCTGGATGCAGGAGCGATATTCGTCGTCGGCCTCTTCGGAGGTCGGTGGACCGAACGCCCGGCGAAGCGCCGCAACCGAGTCCGCCGATTCTCGGAAGGGGCCAAAGCCGCTGCGCTTGCCCGTCGGGACGAAGAAGCGGCCGGACGCCGACGCCGCGGCCGGGCCCACGAGGGCGAGCACCGTGCACATGGCCGCAGCGGCGAGCAACACCATGGCCACCGGCGGAGGCATTCGAGATCTCCTTGCGGCGATCATCCTGGTCGGTGGGGATCCCGCTCCCTGCACCGGACGTGCTCCCGAGGTCATCGTTCCTTTCCCTTCTTGTCGTGGCCGCTTTCCATGCAGATGCCCTAGCCGACACCACCGGCGACCCACTTCACGCGCCGCCCCGCCCGAGCGTGACACCGTCCATTCACGGTCTCGACTGCGATCACCTTGTATGTGCAGGTCCAGTCGATGCCCGCGACGGTGCACCGGTGGTGGGCAGCGCACTGTCTCTTCGTCGCGACCTTCAACCCGACGCCACAGCTGATGCGCCTCACCAGGAGTGGCTCGAGGTTGCCGAAGCCGCCACCGTCGAGCGCGTCGGCCGGGGTGGGGCACCGGACGAAACCCGAGCCGAGGCGCATCTCCAGCTCCGGCCCGGAGACCGCGCCGGCCGAGGCATGGGGGACCAGGCAGACAGTCGCCAAGATCGCGAGGAGGAGGGGGAGAATCGTCCGGATGATTCGGCGAAGGCCCCTCGCACTGGCGGTCATCAGCATCCCACCGGGAAGTCTTCGCCCTGGAACGAGAGCCACGCTCCGCCCCTGCTGAGCCGGGGCAGGCCGTGGTCGGACACCTTCACGTTCCAGCCGTCGAAGCGATGCACCCTGGCCGGCGAGTTCCGGCAGGCAAGGTTCAACTGATCCCAATCGGATTCCGGCCAGGGATATTCGATGATCTTCCGCGCGACGCGGCAGGCGATCCTCCGGGCGACGTGATGAAGGTCGGCGACCCGGGCCAGGGGTTCCGCTCCCTTCGGTCCACGGATGCGATAGTCAGGTAGGCGCCATCTGGACGACGCGGTTGCCGGCCGTCCCGTCGGCCGCGCCGAGGCGCCGACGACCGGTCGGCAGGAGGCGGCTCGGCTTCTCCGGTTCCTCCGCGCCCGGTGATGCGCCTTCCGGTTCCTCCGGTGCCTGGGGGTCGATGCGCACCTTGGCCGTTTCCGTCGATTCCTGATCCTGTGGCAGCTCCTGCGCTTCTTGCCGCCGCTCTTGCCGGCCGCGGAAACCCCGGAGGCGCCGGGCGAGCGTGAGCCGGTCGGTGCGGAAGGAAAGACTCCAGCCGCAGAGGTCCGCACCGGGAATGCCGCGAGGCCGGCATCGTCCACCGCGACGGCGCCCGCGGCGGTAGGGAGGGAGCTGCGGAGGCCGCCACCGAAGAGCCAGTCCGAATGCGAGGGCAGTCCCTCCACCTCGGTGCCGTCGAGGGGCACCGGACGCAGGTGCGCGTAGGGATTCGAGTCGTTGTCGACGTCCCACTGGTCGACCGTCGTATAGGGCTGGACCCCGTCGAAGACGCTCCAGTTGCTCACCGCGATCGGAGCGCCGCCCGCGACCCGATAGACGCGGCCGGCGGAGGTGTTGAGGAAGGTCCCGTCGGCGGGATAGGGGCGAAGGTGCGCATAGGGGTTGCCGACGTTGGCCACGTCCCAGCCGTCGATGCCGACCGAGGGTCTCGACCCACCGATGGCGCTCCAACTGGACACGTAGAGTGGCGCCCCGCCGGCGATCTCGTAGACCCGCCCGTCGTTTGTGGTGTTGATCAGCGTCCCGTCGGCCGGATACTGGCGCAGGTGTGCGGCCGGGTTGCCGGGATTGGCGACGTCCCAGCCGTCGATCGCGATGGCCGGCCGGGCGCCGCCGATCGCGCTCCAACTGGACACGTAGAGTGGCGCCCCGCCGGCGATCTCGTAGACCCGCCCGTCGTTGGTGGTGCTCACCAGGGTCCCGTCGGCCGGGTAGGGACGCAGCGATTCGAACTGCTGTTGGCTGATCGTCGTCACCGCCTGCGGCCCGCCGACCGCATTCCAGTTGCTGACGTAGAGCGGCGCCCCGCCGACGATCTTGAAGACTTCACCGTGGCCGGAGACCTGCACGTAGGACCCTTCCCCGATCCCGCCCCCACCGCCGGCGCTCCCGCTCCAATAGCGGACCGCGCCATCGAACCCGAGTTCGGTTTCGATCGCGGCGAGGCTGCGCTCCCGGACTCCGTCGCCATAGATCCAGAACGCGGTGTTGGCGTCCCACATCATCCCGTTCCCGGCGTAGATCCCCACGTGGTGGAAGTCGGCCCCGTTGAAGCCCGGTCCGAAGAAGACGAGGTCTCCCGGTTGCAGATTGGCCCTGGCGACCGGAACCCCGCCGGCCACGTGATCCATGCCGGCACCGTGCGGGAGGGCGACCTGACCGCCGGTCCCCTGGTACACCGCATACATCGCAAGCCCGCTGCAGTCGAAGGTCGCGGGCTTGCCTCCGCAGCCCGTCGGGCCGTTGAGGCTCCCGCCCGGTTCGCAGTAGGGGACCCCGGCCTGGGAGGCGGCCGCCGCGACGATCGCTTCGCCTTGGGTCTCGGCGCCCGCCATCTGGGCGGGGAGGAGCACGAAGGCGGCAAGGCAGCAGAGGGCGATCAGGGCCCGAGCTGTAAGCCATGTCCCGCCCGATATCCGAGCTCGCGGAGGGGCGGACCGCTTCATCGCATCGACCGGGAGGATGGGGCAGTCGGTCATGTCGGTATCCCGTTCAACCGACGACGACCCCGACCGGATACCGGGGACGGTGGCTGGTGCCTGGCCGGGCGCCCTGCCCCCTGACGTGCATGGAACCGACTCGGCGATGACGCCTCTTCTCGGTCACGCGACCAAGGGCGCAATGAGACCCGGTGAGCCGGCGACGTGCCTTATTCACGCTGAGGCCGCGGAGCTTCGGCACCACGCACTTCCGGTGGCCACGCTTCGCGCAGCGACTTCCGTGGGCCTGGCAGGCGGAACCGATTGCGTGGCCCGTCGACGCTGGGGCGTTGGCGCCGGAGGGGCCGCCCGGCACCACCCTGTTCGAGGCGGCGGACGCCAAGCCGGGCCCGAAAGCGTTGGAGGCGGTGACGGTGAAGGAATACGCGGTGCCCGCATGCAGGCCGGGGATGTTGATCGGGGAAGAGGTGCCGGTCGCCGCGGCGCCGCCGGGAGAGGCGGTGACGGTGTAGGAGCTGATCGGGTTGCCGCCGTCGTACGGGGGCGGGGAGAAGGACACCGACGCGGCGCCAAGCGCAGCCGTGGCGCTCACGTTCGCGGGTGCGGTGGGGGCGGTGGCAAGCGAGTCGAGGATCTGGGCGGTCTGCGTGTTCATGTACCCGAACGGGGTGGCGGAGTCGGAGCGTGAAGTGAAGCCGGGGCCGAGTGCGCAGTGCACCTCAAGATGCCCGGAGCCCGTGGTGCTTTCGTTCAGGCCGGTGAGGAGGCAGAGATCGGCATCGCCGTCTCCGTTGGCATCGGCGAAGTAGGGCAACGCGGTGCGTGGATTGATGTACCCGAACGGCGTGGCGGAGTCGCTGCGCGAGCTGAAGCTCGGGCCGAGCGCGCAGTGGACCTCGAGGTGGCCTGACCCGGTCGTGCCGCCATTCAGGCCGGTGAGGAAACAGGCATCCGCATCCCCGTCGCCATTTACGTCGGCGAAGAACGGCAGCGCCGTCGTCGTGTTCAGGTACCCGAACGGGGTGGCGGAGTCGGTGCGCGAGCTGAAGCCGGGGCCGAGCGCGCAGTGGACCTCGGTGTGACCGGAGCCGGTGGTCGCGCCGTTGAGCCCGGTCAAGAGGCAGAGGTCCGCGTCGCCGTCGCCGTTGACATCGGCGAAGAACGGCAGGGAGGTCTGCGTGCTGATGTACCCGAACGGCGTGGCGGAGTCGGTGCGCGAGCTGAAGCTCGGGCCGAGTGCGCAATGCACCTCGAGGTGACCGGATCCGGTCGTGTTGCCGTCGAGGCCCGTGAGCAGGCACGCGTCCGCATCTCCGTCGCCGTTGACATCGGCAAGGTAGGGCAGCGACGAGGGCGTGTGCACGTAGTCGAACGGGGTGGCGGAGTCGGAGCGTGAAGTGAAGCCGGGGCCGAGCGCGCAGTGCACCTCAAGATGCCCGGATCCCGTGGTTCCGCCGTTCAGACCGGTGAGGAGGCAGGCGTCCGCGTCGCCGTCACCGTTGACGTCGAATGGCCGGCGAGCCGCTACCGCGACCGTCCTACACCCCAGGAGGACATTGCCACCGGCGCCGATGTTGATGGCATACACGCAGACCGGGAGAGACCCGACCTTGCTGGTTTCGAAGGTGAAGTCGAAGCCGTGGTTGTCGCCGACGCCCGGATATGCAGACCCGACATCCGGCCGATAACCACCCGCCGCGCCCAGGTTGTGGCCTTCGGCGCCGGCCTGCCCGGCTTCGCCTCCGACGTATGCGTGGATCGTCACCGGGCTCGTCTTTGCGTCGGGATCGAAGGCCCATCCGGCGATCCGGATCGTCCGGCTGCGGGGCGAGGTCGCAAGGTCATAGCTGCCGACAGGGTCGTCAGCGCCGCCGCCCCCACCGCCTGCGCTGCCGCTCCCCACCCGCGCCGCTCCGACGAACCCAAGGCTGTTCTCATACCTGAGCTGTCTCTCCTGGACTCCGTCGGGATAGACCGGGAATTCCGGCCACACGGTGTCCGCGTCCCAGATCATCTGTTGCCCGCCTACCACACCCGCGTAGACCGCGGAATGCGTGATGTCGTCGCGGCTGGAGCCGAAGTAGACGATGTCGCCGGGCTGGAGCGCCGCCTCACTGGTGATCCATGGGCCCGGCGCGTACTTCGCCTGTTCGGAGTCATGGTGCGTGAGGTCGACCGCGCCGCCGGTCCCCTGATACGCCGCGTACTGCGTCAGCCCGGTGCAGTCGAAGCCCGTGATCGACTGCGATCCGCATTGGGTTGCTCCGTCTTCGTTACCCCTCCCGTGAGTCGGTCCGCTCTCGTTTCCACCGTCGAAGCAATAGGGCTTGCCGGCCATCGAGGCGGCCGCGGCGACGATCGCTTCGCCCTGGGTCTCGGCGCTCGCCATCGGCGCGGGGACGAGGAGGAAAGCGCCGAGGCAGCAGAGGGCGACCAGGATCCTGGCGGCGCTCTCCAACTCGCTCACCGAAAGCGCCATATCTTCACCGTCCGCCCACGGCGGGCGTAGGGGTCGTAGTCGTGACGCTGGACCCGTCCGTTCCCCGCCCAGTTGGAGTCGATGACGTAGAAGTTGCCGCCGCCGAGATTCTTGAGGATGATCGCGGTGTGCAGTGGGCCTGCGTCGAGCGCCGCCCCCTGCGAGTCGGCGCTGCCGGCCGGGGTGACCTGGATCAGATCGCCGCCGGTAGCGCTCGAGCTGCTCACCTGTCGGGCCCCATTTGCGCTGTAGGTGCCTTGGTATCCGCTGGTGTAGGCAGAGAGCCTGATCCGCCCGCCGCTCGCTTCGCTGAGCACTCTTGCGGCCCAGACGATGCATTCGCCACCGCCGAAGCCGTTGGGATAGCTCTGGGCCCTGGCGAGGATCGATCTATTGACGGGGGTGATCCCCGACGACGCAGCCCCCTTGCTCGACCAGATCGCCGTCCCGTTCGAGTAGATCACAAGGTTCCCGTCGTCCTGCATGTCGAGGATCGCGCCAGGGTGGTGGCCGGTGCCGCTCGACCAGATCGCCTTGCCAGAGGACCGGTAGACGACGAGGTTGCCGTCGCCCTGCATCACGGCGTTCGCACCGACGTTCCCGGCAGTCCCACTCGACCACAGGGCGGTCCCGCCCTTGTAGACGACGAGATTGCCGTCGCCCTGCATGACCAGGCGGTAGGCGTGGCTGGGGGAGTAGAGGGTGGCGCCCGGATAGAGGCGCTGCCCGGGTTCGAGCTCGTGGACGTATTCGGCCGGCGCCGGCGCGTCCGGAACGGCTTCCGCCGGCTCTTCGGCGGATGGTTCCCTCGTCGGCGGCTGTGCACTCGGCTGGTTCGTCCCCGAGGACCAGATCGCGGTGTTGCTCCAGTAGATGACGAGGTTCCCGTCGTCCTGCATGTCGAGGAGCGCGCCTGCGTGATCGGCGGTGCCACTCGACCAGATCGCCTTGCCGGACTGGTAGACGACGAGGTTGCCGTCGCCCTGCATCACGGCGTTCGCGCCGGCGTCACCGGCCGTACCGCTCGACCACAGGGCGATGCCGCCGCTGTACAGGACCAGGTTGCCATCGCTCTGCATGACCAGGCGGTAGGCGTGGCTGGGTGAGTAGAGAATGTCGCCCGGATAGAGGCGCTGCCCGGGTTCGAGATCGTGGGTGTATTCGGCCGCGGTGGCTGTCGGGGCCGGGACCGAGAAGAACGTCAAGCCCGTGAAGCCGGCGAGGAAGCACGCGGCGAGCAGGACCTTGGCGGCATCTCGGCTCGCGTGAGCCATCAGGATTGGTCGCAGGCGGCCGGTTCGCTTCATGTTCTTTCTCCCGCGGGAAGACCAGGTGACCGGGCCACGGCGGAACCCTAGAGGCGAAGGGTTCCTCCCGGTCGGGGTCATCCGGCCAGGATTCCCCGGTTTATCGGGGATTGGGTACGGACGTGGGCGAATTTCGGCTAGACGAGCCGTCCAGTGCGGTTGACTGGGCGGACTGAATCCACTTCAGAGAGGAAGGAGACGTGACCGACGACGGCAAACACGAGAACACACACACCGGTTCGCAAACCCAAGGGTAGGGCCGCGTCGCTCGTGTCTCGCAATCAAGAGCAGGAGGTTTGATGAAGCGACTGGGATCAGACCCCGGTCGTGCCCTTGACCCACCGATCGCCGCGGCGACACAACCAGGCGAAATCGTAGGCGCCGACCTTCCCTGACCGGCAGGCGAAGCCGAGCGGGTGGTCGTCGCCGTTCATCACCCTCTTGACGACCTCGCGGGCCTTGTGGCAGGTGACGTTCTGGGTCGCACTGACCGACCACACCGATCCGGTCGGGATCTGCCCACAAGATCGGTAGGTCAGGCGGGCAGAGGAGGTCGCCGGTACCTGCAGAGCGAGCACGGTCAGGACAATGGCCGTAACCGCCGGCAGCCGCGGCAGCGCCCTCCTCGAGGCGGTCGTCAACTCAGGCACCGGTCCAGGGGGATCGTGAATGCCCTTGGCCGGAGGTGCGGCTCGAAGTACTTGACCCGTGCCTCGGTGAAGACGCTGACCGCAGGCGAGCAGGCTGTCGCCGGGGCGAAGAGGCGGACATGAGCCGGGACGGCACCGATGGAGGAGATGGCCAGTGCACCGACCCCGACCGCTGCAGCGGGGCTCCAGGTGCGCCAGCGCATGCGCCCGATCTCGTAGGTGTCGATGGCGTCGACCGGGAGTTTGCCGCGCTGATGGAGATCGCAGAAGTGCGGGCGCCGGGTGTATTCGGCCCGCCCGGGGGCGGACGGTTCCGTCAGCTGCGTGGTGCACAGGACCTCGGGGCTTTCCGGCTCCGCGAGCGCTGCAGGTGCACCGATCAGCAGCAGGGCAGCAACGGCCGCCGTGATCCCCATGCCGATAGCCGAGCGCATTTGCGGGGAACATATCGCCAGGCGCTCCGGCGTCAGGCGCCGCTGGGGCGTCGGAGAGGGGGAGGGATGGTGTGCGGGAGTTCGACTCGAGCGACGCCCTGGTACGGGCTGGGCCTGGTCGAGCCCACCGGGTCGATCGCCCTCGGTCTCTGGGACCGTTTCCGGTACGGCTCGCGCGGCCGCCGGCACGAATCGCACAGCGGGGCGGCCGCCCGGCCGGCTACCACCAACTCCAGGCGTCCGGGGTTCCCTGCATCCGCCTCAATCTCGAGTGGATGTGGAGCCGGTGTCCTTCAGTCCGATAGACGTACGACAGCCGTCGGTAGCGCCCGGAGAATCCATCACCCGCCCGGATCGCCACGGGACTGGAATGGTAAGTGCCTTCCGGACAGTTCGGGGAGCGGTCGTTGGACCACATGAGCCCGTGTCCCACGGCGCTCGCCGCCGTCCAGTGGGACCACCTGATGTGTCCAAGGTCGCCGGCCTCGAACTGACCTTGGGAGACTCCTGGCCCGCCGATGATCTCGTCCGCACTTGCGCCGAAGCTGATCGTGGCTGGTCGCACCGTAAACCGTGAGGTGTAGTCCCCCATGAGCAGCCTTGGAGGTAGGTGGGATCGTCGGGCGGCGAGGGCAGTGTCGGCTTGGGGCCGCTCGCCGCGCGAAGTCTGAGCCAGCGCCAGGCAGGGCGCGAGCAGAAGCCCGAGCGCAACGGCGAGCGTCGCGACATGGACGCTCTCGGCGATGGGCGGCCGCGCGACAGGCCTCGCGTTGGTCGACCGACGTCGATTCATGATCTCCTCCAAGGTTCAGATGCTCGGGTAGGGGACGCAGCCGAGGCCACCGTACCGGCAGAGTGTCACCCGAAGTGACTTTGGGGCCGATGGTGGCGTGGGTGCTCCCCGAGCCGGTCGCGCTCGAGCGGCGAGGCCAAGAGCGTGCGGTCGGACCGATCCATGAAAGGATGAACCCTCGGTGTCTGGCTGGCGCCGGATCGAGATCGGCTTCGAGGACGAGAGGAGTGTCAGGTGTCGGATCAGGGTGCCCGTCGACCGAGTTCCATCCGGATGGGTAGCGTTTTCGTGACCCTCTTCTGCATGGTCGGCCTCCTCGCGGTCCAGCCGGCCTGCGGCCGAGCGGTCGAAGGCACGGCTGAATTCTTGGTGCGTACCGGGCACACCAGGAGCGTCGGATGTGGGATGTACGACAAGTCCCCCTTGAACCCGAACGTGGTCTGCGAGAGGTTCACGCGTCACTACCAGTCCAAGGCGACGCTTCGCCCGGACGGCTCGGTCGTCCTCTGCCGCAGTCATTCGATCGACTCGAAACGGTGCGGACTGGGGAATGCGGGCGTGTTCATCCCAACCTACGGGGCAGGCAAGATGGTCACGGCCGGCCGCTTTTCCTGCCGCGTCATCGCCGGCGGGGTGCGCTGCACCGTGACCGCCACGGGGAGGGGCTTCCTGCTCAGAGGGCGTCGTCTCCGCGGGGTCGGCGGCGCGGAGGTGACCTGGCGTTGAGATCGTCCCTGGGGCCTTCGGCGACGCCGGGGCCACTGCAGGTAGCGGTGCTCATCGTGTGTCTCTGCCTGACTGCGGGCGCCGGGTTCGCCTCGTGGCCGCCCGTCGCGCCCGCGCTCGACCGACCCGGATCCGCCCGCCTGCCGGCGAGCCGACCGAAGGCACACGTCAGATGGTCAGGCTTCCACGGCGTGAAGTTCGGGGAACCGTTGTCGGCTGCCGCGAGGAAGCTGCACGGCAGGGTGGAGTCGGATGAGCCGCGCTCCGACGCGAGGGGCGTGGACTACCCGGACGCGCTGGTCGGGATCGGGGGCTCGTTGCGGTGGGAGGAAGCGGGCGGCTTCCGCGTTCCGGTCCGGTCGGGGACGATGGTCGGCAGCTTTCTGAGCACGTCAGAACGCGTGATGTTCCCGCGCCACACGTTCGCGGGTGAGTCGCTCGCCCGGTTCAGGGGGGCGCTCGGAAAGGGGGCGCGTCCGGAGAGACCGGAGCACAACGCCGCCATCGGCTACTACTTCGTCGGACCCCACGGGCGAACTCTCTGGGCTTATGGCTCGAGCAGTACTGGCACGGTGGGACTGATCGGGCTTGCCGAATCGCTTGCCGGGGCGGAACTTGATTGGACCAACGAGGGATGAGGGCGTAGCGCCGGCGACCGGCTCGGGCCGGTCAGCCCGGCTCTCCGAACTGCACCGCCCTGCGTCCCTTCGTGCAGCGGATGACATCGCCCGCCGACACATGGCCGGGGACAAGCGGATTGGCGTCGCGGCAGATGTAGCCCTCCACGCGACAGCCGCCCGCCGACGTCGCGTTGCAGGGTCCCAGCCGGGCCTTCGAGACGATCGGCCGGCCCTGCGAGCAACTGATGTTCGTGGCCTGGAAGGGGAGTGAGACCCCGCCCTCGGCTCCATGGGGCAGCGAGCACTGGATCGTCCTGCTCGCGACGGCCGACGGCGGTGACATCGTCAGGAGCACGCACGCGAGGGCTGCAAGTGCGGCGGTCGCGAGGGCAGAACGTGAGGTCGGGGACATCGACTCCTCTCCAGGTCGAGTTGGCAGAGCAGGCGGATGATGACCGTCGATGAGCACTGAGGTCAAGTCAGGAGCCGTGGGGTGGTGCCCGTGGTGAACGCTGGTAGGTTCGGCGCCATGAAGCGCGTACTGTTCGGTCTCTGTCTCTTCGCCTGTCTGGGCCTGACCATCGCTCAGGCGAGCGCGACGAACGTGCATTACCCGTACGGGCCGGAATACCGTCACTGCGGTGAGCTCGGCAAGAGCTCGATCTACGTCTCCGCCGACGGACTGACCTGTACCCACGCGCGGCGGATCATCCGCGAGTTCCGCTTCGGCCCGCAGGACCGCGTGCACCACCACGGTCCCGAGAGCATCGACGGCTGGTGGACGCTCGAGCGCTATCCGGGATGGCGGTGCCAGGAAGGCACCGGTGGCGGTGGCTGCGAGAAGGGCAGTCAGCAGGCCGCCTTCAGCACCGTCTGACGGCCGCGGTGGTCTTCGCCCGGCAGGGAGGCGTCGTTACCGCCTTTTAGCGAGGGTAAGGATGAAAAATGAAGGCGCCGGCCCTTGCGGCGGTTTCGTCGTCGCGGTTCGGCTATACGCTGCCGCCCTCTGAGTAGGCAAGGCGGCTCGACCCACCGTTGGTGTCGGTGCTCGGATCGCCGTGAGTGGAGGACGGCGATTCGTGTCACACCGTAGGTCTCAACGGTCCCCGGTCATGTTTCGGAGGTTTCTCCTTCTCGTCGTTCTCCTCGTGGTCCCCTCGAGCCTGGCGGCTTGCGGCGGCTCGGACACGACGGACACCGGGGCGAGTGAACTCGCGCATCAACACGAAGTCGCCGAAGCCCGCCGCCAGGGCGCGCAGGATGCACGGCAGGCGACGCGGATCGAAACTCTGGAACGTGAACTACACGCGGTGACCCACCGCGGCCTGGACGCGGGCGTCCTCTTCAGCAGCGACTACAGCTCGCTGCGCCCCGGTTACCGGGTCGTCTTCTCGGGGGTCTTCCCGGACGATAGCGACGCCGAGGCTCGCGCCTCCCGTGCCCACGAGCTCGGCTACCCGGATGCCTACCCGCGCTTCGTCGCCCCCTGACCCGCCGCTCGAGGGCCTTGCCGTTGATGGCAGGGCGCCCCGGCCGAGGGTCCTGCCTCTCCTTGTGACGCTGGCTCTGGGCGCCATGGGAACGGTCGCCCTCAGCGGCTGCTTAGGCGGGACGGTCCGTGCGCCGAATTCAGCCCACGCTGCCGGGGCGTCGTCCCCGAAGGACGGGGCCGCCGATGTCGGCGGTCATCACGGTGGCATCACCTTCGCCGCGGTCGGCGACACGATGCTCGGCGACTACCCGGAGCTGCCGGTCGACCCCGGCTCCTACCTCGACCCGGTCAAGGGGCAGCTGAAGGGCGATGTGGTCTTCGGCAATCTCGAGGGCACGCTCACCGACGTCTCGGAATCGCCGAAGTGCGAGGGCGTCCCTGCCGGCGAGTGCTACGCCTTCCGCACGCCGCCGGAATTCGCGCAGTACCTGGCCGCCGACGGCTTCACGGTGATGAACGACGCCAACAACCACTCCTACGACTTCGGCCAGGAGGGTCTCGAACAGACCGTCGCGGCGCTTCACCACGCCGGGGTCGCGCAGGACGGTTTGCCCGGGGAGATCACCGTGGTGAAGGCGGGAGGGGAGAGAATCGCGTTCCTCGGCTTCGCCCCCTACCCGACCACCGCCTCATTGCTCGACATCCCCGCTGCGCAGGCCCTGATCCGCAAGGCGACGCACGAGGCCAAGATCGTCGTCGTCGCCATCCACGCCGGCGCCGAGGGGACCGAGGCCCAGCACGTCACCGGGGAAGAGGAGACCTATCTCGACGAGGATCGCGGCAACCCGGAGGAATTCGCCAAGATGGCGATCCGCGCAGGCGCCGACCTGGTGCTCGGGTCGGGTCCCCACGTCCTGAGGGCGATGGAGATCTACCACCACCGCCTGATCGCCTACAGCCTCGGCAACTTCTCCGGCTTCCACAACTTCGCGACCGAAGGGGTCCTTGGCGCCTCCGCGGTGCTGCACGTCACTCTTGACCGCGACGGTGAATTCCGCTCCGGCCGGATCGCCTCGGTGCGGCTGGTCGAAGCCGGGCAGCCCGTCCCGGACCCGAGCGGCGAAGGCGCGCAGCTGATCGGAGAGCTCTCGAGCGAAGATCTCGGGGCGGGCGGCGTCAGGGTCGGCCCGGACGGCAGGATCCTGGGCTCGTGAGGTCTCGACCGTCGTCACGGAATCTGTCGGGGACGACCGGACACCCGCAGATGTTTTCGCCAGTCGTCGCGTCCGCATTCGTCGTCGCGAAGCGGCCGCCCGACGTCTTCGGCCCGGAGAGTCCATACCCGCTCTCGGCCTTCTGCCTCGCGGTGGCGACGGCATTCAGCTCGGCGCCGACGGCCTCCGCCCACACGTGCGGGCGCGTCCAGGGGGTGAAAGTCCACGCCTACAACCTCGGTTGCGCCCGAGCCCGATCGATCTACGGCGGTCAGCCCCCGAAGGGATGGACCGCGGCGAACATCGACGTCGCCGGCGGGCTTGCCTTCTACTGCCGCGCGGCGGACGAGGACGTCGTCGACGAAGCGATCGACCCGCGCACCGGTCGTGTCCGTGTCGGCCGCCTCCACGGCGCCCCGCTGATCATCGCCGCCGTCCCCTACGGGGAGTGAGTCGGTGAGGATCGGGCCGGACCGGGTGGCGGGCGCGGAGTTCGGTGCGTGGGCGCTCGCAGTCCCCGGCGAGCGCGTCAGCCCGGGATGCGCGTCGCCGTGTCAGCCGGGATCGCCTTGCCGGCGACCACACCTGCGATGACGATCGTGAAAAGCCGAGCCAGGCAGTGAAGATCGACTGGATCAGGATCCGCGATGTAGGCCGAAGCCGATCGGTCTTGACGTCGGTCGGCCGAACCTACTTCGATATGCGGTGTCGGGCAACATCGACGATCGGACGACGGGCGGCTCCGTAATTTCAGGCATCTCTTCCGACCAAAAGTCGTAGAAGCGGCCCGTTCAGCTCTTCCACGGTCGCGCCCTGACCGTAGATTGACGACCGTCCGAAGTGGATCGGAAGTCGACGGAGGCGTCGGCGAAAATCGAGGAGGCACAGTCGGTGAAGAAGGTAGGGGTCGTGGTCGTGCTGCTGGTTTCCCTGGTCGCGACGTCTTCGGCGCAGGCCACCTTCCAGGGAGGCGGCAAGAAGCCCAGCGAAGCGGCGACGATCGAATGGGGCCAGCATTACGTGGCCGAACTCGACAACCACAAGGAAAACGCCAACTACCTCAATGCGGGCGGGTACGAGGTTTCGTTCTGGCGCGTCCCTGCGGTCAGCACTCGCGACCAACTGGTCGTCAACTGGCAGGCCGTCCCGACCAAGAGCGGCTACTTCCCGGTGTACATGTACTTCGTCCAGGGCGTGAACGACAGCAACTGGGGGGAACTCTTCGAACGGCGGGAATCCGCCTTCGAACTGTCCGGCAGCGGCACCGCGGCCTCTGCAGTCACCGTGCAGGACACCGACAGCAGCGGCAGCAGCTATCTCGAGTTCGTGAGCCGCGCCTCGACCGGCGTCGGGGAAGGGACCCAGGAAACCTTCCAGTACAACTTCACGGTCGAACGGCCACGCCACTATCTGAGCATGGCCCTCGTCCCGTTCACCGAAGTTCCGGCGAACGGCGTGGTGAACGCGTCGGTCACCAAATCCGATGGATCTCCGGCACCCGACGGCCTGACCTTCGGCCTGACGGTACGGTGGAGCGACGGTGGGACGGCGACCTACGCGGCAACCAGCGCCGGCGGAAATGTCGCATTTCAGCTCGCCCTTCCGGAAAGCGTCTACAAGAAGAGCGCGAGTTTCATCGGCGGGCGAGGAGCCGACGGGGAATACCAGGCGGTCGAAACCCCGGTGACCCGCGCCAAGGTGACGGAACCACCGCCGCCACCGGAGCCTCCTGTGGTCAGGAAGCCGCTTCGCAAGGCCTGCAAGAAGGCCGGCTCGCGCGTACGGGTGATCGCACGCCTGCATCACCGCACGGCTGCACACTGGCACCGGGCGCGGGGAATCGAGCGGGTGAGGCTCCACCGCCGGGCCAGGATGCTGGCCCGGAAGCTCCACCGCGCCGAGGCCCGTGCCAGGGTGGCCTGCGCGTGAGTCCCAGATCAGGCGCCGTCTATCGAGGGTGAAAGCGGATCCGGGTCCGGGTTGCGGGCGCGTTCTTGGCGATGCTCGCCCTTGTGGCCGGCGGCGCCGACCGGTAGCTCGGCGACCAGCGCGTCGGACTGGGGCCCGCGGTTCAAGGCATGCGGGAGCTTCCGCGCCGAGCACAAGATCACGTCTTCGCCAAGGACGTCGGCTGCGCCAGGCGAGGAGGATCCAGAAGGAGCACTGGCTCGGACCGAAGAGCAGGACGATCGAAGGGGGAGCGAGCCTTCATGTGACAGGCTCGGCATCACGGTGAGTTCCCGATGACAACCTGGAGGCTTGGGCTGCTCGCGCTGCTCGTCTGCGCGCTCACCGCCGCCGTGGTCGACGCGGCCATCGGCGGCGGCAGCGAGGGAGGATCCTCCACCGTCGTCACCCGCGTGATCAAGGTTGTGCATCCGGCGCAGTCGCCGCCACCCCAGGAACTGGCGAATCCGTCGGCGACCGAGTCGGCCCCTCCGCCGCAGATGCCGCCGGCGACGAAGACCCCGCCCGTCAGGAGCCTGCCCCTCCACGGGAGGACGATCAGCGTCGACCCCGGCCACAACGGCGGCAACTTCACCCATCCGGAAGAGATCGATCGGCCGGTTCCGGCGGGTGCGAACGGGACGACCAAGCCCTGCAACACGACCGGCACCGAGACCGACGACGGCTCGCTCACCGAGGCCCAGTTCAACTGGGACGTCGCCCAGGATCTGGTACCCCGGCTGAGGCAACTGGGGGCGAAGGTGGTGCTGACGCGCCACTCGAACCAGGGCGTCGGGCCCTGCGTCGACGAACGTGCCGAGATCGCCAACCGCGCCCACGCTTCCGTGGACCTGGCGATCCATGCCGACGGCAACCTTGCCGAAGGCGCCCACGGCTTCGACGTCATCCACCCCTCGGCGGCGGAATCGGTGGCGCCGGAAATGGTCGCGCCCTCGTTGGAGCTCGCCGAAGCAGAGAGGAACGCGCTCGTCGAAGCGGGGGTGCCGCCCGCCGACTACATCGGGGAAGACGGGCTCGACGAACGCTCCGACCTCGCGGGCCTCAACCTCGCGAAGGAGCCGGCGGTCCTGGTCGAGCTCGGCAACATGCGCGAACCCGAGGAGGCGGCGAAGCTCGAGGACCCCGCCTACCGGCACAAGCTGGCCGACGCCCTCGCCGCCGGGATCGTGGTCTTCCTCTCCCGCTAGGGGACGTCGGGGATCGGCAACCGGATCGTCTGTTCCCCGCGCCGGCGAGTAAACGGCCCTGTCCCGTTGCAAGGCGGGCCCCACCGTCGCCGTGGCCGTCATGCCTCTGGCCCCGCCGATATCGTCGCGGTCGGGATGAGCTACCAGGACCCGCGTGGCAGGCGGCAGGACGATCGCTTCTGGGACGACGGAGGCGGCACGCCCAGATGGGCGACGGTCGTCGCCGTCCTCATCGTCGCGGCGGGTCTGGGCGCCGCGATCGCCATCTTCGCCTCGCGCAGCGGCGGGAGCTCGACCGAGGCGGCAAAGACCGTGGTGATCACCAAGACCTCGCCCCGCGGCCAACGGCCTGCCGAACAGCACATGACCGACGTGATCCCCAAGCGCGAGCATGCCAAGGCTCCGGCGGCCAGCTCCCTCACCAAGAAGGAAGCCGAAGAAAACACCGGCCAGACGGTGAGCGGCGGCGGGGGCGGCAAGTTCCTGGGGCCGGGCGCGCAGTCCTCGTTCGAAGCGATGGCGGCGGGCCTCGGCGCAGAGGTCGGCCTCGCGGTCGAGCCGCTGGGCTCCGAAGAAGTGGTCGAATTCGGGAGCCTGCTCGGATCCGGCCATGCCTGGAGCTCGATCAAGCCGGCGATCCTCTCCACGGTGCTGAAGGAACAAGCCGAATCGTTGGGGCCTGAAGAAGAAGCCTGGGCCGAGGGTGCGATCACCGCCTCCGACAACGAAGACGCGGCCGCCCTCTTCCACACGATCGAAGGGCGCCACGGCGGTCTCTCCGGTGCCAGCGTGGCCGTGGGGGAGACGATCCACGAAGGAGGCAGCTCGAGCACCGTCGTCGCCACGGCGCCGCCGCCGGCGGGCGCGGTATCCACCTACGGCCAGACCGAGTGGCCGGTCGGCGAAGCGGCGCGCTTCTATCACGGTCTCGCCACCTGCCGGGTGTCCGGAACCTCCTACATCGAGGGCCTGATGGAAAACGTGATCGGAGAACAGCGCTGGGGACTCGGGCAGGCCAGCTTTCCGTCGAGCCCGCGCGTCGGGATGAAGGGCGGTTGGGGCCCCGACACCGAAGCGGGCGGTGGCTACCTGGTGCGCCAGTCGGGATTCGTCCAGGACAAGGAAGGCGGCATCGCCGTCGCGATGATCGCGATCGACGAATCGGGCAGCTATCCGGCGGGAGCCGAAGACCTCTCGACGATCGCCCAGTGGCTGGCCCGTGAACTGAAGGGCTACGGGCCCGCCTACCACGGCTGCACCGGTTGAGCTAAGCGCCGAAGGAGACCGTGGCGTCTCCACCGCTCTGCGTGCAGATCACCGGCGTCGGTTCGCCGCAGTCGAATTCCAGGTATTCGCCCGTCTGGGGATCCTTCTGCAGGAAGAGGCCACGGTGTCCGTCCTCGTAGGCGCGATGGATCGCTTCGCCGATCTCGCAGGTGGTGTTTTCGACCGAGAATTCCTTGCCGCACTGCGTGGGTCCGCCGGCCTGCGCAGCGGCACCGGTGCCTGATTCTTCCGGCCCAGGTTCGGGCGCTTCGACGATCTTTTCGATCGTCGTCGTCCCGCCCTTGCCTGAGCCGCCTTCGGAGACGATGAAGGCGAGGGCGATCATGATGCTGGTGGCGGCGATCGCGCCGACGATCACGGTGGCGGCGCGCATCTAGTAGACGCGCACGGCCTGCATCGGGAAAGTCACGAGCGCGTCCTTGCCGCCGGTGCATTCGACGAAGTCGGAGTCGTCGTAGCAGTCCATCCCGAAGCTCTTGCCGGTCTCTTCGGAATAGGCTTCGACGTAGTAATAGCCTGATTCGCCGTAGCTCTGGTATTCGTCGGCATAGGCTTCGAAGACGTTCTCGGCGAACGGACAGCTGGTGACTTCGTTGACGTAGATGTTCGAGTCACAGGCGATGGTCGCCGCGCCTCCGCCGCTGTATTCGGGTTCGGGTTCCGGCGTCGGTTCGGGTTCGACCCGAGGCGCGGGTTCCATGTTCTGGCCGCCGGCCTTCGCGGAGCCGAAGTAGACGGCGGCGTCGTTGCCGCCCGCGCAGGTGATGAGGCTCGTCCCTTTGCAGGCCATCGCGTACGTCTTGCCCGTGACCGGGCTGTAGACGGAGATGTTCTTCGCCCCGTCGGCTTCGGCGTAGGCGGACTGGGTGTTTTCGGCGAACGGGCAGCTGGCGTGTTCGTTAACCCAGAGTTCGGTGGCGCCAGGGCACGATTCGGAACCGGCCGGAGGCGTCACCGGCCTCGGTTGCTGGTGGGCGACGTGCTTGACCGGCTTCGCCGCGTGCGCTTTCGAGGTCGTCTTGGCGACGGTCCTCGACATGGGCGAGCTTTCCTTGCTGAAGACTCCGGATGCGGCCAGGACCGCCGCGGCGATCCCGCAGACGGCGACGATGCCGATCACGATCAGGGCGACCGGGCTGCCGGAGCGATCATGCTGCTGTGGCTGGGGCGGCGGGGTGGCGTAGCCGTAGGGCCGCGGGGTCTGGCCGGCGGCGCGGGGAGGAGGTGGAGTGGCGGGGCCGATCGCCGTGGCAGCGTGGGTCGCGCCCATCACCGCGGTCGGGTCGGTGTCGCCCGTCGACGCCTGAGCCCCGGCCAGGGCCTCGGCGAACTCCCGGCCCGAGGCGAAGCGCTGGTCGGGATCGATGGCGAGCGCCTTGACGAAGAAGCTGTCGTAGCGATGCCCGAGGGCGGGGAGGACGTTGCTGACCAGGGGACGCTCATCCTGCGCGTGGGCCCAGCGCACGGCCAGCTCGTTCTCGCCGTCGAAGGGCCGTTTGCCGGTCAGCATCTCGAAGGTCAGGCAGCCGAGCGAGTAGAGGTCGCTCCGCGGCCCCGCTTCCTTGCCCTGGATCTGCTCCGGCGCCAGATAGCCCGTGGTGCCGACGGTCGAGCCGGTGCGGGTCAGCGCCTCGAGGGCCTCCGGCGGCTTGGCGACTCCGAAGTCGGTCAGGTAGGCGTGGTCTTCGCCGCCGACCTCCCGCAGAAGGACGTTGGCGGGCTTGACGTCGCGGTGGACGAGGCCCGAGGCCTCGTGGACCGCGTCGAGGGCGCCCGTCAGCTGCTCGCCGATCGCGACGGCCCGCTTCGGCGTCAGCCGCCCGGAGCTGTCGAGGAGCTGGCGCAGGTCGGCGCCGTCGATCCACTGCATGACCAGGTAGAGGCGGCCGTCCTCGTCGCCGACGTCGTAGACGGTGACGACGTGCGGATGGTCGACGGAGGCCGCGAGCTTCGCCTCGCGCAGGAAGCGTTCACGGTATTCGGACTCGGCGGCGATCTCGTCCTTGATCACCTTCAGCGCCACGTCGCGGTCCAGCGACTGCTGCCGCGCTTTGTAGACGACACCCATGCCTCCGGCGCCCGCCACCTCGACGACCTCGAAGTCCCCGAGCATGTCTCCTGCCTTCAGTCTCTCTGCCATTGCGTGCCTTTTCTCACTCCCCTTGGGTGGCTGCGCGAGCGCAGACTACTCGTATATCTGCCTAACGGTTGAACAGATGCAATCCGTTCAACCGACGTCCGTCCATGCGACGATGCCCGCGTGACCGGACCGCGGCAGTCCTCGGGAGATGGGTGGGAGATCGAGGTCTCGGGGATGCGGCTGCCCCTCGAAGCGACGCTCGAGATCGGCCGCGATCCATCCTGTGCCGTCCCGCTCGACGACGAGCAGGTGTCCTGGCGCCACCTGCGGATCGAGCCGAAGAACGGTCAGGTCGAGATCGTCGACCTGGAATCCAGCAACGGGACCTTCCTGAACGCGGAGCGGATGGATCCCGGGCCGGTCCAGATCTCCGCCGACGCCCTGATCCAGCTCGGCTCCACGCGGGTCCGGTTGCGCCGGGCGACCCCGTCGACGGCCGAAGAGAGAGGGCGCTTCCGGCGCGTGCACTTCCGAAACCGCGCGCTTCGCATCGGCCGCGCGCCTGACAACGACGTCGTCCTCGAGGAGCCCAACGTCTCCTGGCACCATGCCGAGCTCCGCCCTGGGAGCCCGCCGACGATCGTCGACCTCGGCTCGCGGAACGGCGTGCGTCTCGATGGTCGGCTGATCCGGGCCGAGCAGCCCCTGCGGCCCGACGCGGTCGCCGGCATCGGGCCATACGCCATCCACCTGGACGGGGGCGAGCTCGTGATCAGCGACGAGCGGGGCGCGCGGCTCAGCGCCGCCGGGGTGTCGGTCGACGTCGGCGAGCGGCGGATCCTGCAGTCCACCTACCTGACCGTTGCCCCCGGGGAGTTCGTCGCCCTGATCGGCGCCAGCGGCTCGGGGAAGACGACGCTCCTCAAATGCCTCGCCGGGGTCAGGCTCCCGAGCTCGGGTCAGGTCCTCGTCGGCACCGATCCGATCGACCTGCGGCTGACCGAAGTCGGCTACGTGCCACAGACCGACGTCCTCCACGACCGGCTCTCGGTGCGGGAGACCCTGATGTACACCGCCCGTCTGCGCCTGCCTTCCGACACGAGCCGGGAGGAGTGCGCGGTCGCGGTGGAGGGGGTCCTCGCCGAGCTGCGCCTGACCGAGCACGCGGCTACCTCGGTCGAGAAGCTCTCCGGCGGGCAGCGCAAGCGCCTCAGTTGCGGCGTCGAGCTGATCGGCAAGCCTTCGACGGTGCTCCTCGACGAGCCGACCAGCGGCCTCGACCCTCCGCTCGAGCGCCACCTGATGTCGACGCTGCGCCGCCTCTCCGACGGTGGGCGCGGAATCGTCGTCGTCACCCACGCCACCTCGAGCCTGGCCCTCTGCGACACGGTCGCGGTGATGGGGGAGGGCGGGAACCTCCTCTTCAACGGCTCGCCGAGGGAATGCCTCGAGCGCTTCAACGTCGGCAGCTACGACGAAATCTACGGCGCCGCAGAGCTGATCAACCGTTCGGTGCCGCCGCCGGCGGGGCCACCGGCGCGTAAGCCGAAAGGGTCGGGCCTCTCGCTGCTTGCCGGCCGCTCCCTCTTCCGCCAGTCGGCGACCCTCGTCGGGCGCTACGCGCGTACCCTGGGCCGCGACCGCCGCACGATCGGAGCGCTCCTGGGGCAGGCGCCGCTGATCGGCCTGCTGCTCGCCCTCCTATACCCCCGCGACGTGCTGGCGCTGCCGGACACCTCGCCGACGCGGAGCGCGCAGTTCATGTTCCTGCTCGTCACCGCCGCCCTCTGGCTGGGGCTGATCGACTCCTGCCGGGAGATCGTCCGGGAGCGGGCGATCATCCTGCGCGAGCTCGCGGTCGGCGTGCGGCTCGATGCCCAGATCATCGCCAAGGCGACCATCCTCTTCGGCATCGCCGCCCTGCAGTGCCTGCTCCTCCTCGTCGTGGTGGCGGCGCTCCGTCCCTTCCACGTCTCGCTTGCGCACTACGGCGAGATCCTCGGCCTCCTGATCCTGACCAGCTGGGCGATGGTGGGGCTGGGACTGCTGGTCTCGACCGTCGCCCGGAGCGTCGACCAGGCGACGAGCGTGATCCCGCTTCTCCTGATCCCGCAGCTCCTCTTCGGTGGCGCCCTGGTCGCGCTCGACCGGATGGGCGCCGTGATCAAGGTCCTCGCCGACCTCTCCGTCAGTCGCTGGGCCTTCGCCGGCGTCGGGCATGTGATCTCGATGAACTCGCGCCTGGCTGGAGAACCGAGGGCGGCGAAGCTGAGCGGCTACGGCACCGACTTCTTCTCCCTGCAGCCCGGCGTCGCCGCGCTGGTCCTGCTCGGCTTCGCCGCGGCCGCCCTCCTCGGTGCCGCCCTCCTTCTTGCGCGCCGCAGCCGGGACGTGTAGCCGCAGAGCGCGAGCGATCCGCAAACCGGTGCGGACGCTCGGCCTGCCTCATTTTCTCGGGATCGCCTACCGAAAGCTTGAAAAACACCGTGTGCCTGGACCCATCGGCATGTCCTGCCGCCCCGCTTGTGTTGCGGACGGCTCATAAGCTCTCCGTCCCGGTGCCGGATGGACCAGGCGATCGACGGCCTGCTACTTCGGCATCCCTCTCCGGATGATCTTGTCGCACGAGCTTCTCGAGGCCGCTGCCAAAGTGCAGGTCACCACGGTCACCCCGCCCAACCTCGACCATCGCATCTCCCCCAGCGCTGGGAAGGGACCGCCACTTGGACTGCCTATTCCCTCCGTCCCGGGTGGGTCTTCGAAGCGTACGTCGAAGCGCCCCACGGTCTCCAGGGTCTCGAGTGCGGGCCTCGGTTCGCAGGGCCCATAGACCGCCTCGGTCTGCTTCACCAGCGAGGCGGTTGGGAAGACGGCGCAGATCTCGTCGTACTGGCAGCCGGCACAGGCAGGGATCGAGTTCGCGGTCACCGCCTGTCCGGCGGTGTTCGGGAGGCTCGCGAAGAGGTTGCGGCCGACATGGGGGCTGATCACCAGGAAAGAGTTGCCGTCGCCGCCGACGACCGAACCGCAATGCCAGCCCTTCGGGCCGATCAGGGTCGTCCCGAATTTGTCTCGGTAGGTGGACAGCCCGGGACCGGCCGTCTTGACCTGCATCTCCGGCCATGTGCGCCTGGTGTCGACCACCGCTTCGGTCCGGCAACGATGGGCCGTTTCCATTGTCGGGGACGAGGCCTTGGCGTCGCCTTCATGCGACGTCGAAGCCGAGGCGCCCGACGACGCGAGAAGGCAGCACAAGATCACGCTCACGGTCACGATCCCCACATACCGGCGGCCATGTCGCCCCACCCTCTGAAATACCTCATGCCACATAGCCATCCGCCTCCACGCTCAGACTGGCACACCGCAGCCGAGTTAGCTTATAGGCGGCTGCCATCCGCAAGGCGCCTTGCCGCGCGATGGCCGCGAGTTCCCACTGTCTGCGATGCTGCGGCTCTTCCGACGGCATCACGTACTCACGAATCGAGGGCCGCTGTTTCCTTACGTGCGTGCCGCATCTGCGGTCACGGAGCCGCTGCTACTACTCGCAGATGCCGGTGACCGAGTTGGCGACGGCATGGAAGGTGGGCGCCCAGTGGCCGAAGTTCGACGGTGAGCTCGAGCCGAGGACGCCGAAACCGATCCCGCAATTGATCACGAAGTAGTCGACACGGCGGTCTCCTTCGACTTCGAAGACCCAGCGCACGGCCTGCTGGCCCTGCAGCGTCGTTTCTTCGAAGGCGAGCTCGCGGTAGCCGGACGATTGCGCGGTTTCTTCACGCACGCCTTCGGCGTCTTCGACCGCGTCGCTGTTCGCAGTGTGGATCTGTGAGTCGATCAGGACCGAGGTGTTTTCGTCTTCCGGGTTGCGCCAGTGGCTTTCATAGTAGGTGGAGGGATGGGTCTCGACCGCTTCGGGCGTCCAGCCGACCGGCACTTCTGCGGAATAGAGGCGCCCATGGAATGGTTCGAGCGGTGCTACGGCCGCCGGCCGGCTCGAGGTCGACGGTTCGACTTCTTCTTCACGCACCGGGATTTCGGAGGCAGAGGCCTTCGCTTCGGGTTCCTTGGTCACGTGTCTCTTCTTTCCGACGCTCGCTTCCGCCTTCCCCGGGGTGCCCGAGTGCGAGCCGGAATTGCCGATCAGGATCGCCGCGACGGCGACCATCGCCAGGCCGGCGAGGACGGCGCCGACGATCGCCGCCCGATTGCGGGATCGGTGCTTCTGCATGACCTGGGTCGCGTGTTCGGGGACCGGGGTGGCCTGGGTGGGCTCGTAGCCGCGCGCGCCCGCGGCCGCCCCACGGGCGACGGTGCGTTCGGGCGCGGTGGCGCTCTCCCCGAGAGCGGCCGCCGTCGCCGCCCGCCCGAGGTCGCCGGCGGAGGGATAGCGCTCCTCGGGATTCCGGGCGAGCGCGCGGCGGATCACCTGATCGAACTGGCGTGGCAGGCTCGGGTCGACCTGACCGGGGAGGAGGGGCGGCTCGTGGACCTTCGCGTACATGACCGCCATCTCCGAGTCGCGGGCGTAGGGGAGGCGCCGGGTGAGTGCCTCGAAGAGCACGCAGCCGAGCGAGTAGACGTCGGTGCGTGCATCGACGGGCCCGCTCTCGATCTGCTCGGGGGCCGCGTAGTTGACCGAGCCGAGCCAGATGCCGGTCCTCGTCGCGTTGCTCTGCGAGGAGAGCTGCTTGGTCAGACCGAAGTCGGTCAGGTAGGGGTGGAGCTGTGCGTCGAGGAGGATGTTCGCCGGCTTCACGTCGCGGTGGACGAGCCCGGCGCGGTGGGCGGCGTCGAGCCCGTCGGCGACCCGGGAGATCATCCTTGCCGCGTCGACGGGCGACAGCGGCGAGTTGCGACTCCGCAGGTACTCGCCGAGGTCGGTTCCGTCGACGTAGCGCATGGCGATGAACCAGACGCCATCCTCCTCGCCGGCGCCGAACACGGGGACCACGTTCGGGTGGTCGATGGAGGCAGCCAGGCGCGACTCGCGCCGGAAGCGCTCGAGGAACCCGGGATCCCCGCTCTTGTCCGGCTGGATCAGCTTCAGGGCGACCACGCGGTCGAGGTCCAGCTGGCGCGCCTTCCAGACGACTCCCATGCCGCCTTCGCCGATCAGTTCGTCCAGCCGGAAGCCGGCGATCACCATCCCGCGAGCGATCTGCATCGGTGAAGCCTAAGTGGTCAGCCGGAATCGCTTTCGAGCGCGGAGAGGTCGACCACGCGGAGGCCGTCCAGCGGGGCGCGGGCCGACGTGTAACGGGTCGAGCTCCGTGCGGAGGGCTCCAGGCGCTCGCCGGAGCGGACCGCCGGGCAGTTGGAGGCGATGATCCGTCCCGCGGCGGTGGTGAGGGCCGCCGGTGAGTCGAGGCCGAGGAGCGCCGGCATGACCTCGCGCTCCAGGCTCGCGACCAGGACGTCCGCCGCCGCCACCCCGACGAACGCGCCGTCGGCGACGACCGGCACCGAGAGCGTGACCGCGTACATGTTCGTGCAGGCGTGGTCGACGAACGGCCCCGACATCGTCGGCTGCAAGGTGTCGCGCGGGCTGGTGAACCAGTCGTTGGTCAGGTAGTCGTAGAAGTCCGGCGCCGTCGGTTCGAGGTTGACGCGAAGGGGTTCTGGCCGCGACCCGGGAGTCGTCGCCGACCACCACTCGAGCCAGCGCTCGGCATCGCCGAGGAGCCCTGGGTCGACGACGACGCCGGCGCCGCTCACCAGGCCGACGCGGTCGGCGAGGATCGCGAAGATCGAGGGCCGCAGCGCGGCGAGGTCGTCGACCGCGAGCCTGCCCTTGGCCGCGCGCGACAGGTCCGCGAACTCCCGCGCGAGCCCGTCGAGGTCGGCGAAGAGGTGGTCGAGGTCGGAGACGACCAAGGCCAGCACGCCCTCCGGCCCGCTCCCGTTCGACGAGGCGCCGTCGCCGGCCTCGTCCAATCGCAGGCGCAGCGAGATGAGCCGCTGGGTCTCGGCCGCGGCGCCTTGCTCGGCGAGGCTCCTGGCCCGCGATCCGCGCCTGCCTTTGATCGCGGCGACCAGCGCGCGTCGGTCGCGGACGATCTCGCGGTGCTCCTCGTCGCTCAGCTCGAGCCCGGAGAGGTTCCCGATCTGGGCCCGGAGGCGCGCTTCCTCGCGGGTCAGCCGGGAGGACTGCGCGGCGGCGGCGATGGCGATCGCGAGCAGCGTGTCGGCGCGCCGGCGCTCGCCCGCCCCGGAGGCCTCGGCCAGGCGGTCGACCTGCTCCTCCAGCCGCCTGACCTCCCCGTCGAGCGCGCGCTCGGCCGCCAGCTTGGCCGCCATGCCGCTGATCGCGGCGCGCTGATCGCCCAGCTCCTGCAGCTCGTGGATGCCGAAGTGGCGGAGGGGCTCGTGGGCGTCGGCGGGGGAGCGGACGAAGGTGCCGCCGCTGCGGCCGCGCCGGGTCACGACCAGGCCCTGCTCGCGAAGCGTGCTGAGCGCTTCGCGCAGGGTAACGGTGGCGACGCCGATCTGGGTGGCCAGCTGCGTCTCGGTGGGGAGGCGTTCGCCGTCGATCAGCAGGCCGAGTCGGATCGCCTGCCCGAGCCGCCGGGCGACCAGGTCGGCACGGCCGCCGGCCGCCTCCTCGGGCGCGAACAGCAGCCGCGCGGTCGCCGTCGTCAGGCCGACCGGGGAGACGCCCGGTGACGCGGGGGATTTCATCTTGACTTTCAAAACTATGAACTCATAGGATAAAGAAATAGTCCTCGAGAGCCTCGGCTACAAGCCGCACGATCCTCACCGACGTCGACCCGGACATGCTGATCATGCGCGAGGAGACCTTCGGGCCGGTCGCCCCGGTGCTGAAGATCCGCTCGGCCGCCGAGGCGGTCGAGATCGCCAACCAGAGCTCGCTGGGCCTGATCGCCTCGCTCTGGACGCGCGACCTCGCCACCGCCTGGCGGGTCGGCGAGGCGTTCCCGCACGGCCCGGTCGACATCAACGAGACGAGCGACTGCTGGGACCAGCTCGCCCCGTTCGGCGGAGGCGGGAGGAGCGGCGTTGGCCGCGAGCTCTCGCAGTGGTTCCTCGAGCGCTTCACCGAGTGAAGTCGGATTCAAACGAGAGGAAGAGACGATGAAACGCTGTGCAGCACTCCTTGTGGTTCTCATGCTGACCGCCGTCGCCGCGCCCGGCACCGGCGCGGCAGCCTCCGGCAAGACGATCTCCGTGATCGAGCACCCGATCACCGACACGACCACGGACGTGGGGAAGAAGGGCGACAGCCTCGGCGACATCCTCACCTTCCACAACCCGATCTTCGACAGCAAGGACGCAAAGCGGGTCGCCTCCGATCAGGGGTTCTGCATCCGCGTCGATGTCGGCGTGTCCTACGAATGCACCTGGACCAACTTCCTCAAGGGCGGTCAGATCGTGGTCCAGGGTCCTTTTTACGACGCCAAGCCGAGCGATCTGGCGATCACCGGCGGCACCGGCAAGTACGCGACCGCGCGCGGGTGGATGCACCTCGAAGCGATCGAAGGAGGCAAAGGAGAAGAAGAGTTCAGCTTCGTCTTCCACCTCCGTTGAGCGACGCGCTCTGGCCCCCTTCGCCGACATGGGGCCGTCGAAGGGGGCCGAGTTCGTCCTCGAGCGCGGCGAAGGCCCTCGGGGTGTGGGAGGCGCCACCGGGAGGCACGGCCGCCGCACAGGGTGCGCCGCCGGTTCGCTAGCGCGTGGACTTGTCGCCGGTGCGGCCTTGGAGCGGGGGGACCTTATCCGGCCCCACGTCCTCGCCCAGCACGAACACCTCGCACGCCCTGCCTTCCCTGTTGATCTGGCCGAAGAAGGCATCCACGTAGTGGTGGGTGCTCATTTCGACCGCGCGGCAGAGGAGCGGCTCGACCTGTTCCTGGAACGCGATCCGGTGTGAGCGCACCTGCTCGAAGTGCCCGCCTTCGACCAGTAACCGCTCGGCTTTGGTGAAGACGTCTTCGAGGACGCAGCAGACGATGTTGTCGCGCCAGATGGTCTTCGCCTTGGTCGGCCCGCGACCGTAGAAGCGCGAATGGATCTTGACGATATTCCGCGAGATCGCGGCCACGACCGAGCCGAGGCCCTCGTCGACGGGGCCTGCCTCCGACCTCTCCAGACCATCCGACATGGCCCGCAAGATACCCGCGTCTTTTCCTTTCCGAACAGGGCCGCCCGGGCGCGTTTCTCGCAGCCGAGGCGGCGGCGCTGTTCGGCCTCGCGTCCTGATCGTCGTCGAGTGCGGTCGCTCGCCAGTGGGCTCCTCCCGTGTCGATACAGATGTCCTGATTAGTTGACAAACCTCCTCCACAATGAAAGCGTGGGCCGAACCGCCGGGGAAAAGGGCCCCGGCGTCGACTCTTCGGGAGGAGAGCTCATGAAGTTGACTCGCATTTTCGCCGTGCTCTGTGCCGTCGCGATCTGCCTCGCCTTTGCGGCGCAGGCGATGGCGACGAAGTACGTGGCGCTCGGCGACTCGTACTCATCGGGGACCGGGACGCGGACGTTCTACGAACCGACCTGCCAGCGGTCGGTGTACGCGTACCCGTACCTGTTGCACGAAGCGCACCCGACCTGGACGTTCGTCGACGCGGCATGCGCGGGGGCGACCACCTCCTCGCTGCTCAGCTCACAGGTCTCGAGCGTCACCTCGGAAACCAACTGGGTGACCTACACGATCGGCGGCAACGACGCCGGCTTCTCCAGCGTGATCACCGAATGCGCCCTGCCAAGCTGGGCCTCGGACTGCAACGGTGCGATCAACGAAGCCCAGAGCATCATCAAAAACCAGCTGCCGGGCAGGCTGGACGAAGTGAACAACGCGATCAAGTCGCGGGCGCCGAGCGCGAAAGTGATCGTCCTCGACTACCCGCGCCTGTTCAACGGTGAAGACTGCAACGCCTTCACCTTCTTCAGCTCCAGCGAGGAGACGAGGCTGAACGAAACCGCCGACCTGCTGAAGAACACGATCAGCGCGGCGGCGACGCGGGCGGGGTCGAACTTCGTCTTCCGCGACGTGATCCCGGCCTTCATCGGGCACGCGGTGTGTGACGGTGGGAGCGGCTCCTCGACGGAGTGGATCAACGGCCTCTCCAACCCGACGAGCGAAAGCTACCACCCGAAGGTGACCGGTCACGCGAACGGTTACTACCCCGTGGTGCACGGGGTGACGGGCTGATTCTCCGCGGTTGACAGCCGCGAGCGTCCGGCGACGGCGCTGCCCCGGGGCGGCGCCGTCGCCGGACCATTGCGGTCGTGGCGGCCGCGGGATCTGACTCCGGCGTCATTCGACCTGGTACATGCCGCGCTTGTCGACGCTGACGCCGATGCAGTGGCCGGTTTTCTCCACCGAGCGGTGCAGGAGCTGCTGCATCGTCACTTCGGTGTCTTCGGGCCCGAAGGTGGCGTTCGGGTGGATCGACGTGATCCGGGCCAGGTCGGTGTAGGCCTGGACGCCCGCCTGGTGGGACTTCCTGCTGGGTCTTTTGCAGGCATTGGCCATCGCTTCCACGTCCTTGACGATGTTGATCGCGGCCGGGGTGCCGGCGAGGGATTCGAGCGTGTCTTCGCTGCCGCCGCAGCCCGCGGCGAAGAGGACGAGGGCGGCGATCGCGGCGAGGGGAAGGAAGCGCATGGAGAGAGCCTACGAGGGGTCGGCCGCGAGGAACTCGATGCGGTTGCCCCAGGGGTCCTGCGAGTAGAAGCGGCGCTCGCCGGGACGGGACTCGTCCCAGGCGATCGGCGCGCCCGCGACCCCCAGCCGCTCCGCCAGCCGGTCGAGCTCCGCCGCCTCGAGGCGCAGCGCCAGGTGCGCCTTGCGCGCGGGCTCGAAATCGGCCTCGACGCCGACGTGGAGCTGTCGGTCCCCGAGCGCGAACCAGGCGCCGCCGCGCGCCCGCAGAGGCTCCGGCTTCTCGATCTCCGGCAGCCCGAGGAGCTCGCCGAAGAAGCGCCGCGCGGCGGCCTCGCAGCCCGGCGGGGCCGCGATCTGGACGTGGTCGAGCCGGACCTCGGGCACGCCGCAAAGCTACTTGCCGCGCGACTTTCGGGGGGTCCGGGGAAGGCGGAACGTCCCTGACCGGCGCGAGCGCATATTCTTCGCCGCCCCCGGCAGTGCCCCCTTCCCCGGAAGTCACTACTTGAACGAGCCCGTACAGCAGAACCAACTCCTCGCGTTCATCGAGATCCCGAAGGGGAGCCGCAACAAGTACGAGTACGACGAGGGGCTGGACCGCGTGGTGTTCGACCGCTTCCTGTCCGGTTCGACCGTGTACCCGACGGACTACGGCTTCCTGCCCGGCCATCTCGGCGAGGATGGCGATCCGCTCGACTGCCTCGTGGTCGGGTCCGAGCCGACCTTCCCCGGTTGCGTGACTCCGGTGAAGCCGGTCGCGCTGTTCAAGATGCGCGACGAGAAAGGTGCCGACGACAAGGTGATCTGCGTGCCGGTCCGCGACCCGCGCTGGTCCCACATCGAGAGCCTCGACGACGTGCCGGAGCAGCTCCAGCAGGAAGTCGAGCACTTCTTCAACGTCTACAAGAACCTTGAAGACAAGCCGGTCGAGACCGACGGCTGGCACCCGCTGAGCGACGCCGAACGGACCATCGAAGAGGCCCGCCGGCGCCAGCTCGAGGCGAACCCCGAGTAGTAACCGCACCTTTCCCTCCGCTCACGGGTTCTTTCGACATCTGACGGCGCCGCGAGGTTGGCGGCGCGAAAAAACCGACCCATACAGGGAGGGAAGAAGCATGTCTGCATCCGGACGCAGAGGTGTCAGTTTCTGGATCCTCGCCATGGCATTGGCCGCGGCCTGGGCCCTCATCGCGGCGGTCAGCGCGGGGGCGACGACGGTGACGGTGGGAAGTGTGTTGCCGCCGACGTTCAAATCGACGCCGTTCGAAGGTGTGCGTACCCAGTTCAACACGTCGTTGCCCGAGGCCGGGGCGAACCTGGCCTCGCCGGTGAACGGTGCGATCGTCCGCTGGAAGGTGCAGGGCGCGGTCGGCGGGCCGTTCACCTTGCGGGTGCTCCACCCGAACGGCACCGGTGCCTTCACCGCGACCGGCACGAGCCGGCCGGTGAAGGCGAACGGGATCGGGATCGAAACGTTCCAGACCCAGCTGCCGATCCGCAGCGGGGACCTGATCGCCGTCGACTCCAGCAACGCGACCGATGAAATCGGCGTCGCCGAGGCCTCCGGCGCCGGCTACGGGATCTTCTCGGCGCCGCCGTTCGAAGGCGCGACGCTGGCCCCTTCGCAGACCAAGGCGGGACAGGAGATCGAGCTCGCGGCCGAAGTCCAGCCCGCGCCGGCGATCAGCGGGCTCAGCGTGACCGAAGGCTCCGTGCTCGGCGGTGAAAAAGTCACCATCACCGGCACCAACCTGAACGGGACGAGCGCGCTGATGTTCGGTGAAGTGCCCGCGGCGAGCTTCACCGTGGTGAACGAAGAAAAGATCTCCGCGGTGGCTCCGGCGCAGCCGAAGGTAGGAACCGTCGACGTCGTCGCGACGACGCTTGCCGGTGAAAGCCCGACCGGTCGCGGCGACCAGTTCCTCTACCGCGGCTGCACGGTGCCGAACCTGGCGGGCAAGGGGCTCGGCCAGGCGAAGGCGGCGATCCGGGCCGCGGGCTGCGCCGTCGGCAAGATCAGCAAGGTGAGGGGCCCGAAGAAGAAGATGGGCAAGACGATCCGCCAGAACCCGAGGGCGGGCCGCCTGCTCGCTCCGGGCGCGAAGGTCGCGATCAAGCTGGCGAAGTAGCCGCCCGCCCGCGCCCGCTGCGCCCCCGCTCGCGGTCGTCCTTCGGCCCCCTCTCGGACGGGCCAAGGGACGACCGCGCCTCGCGGGTCCGGGCATTCCGTGCTGGAATGTTTGGCGGTGTCCGACCCGCTCTCCTCGCGCGACCTCGCCGCCTTCGCCGCGGCGATCGAGGCGGGGAGCGTGCAGGGCGCCTCGGAAGCGCTCGACCTCACGCAGTCGGCGACCACGAAGCGCATCCAGGCACTTGAGCGTCGCCTCGGCGTGACGCTTCTGATCCGCGGTCGTCACGGAGTGCGGCCGACCGAGGAGGGCATGGCCCTCTACCCGGAGGCGCGGCGCGCGCTCGACGCGCTGGCCCAGGCCGAGCAGGCGGTCGCCGGCGCCCGGGCGGCGCGGCCACTGCGGATCGCCGCCAGCCACACGATCGGCGAGGCACTCCTGCCGACCTGGCTGACCGCCTTCCGCGCCGAGCTCCCCGGCCTCCACCCCCAGGTCGACGTCGTCAACTCCGTCGGCGCGATCGCCGCGGTGCGCGAGGACCGCGCCGACGTCGGCTTCGTCGAGGGCCTCGAACCGCTCGACGGCCTCGACACCAAGGTCGTCGCCCGCGACCGGATCGTCCTCGTGGTCGCCGCCGGCCACCGCTGGGCGCACCGCCGCCAGGTCAACCCGCGCGAGCTGATGAAAGGACGCTGGATCTCCCGCGAGTCCGGGTCCGGCATGCGCGCCGTCGCCGCCGCGGCGCTCGCCGAGGTCGGCGTCGAACTCGAGCCCGACCTCTCGCTGGCGAGCCTCGAAGGCGTGAAGCGCTCGCTCGCCGCGGGCGGCTTCGCGCTGATCTCCGAGCTGGCGCTGGAGCCCGACCTCGCCGCGGGTCGCCTCGTCGCGCTGCCGCTGAAGGACCTGGCGATCGAGCGCTCGCTGATCGCGATCCGCCGCGCCGGGGGCCGCCCGCACGAGCAGGCGAAGCGCTTCTGGGCCTGGCTGCCGACGGTCGGGTGAGCCCGCGCACAAGGGGAGCCGGCGTCGGCGCAATACTTGGCGAGAGTGATCGACGCCGCCGCCGTGATCGAGACCGAGCGCCTGCGCCTCGAGCGCTGGGACGAACGCCACACGGACCTGCTCGTGCGGCTCGCCTCGACGCCGGAGGTGATGCGCTTCATCGGCACCGGCGACCCCTGGCCGCCGCTCCTCGCCGAGGACGTCGCCCGCGCCGAGCGCCGCCACTGGGAAGACCACGGCTTCGGCTGGCGCGCCGCGATCGACCGCGCCACCGGGCGCGGCATCGGCCTCGTCTCGCTCAACTACGCGGGGGAGGGCACGGCCGGGCTCGACCCCGGAGAGCGGGAGATCGGCTGGTGGCTCGAGCCGGCCGCCTGGGGCCGCGGCCTCGGCACCGAGGGTTCCGCGGCCCTCCGCGACGAGGCCTTCGACGCCCTCGAGATGCCGAGCATCATCGCCCGCATCCAACCCCCGAACGCCGCCTCGATCGGCGTCGCCCGCGCCCTCGGGATGGAGTTCGACTTCGAGACGACAGGACGGAGCGGGGAGCGGCTGGTGGTCTATCGGATGGATCGGCCTTAGCGCGACCGTCCGAGTTTCGTCCTGGGCGCCTCATGGGGTCCTGGCAGGCTGTGACCCCCATGAGGCGCCCAGGACGTGAGGGGTGGGGGGGCCGGTACAGGGACGTGAGGCCGTCGGACTCACGTGATCGTCATGCGCGAGAGAAGGCACACCTCCGGCCCAGACTCTCCGTCCCTCCTCCGATCGGGGGCCATCAGGGGCCGATCCGTGACGAAGATGCCGGGAACGTCACACGCCCGGGCGCCTTCCGTCCCTTTCCGGGCCCGGATCGAGGGTCCCTCGGGATGCGGTCGTCCTAACCGGCGCTATAGGTCGGTTAGGACGACCGCACCTGCGTCGGTGTTGGACAACACGGTAGGAAGCGTGGAGATCCCACGCTCTTCGTGACGAGGTCCACCTCCGTCACGGATCGGTGACGGATCCGTCCCTCCCCCGTGACCCTCCCGTCACCCTCCCGCGAGTGTCCCTCCACACTCCCCCCTGAGACCCGGCCCTCGGCCGTCCCTTGCCGCCCCCGGGCGCCAGCTTGCGAGGCCGCGTCCCTTCCCCGCTGCGGGCGCCCCTACCGTTCGTTCCAGCAGCGCGCCAGGACTCGGCGCCAGTTGCCCCACGCGATCTGCTCGATCTCCTCGCTCGTGAACCCGTGCTTCTCGAACTCCTCGAGCAGGGCGGGGACGCCGGTGACGTCGCCGAGGGCGTCGGGGACCTCGGTGCCGTCGAAGTCGGAGCCGAGGGCGACGTGCTCGACGCCGATCCGGTCGGCCACGTGGCGGGCGTGGCGGACGATCAGATCGAGCGGGGTACCCGCGGGTTGATTCTGGCCGTCGGGGCGCAGGAAGGCGGGGGCGTAGACGATGCCGACCAGGCCGCCGGTCGCGCCGACCGCGTCGATCTGTGCGTCGGTCAGGCAGCGGGAGTTGGGGCAGATCGCGTGGACGCCGGCGTGGCTGACGACGAGGGGGGCGGCTTCGAGGGCGGCGGCGTCCCAGAAGCCCGCTTCGTTCATGTGGGCGAGGTCGAAGACGATGCCGAGCTCGGCGCAGCGGCGAGCGAGGGCTTTGCCGGCGTCGGTGAGGCCGGGGCCGATGTCCGGGGTCGAGGGATAGCGGAAGCGGACGCCGTGGCCGAAGGCATTGGGTCGGCTCCAGACCGGGCCGAGCGAGCGCAGGCCCGCCGCATACCAGAGGTCCAGGGATTCGAGGTCGGCGTCAATCGCCTCGGCGCCCTCGAGGTGGAGCACGGCGACGGGCGGCCCGCCCTCCGCCGCGGCGTCGACGTCGCCGATCGTCCGCCCCACCCGTACCGCACCCGCGCGCTCCATCGCCAGGAGGCGCCCCGCGGCGGTGGTCGAGGCAGCGCTCGCGTAGGCGTGGTCGAGCTCCGGAGCCGGCCCGGCGCCGCCCGGACGCTTGCTCTTGGCCGGCTGCCAGTCCGCGGTTTCCGGGTTGCGGATGAAGACGGCGAAGATGCCGCCGCGCATGTCGGCCGCCGCCATCCGCGGTATGTCGAGGTGGCCGCCCTCGCGCCCACCGACGAAATCGGCGTGGTCCTCGCGGGTCAGCGAGTCGTTGTGGCCGTCGAAGAAGGCGGTCATCGCGGGGAACCCTTTCAGGTGCCGGCGGGGGTCGGCTTGCGCCTCCGCGAGCGGGCGCGCCCGAGCGGCAGCGGCAGACGTTTCGCCGCCCCGCCGAGGAGCATGGGCGCCAGGTGCTCTTCGCGGCCGAAGAGGCAGGAGGCGAGCACCAGGCAGACGAGGGCGAAGGCGCCGAGGAAGGCAACGTCGAGCCAGGCCTGGAACTGGGCCGGGGCGAGCAGGTGGCGCTCGTTGTGGAGCAGCGTCTGGCGCATCAGGTCGACGCCGTAGGTGAGCGGGTTGAGGCGGACGAACGGCTGCATCCAGCCGGGCAGCTCGCCCGCCGGGTAGAGCGCGCCGCTGAAGAAGAAGAGCGGGAAGATGACGAAGTTCATCGCCACCGCGAAGTCCTCGAGCTTGCGGATCCGCGAGGCGGCGAGCATGCCGAGTGCCGAGAGCGCCAGCGCGCAGAGCAGGGTCGCGCCGACGAAGCCGAGGTAGTCGTGGAGGCCGACTTCGACGTCGAAGAAGATGACCAGGACCGAGAAGACGACCGCGAAGGCGGCGCCGAGAAGGGTCGAGCTGAGCGTCTTGCCGAGGACGACGAGGCCGCGCGGGACCGGCGCGATCAGCAGCATCCGCATGGGCCCGAACTGGCGGTCGTGGACGGAGCCCAGCGCGCTCAGGAGACAGGAGAAGAGGATGACCATGCCGATGATCCCCGGCAGCAAGTAGGTCTCGTAGTTGCCCCCCGGGATCAGCGCCGAGAAGCCGGTGCCGGCGGCGATCAGCCACAGGAGCGGCCGCGCGAAGGTCGAGGCGAGGCGGCCCCGCTGGCGCACGGCGCGCTTGAACTCGCGGCCGACGATGCCGGAGAGCGGCCCGCTCGGGGCGGGCAGCCGCAGCGGCCCGACGCCGACCCGCTTCGGCGTCAGTTTCTTGCGCGTCTCGCCACCGAGGAACATCGCGCTCAGGTGCTCCTCGCGGCCGAAGAGCTTCGCCGCCACCGCGAGGCAGACGATCGAGACGACGACCAGGTAGGCGACGTCGAAGAGCGGCTCGAACTCGACCCGGCTGACCGCGCGGAATTCTTCGGCGAGCAGGGCGTGGCGCATCAGGTCGACGCCGTAGGTGAGCGGGTTCAGGCGCACCAGGGGCTGGAGCCACCGGGCCAGGTTTTCGGTCGGGTAGAGCGCGCCGCTGAGGAAGAACATCGGGAAGATGACGAAGTTCATCGCCACCGCGAAGTTCTCCAGCTTGCGGATCCGCGAGGCGACCAGCATGCCGAGGCTCGCGAGCGCCAGCGAGCACAGCAGCGCCGCGCCGAGGTACCGCAGCCAGTCCGCGAAGCCGAAGTGGACGTCGAAGACCCACGCGAGCGGGGTGAGGACGACCGCGAACGCCGCCCCCATCAGGGTCGCGCCGAGCGTCTTGCCGAGCACGATGCCGCCGCGCGGCACGGGGGAGATCATCAGCATCCGCATCGAGCCGAACTCGCGGTCCTGGACCGAGCCGAGCGCGCTCAGGAGCGAGGAGAACAGGATCACCATGCCGACGATCCCCGGCAGGAGGTACTTGTGGTAGCTGAAGCTCCCGCCCGGGATCAGCGCCGAGAAGCCGGAGCCGATGATGATCAGCCAGATCAGCGGCCGGGCGAAGGTGCTGGCGAGGCGGGCGCGGCTGCGCAGCACCCGCTTGAACTCCCGGCCGACGATGCCGGCCAGGATGCGCGGGGTCACGCCGGCGCCCCGGCGGCGGGCGTCCCGCCCGGCGTGGTCGCGGCGACGAAGACGTCGTCGAGGGTCGGCCGGCGCACGCTGAGGCTCTCGAGGCGGTCGCCGATCAACGGCAGGAGCAGCGGCAGCACCGCTTCGGCGGAGTCGACGGCGACGATCACCCCGGTGGCCGTCCGCCGCGGCTCGGCACCGGTGCGGCGCGCGACCTCGGCGAGCAGGCGCGGGTCCGGATCGCTCATCACCAGCTCGATCGACTCCCGCCCGCCCAGGTCGCGCTTCAGCTCGTCGGGCGTCCCCTGGGCGATCACCCGGCCGCGGTCGACGATCATCACCCGGTCGCAGGGCTCCGCCTCCTCGAGGTAGTGGGTGGTGAGGAAGAGCGTCATCCCTTCCTCGCTCGCGAGCCGCTCGAGGAAGCCCCAGACGCGGGCGCGGTTGACCGGGTCGAGGCCGAGCGTCGGCTCGTCGAGGAAGAGCACCGCGGGCCGGTGGAGGATGCCGCGGGCGAGGTCGACCTGGCGGCGCATGCCGCCGGAGAAGGTACGGACGGAATCATGGCGGCGCTCGGTCAGCTCGAAGAGCGCCAGCACCTCGTCGATCCGCTTGCGCAGGTCCGCGCGCCCGAGCCCGTAGAGCTTCCCCGCCAGCTGCAGGTTCTCCTCGGCCGAGAGCTCGCCGTCCAGCGTCGTCTCCTGGAAGACGAGGCCGATGTTCTTCCGCACTGCCAGCGGCTCGGCGACGACGTCGTGGCCGACCACCTCGGCGCGGCCGCGGGTCGGCGCGACCAGCGTCGTCAGCATGTGGATCATCGTCGTCTTGCCCGCCCCGTTCGGTCCCAAGAAGCCGAAGAACTCACCGTGTCGCACCTCGATGTCGACCGCGTCGACGGCGCGCAGCTTGCCGTAGTCCTTGCCGAGCCCGAAGGCCTGGACGACGGCGGCGGCGCTGCTCATTGCGGGATCAGGTCGCGGTAGACGAGCGGCGGCGGCGCGGCCGGCCCCGCCTCCTCGTCCTCGCGGCGCGCGGCGACGATGACGTCGTGGTGCGGGGAGAACTGGCAGACCGGGTCGGTCGCCGCCGCGTCGCCGGTCAGTGCCAGCGCCTGGCAGCGGCAGCCGCCGTGGTCCTCGTGTTGGCGCCCCAGCGGGCACGAGCGGCACGGCTCCTGCATCCACTCCGTTCCACGAAAAGCGATGAAGGTCTCCGACTCCAGCCAGATCTCCCGCAGCGAGCGCTCGCGCACGTTGTCGATCGGGATGCCGGGGATCGAGGCCGCCGCCTGGCAGGGCAGCACGTCGCCGTTCGGCTGCACCAGCACCGCGTCCTGGGCCCAGCCGCCCATGCACGGCTTCGGCAGCTCCTCGTAGTAATCGGGCAGGACCCAGAGGATTTCGAGGCTCGCGCCGAGCCGCTCGCGCGCCGCCAGCACCGCCTCCTCCCCGCGTTCGAGCTGCGCCCGCGTCGGCATCAGCGCCTCGCGGTTCACGCTCGCCCAGCCGTGGTATTGCGTGTTGGCGAGCTCCAGGCGCCGCGCGCCCAGCTCCACCGCCATCTCGATGATCGACCCGACCGCGTCGATGTTGCGTCGGTGCAGGACGCAGTTGACGGTGAGCGGGAAGTCGAGCTCCCGCGCCAGCGCCGCCGCCTTCACCTTGCGCTCGAAGGCGATCGTGCCGCCGATCTCGTCGGCGAGCGCGGGGTCGGAGTGCTGGAAGCTGATCTGGACGTGGTCGAGCCCGGCCGCCTGCAGCGCCTCGACCCGGCGGCGCGGGAACGGCATCGCCGAGGTGACGAGCGTCGAGTAGAGGCCCGCCTCGGTGGCGGTCCGGGTGAGCTCGACGATCTCCTTGCGCGCCATCGGCTCGCCGCCGGTCAGCGCCAGCTGCAGGACGCCGAGGTCGGCGGCTTCGCGGAAGACCCGCTGCCAGTCCTCGCCGGGCAGCTCATCTTGGTACTTCGAGGCGCCGATGTCGGTCGGGTTCGAGCAGTAGGGGCAGTGCAGCGGGCAACGGTAGGTCAGCTCGGCGATGAGGAGGAGGGGGCGCGGCGCCCCCTCCGGCCACTCAGCCATCGGCCTCGACCACCAGCCCGCGCTCGCCGATCCCGTCGAGCAGCTCGGCGACGTCGTCCTTCACGTCGGCGCCTTCGTAGCGCTCGCCGAGCACGCCGGCGATGTCGTCGAGCGTGCGCTCGCCGTCGCAGAGCTCCAAGACCTCGAGCGCGGTCTCGTTCAGCACCAGCGCCCCCTCGGGAAAGAGCAGGACGTCCTGCTCGCGCACCTTGTCGCGGTGCAGGCGGACGCCGGTCGCCAGCTTGGGGCGCTCGAAGGCCATCGGCTCAGGCCTCGGGCACGGTCGCCGCGGGGCGCGTGTCGCCGCGGTCGATCGCGTCGAGCTGCGCCCACAGCAGGTCGGTCTTGAAGGCGAGCGCGGCCACGGCGCGCTCCTGGTCGACGCGGGTGCGGCAACGTTCAAGCGTCACCCCGAGCGCGTACTGCGCGTCGCGCGGCGCCAGCGTCAGCCGCGAGCGGAAGTACTCGAGCCCGGCCGGGTCGATCCACGGGTAGTGCTCCTCGAGCGCCGCGAGGCGCACCTTGATCGCGCCGGGCCCGAACAGCTCGGTCAGCGAGGAGGCGACCGCGAACACCCACGGCTCCTGCCGGCAGAAGTTCACGTAGGCGTCGACCGAGTAGCGCACGCCGGGCAGCACGAGCCGTTCGCTCCGCACCACGTCGCGGTCGACGCCGAGCGACTCGCCGAGCCGCAGCCAGGACTCGATCCCGCCCGAGGACTCCCCCTCCACCCCGTCGTGGTCGAGGATGCGCGAGATCCACTCGCGGCGGATCTCCACCTCGGGGCAGTTGGAGAGGATCGCCGCGTCCTTGATCGGGATCGAGCGCTGGTAGTAGTAGCGGTTCGCGACCCACCGCCGGAGCTCCTCGGCAGATAGGTCGCCGGCGTTCATCCGTACGTGGAACGGGTGCTGGTCGTGGTAGCGGCCGCCCTGCGCGCGCAGCGCGGCGACGAACTCGTCCTCGCTCCAGGGCGGGGCCGCCTCCAGCTCGCGAAGCTCGGGCGTCGTGCTCAAAGGTCGATCTCCATGCCGTCGTGTGAGATTACGAGGCCGCGGCCCTCGACCTCGGCGCGCTCCGGCGAGTCCTCGAGGAGCATCGGGTTGGTGTTGTTGATGTGGACGAGGGCGACGCGCGCGTCGAGCGCCGCCAGCGCGTCGAGGGTCCCGCCCTCGCCGGTCAGCGGCGCGTGCCCCATCGCCCAGGAGTCGCGCGTCCCCATCCCCAGCGAGACGAGGTCGTCGTGGCGGAAGAAGGTGCCGTCGGCGAGGACGACGTCGCCCTCGGCCAGCCGCTCCCCCACGGTGCCGTCGAGCGACTCGATCGCCGGGACGTAGACGAGCGTGCCCTCGCCGGCGGTGTCGCGGACGGTCAGGCCGATCGCCGAGGGCCCGGGCGCGTCCCCCATATATAGGGGCGCGTCGCCGCCGGTCGGGAAGGTCTCGACGGTGAGCGAGGAGCCCGCCAGCGCGGTCGGCCCGGCCGCCGCCAGCTCGTGCCACTCGACCCCGGAGTACCGCTCCAGCATCGTCATCAGCGGGTAGCGCGAGGTGAGCGCGGCGCGCACCTCCGGGGTCGAGTAGACGCGCAGCGGGGCGCTCGACTCGCGCAGCAGCAGGAGGCCCGCGGTGTGGTCGATCTCGCCGTCGGTGAGGACGACCCCGGCGATCGGGTTCGAGCGCAGCGCCGAGCGGTCGGCGGGCAGGTCCTCGAGCTGGCGCAGCAGGTCGGGCGAGGCGTTGACCAGGTACCAGGGCTCCTCGCCGGAGCGGATCACAATCGAGGACTGGGTGCGCGGCGTCGCCCGCCCCTCACGGGCGGCGGTGCAGACGGGGCAGTTGCAGTTCCACTGCGGGAAGCCGCCGCCCGCGGCGGAACCGATGATCCTGACGCGCATCAGAGAGGGAGCCCTCGGAGGATCGAATCGGGACCGCGGGGAGAGATCTCAGACCCCCGCGGCCCGCAAGCGATTCGAAGATCCGACTACCGGGCGTACCGGTATGCGGTGACCTCGGAAGCGAGCTCAAGCGTCTTGAACGCCGGCTTCGTCCACTTCATTTCAGGCCTCCTCATCGATGAGAACACTGATACTGAGGCTCAAGCATACTGGGCGCCCTAAACTCGCCTCCGATGGAGATTCGCCGGCCCACGTCCATCCTCTCGGGCCGCCGCCGACGCCCCTGGCTGAAAGCCCTCGGCTGGACGCTGGTGGTCGCCCTCAGCTGCTTCATCGTCGCCGTCGCGGCGGGGCTCGTCCACGGCGACATCCACCGGCCGAAGGTCTGGCCCGGGCAGGCGCCGGAAGCCGAACGGTTGCGCAACGGCTGGGGTGAACCGGCGAGCTTCGTCGGCCAATACCACGTCCACTTCCTCAAGTCGGTCGGCGCGAACCGCTCAAGCGGTTATGCCGAATACGCCGGCGAGCGCTTCAAAGAAGGCCACCTGACGATGTTCATGCGCGAAGTCTATGAGCACAAACCCCTGGTCCCGGGCGGGGTCCTGGTCCTCAACGGGCCCGTGCACAACCTCGTCGTCTACCTCTCCGAACTGTCGTCCAACGGCGGGCGCGTCCTCTACGCGACGGTCAAGGGCGGCACCTACGAAGGCCCGGCGATCGGCTCCTTCGGCGGCGTCAAGCGCGGCAACCGGATCTACGGCGGCCTGCGGCTCCGCGGCCTCGCCAACGTCGAAGCGAACTTCGTCCGCTACTCGCGCAACCCGGACTCGAAAACCGCCACCGGCCCGGCGGGAACGGTCCTTCCCTAGGATCAGCCGCCGTGCCCACGCGGATCAAAGCGCTGCTGATCGGCCTCGCCGTGCTGGCCGGCGCGATCGCGCTCTCCGCCTGCGGCTCCGGCAGCGACATCACCACCGGCGAATACGTCGCCAAGGCGCCGGACATCGAAGACTGGCCGCTCTTCGGGCGCGACCGTGACAACACCCGCTTCGCGACCCAGGACGAAATCGACACCGGCAACGTCGGCGACCTCGGTGAAGCGTGGAGCACCGACCTCGGGCCGGACCAGTACCTGATGGAGTCCTTCCCGCTGGTGATCGGCGAAGACGTCTACGTCACCACCTCGACCGACGAGGTGATGTCGATCGACGGCAAGACCGGCCACGTCAACTGGACCTACACCCCGCAGGTCGACTTCTCCCAGTCCACCGGCGTCGGCGGCTACGGGGTGTCGGTGAACCGCGGGGTCTCCGCCGAAGACGGGCGCCTCTTCGTCCTCACCTTCGACAACAAACTGCAGGCGATCAGCCAGAAGACCGGCGAGCGCCTCTGGTCCTCGCAGGTGGCGAACCCGGCCACCGGCGCCTACGAGTCGATGGCGCCGACGACCTGGGACGGCAAGGTGTTCGTCGGCGACTCGGGCGCCGAGGACGGGGTGCGGGGCTTCGTCGCCGCCTACGACGCGAAGACCGGCAAGAAGCTCTGGCAGTTCTACACGGTCCCCAAGGCGGGGACTGGCTGGGTGCCGAAGGGCGGTGGCGGGGGCACCATCTACATGCCGCCGACCGTCGACACCAAGACCGGGATCGTGTACGTCGGCACCGGCAACCCGGCGCCGGTGATCGTCGGCGCCAAGCGCCCGGGCAAGAACCTCTACACCGACTCGATCCTGGCGCTCGACGGCAACACCGGCGAACTGCTCTGGTACCACCAGGAGCAGGCGCACGACCTCTGGGACTACGACGCCGAGAGCCCGGTCCTCCTCTTCAACGCCGAAATCGAAGGGCGGCGCCGGCGGGGCATCGCCGAGGCGGGCAAGAACGGCCTGCTCTTCCTCCTCGACGCGAAAACGGGCAAGAACCTGTTCCCCTCGGTGGCGTTCGTGAAGCGCGACCACTCGCCGCCCAGCCGTAAGGGCACCCTCGAGTGCCCCGGCGCCGTCGGCGGCTCCCAGTACTCACCCCTCGCCTACTCACCCGAAACCCAGGCGGTCTACGTCTCCGGCGTCAACATCTGCATGGTCCTCAAGGTCACCTTCGAATCGACCGCGAACGGCGAGAAAGCCTTCGGCGGCGACCGCATCGTGCCGGAAGACACCCAGAAGACCGGCACCTTCACCGCCGTCTCCACCATCAACGGCAAGGTCATCTGGAAGCGCGACATGCCGACCCCGATGGACGGCGGTGCCACCGCCACCGCCGGCGGCCTCGTCTTCACCGGCGACCAGCGCGGCATCCTCTACGCCTTCGACGCCAGGAACGGCGACGTCCACTGGCAGGGCAACCTCAAACTAGCCTTCGGCACCGCCCCCGTCGTCTACTCGATCGACGGCACCGAGTACGTCCTCTGCACCGTCGGCGGCGCCGCCCTCACCGCCTCCGAAGAACTGGGCGAAATCGGCGCCCGGGTGGTGGCGCTGAAGCTCGGCGGGAAGAAGCTGCCGCCCGGGCCGGAACTGAAGGGGCGCTGAGCAGCCGGCGGGGCGGGGCGCGCCAGTTCGGGGCGGGGCGTCGGCGCCACTTCGGCCGGGCCGTCCACACCACTTCGGCCCCGGGCGTCCGCGCCGCACCCGCTTCGGCCCCGGCCATCCACAGCGCCTCGGCCGGGCCGTCCGCACCACTTCGCGGCGCCGGCGGGTGTGAGGGGTGCGGGAGGGTTCCGTCACAGGGACGTGAGGCGGTCGGACTTCCGCGAGGAGCCCGTGCGGGAGAAGGCACACCTCCGGCCGATCGGGGGCCATCAGGGGCCGATCGGTGACGAAGATGCCGGGAACGTCACGCTCTCCGGCGTCTTCCGTCTCTTTCCGGGCCCGGATCGAGGGGTCTCCAGGACGCGCGTCGACTTTTGGTCGCTGAGCGACCAAAACTCCACACAGAGGCTCTTGACCTTGGCGAAGACGGGAGGAAGCGTGGAGATCCCACGCTCTCCGTGACGACGTCCCACCTCCGTCACGGATCGGTGACGGTCCGGTCGCCCTCCCGTGACCCTCCCGCGACCCTCCCGCGAGGGTCCCTCCACACTCCCCTGACACCCGGCCCTCTCGGCCACGGCCACAGCCTGCCCGGGCCGTGGCCGAGAGGGCCGCGTCCCTTTCCCCCGGCGCCAGCTTCCCGGCCCTCGTCCCTTCCCACCCCTCGCCCCGCTAAAGACTCACCAACCTCGCATCCCTTGCCGCGCCGAACAGGAAATCCAGCGGGGCCACGTCCGTCGGCGTCCGCAGGTACGTGACGCCGCGGTCGGCGCAGCGGTCCTTCAGGGCGGTCGAGGCGGCCTCGAGGCGCGCTTCGTAGGTGGCGCGGACGCGGGGGGTCACCTCGACCACGAGGCGCTCGCCGGTCTCGCGGTCCTCGAGCTCGTAGGCGCCTTCGAGGGCGGCGAGGCCGGCCTCGCCCTCGACCAGGTGGACGAAGGCGGCGGCGCGGGCGGAGCCTGCCAGCTCGTCGACGGCTTCGGCGAGGGCGCCGGGCTCGGCGAGGCCGTCGGAGAGGAGGACCGCGAGGTCGGCGGGCTCGGCGCCGCGGCGGTAGTCGCGCAGGCTCGCGGCGAGGTCGGTCTTCGTCCCGCGCGGCAGCTCCCCCACCTCTTCGATCAGCTCGCCGACCAGGTGCGGCGCGGCGAGGCGGGCGCCGGTGAAGGAGGTGCCGTCGGCAAGCATGTGGACGGCGACCACGTCGGATCCGAGCAGGGCGACGGTGCCGAGCATCGCGCCGAGCTGCTGGGCGTAACGGAAGCGCGAGGGCGTCCCGTCGTCCATCGAGCGGCTGCCGTCGAGCAGCAGCGCCAGATCGACGTGGCCCTCCGCGGGCGCCGCCTTGACGACGACCTCGCGCAGGCGCGCGTAGACGTTCCAGTCGATCGACCGCAGGTCGTCGCCAGGCGTGTAGCGGCGATAGTCGACGAATTCGAGGCCGCGGGTGCGCTGGGCGCCGGCCCGTTGGCCGCCGAACCCGGCCACTATCGCTTCGACCCCGGCGAGCGAGAGCGTTTCGAGCTGGCGCAGCGCGGCGGCGTCGACAAGGGACGCGCCCGGGGCGGTCGGCTCCGGCGTCGCGGCTACGACGCCTCCCGGGGCAGCGCCGCGATCGCCTCCCGGACGATGTCGTCGGGCGAGACGTTCTGGCGCTCGGCGTCGATCGTCAGCACGAGGCGGTGGCGCAGTGCGGGCAGCGCGATCGCCTGGATGTCGTCGATCGAGAGGTTGTGGCGGCCGTCCATCAGCGCCGCGACGCGCCCCGCGAGCGCGAGTGCCTGGGCGCCGCGCGGGCTCGGGCCGAGCCGGACGTAGCGCTTCACCTGATCGGTGGCGCTCGCGTTCTCCGGGTGCAGCGAGACGACCAGCCGACTGGCGTAGTCGATCACGTGCTCGGCGGCGGGGACGGAGCGGACCAGCGCGTTCATCCGCAGCACGGTGGTCGCGTCGGCGACCGGCGCCGCCGTCTGCTGGGCGCGCTCGTGCTCGGCGGTCGTGGTCAGCTCGACCATCTCGTTCAGCTCCGCGACCGGCGGGAACTCGAAGCGCAGTTTGAGGAAGAAGCGGTCGAGCTCGGCCTCCGGCAGTGGGTAGGTCCCGTACATCTCGACCGGGTTCTGGGTGGCGAGGACGAAGAACGGCGCGGGCAGCTCGCGGGTCATGTTGGCGGTGGTGACGGTGTGCTCCTGCATCGCCTCGAGCAGGGCGCTCTGGGTGCGCGGCGCGGCGCGGTTGATCTCGTCGGCGATCACGACGTTGGCGAAGATCGGCCCCGGTTCGAAGCGCAGCTGCGTCTCCTGAGTGTCGTGGCCCTGGATCAGGACGGTGGTGCCGGTGATGTCGGCGGGCATCAGGTCGGGGGTGAACTGGATCCGCTTGGGCTCCAGCTCGAGCGCGCTCGCGAGGGCGCGCGCCAGGGTCGTCTTCCCGAGCCCGGGGACGCCCTCGAGCAGCGCGTGGCCGCCCGCGATCAGGCAGATCAGCGCGCCGCGGACCGCCTCGTGCTGGCCGACGACGATGCGGCCGACCGCCTCCTCGATCGCGGCAGCGACCCGCTCGAACTCCTCGGGCTCCAGGGGGGCGAGATCGGTGGTGCCGGTGAGCGCGACGGTGTCGGTAGTCATCAGACGGTGACTTTAGTGAAGCGGCTTCGGCAGCCCTGAGGGCCTCGGTCCTTTCCTGGCATCGCCTCAGCCGCCGAGGCGGAAGACGAAGAGCCTCGCGGGGGCGTCGGGAGCGGTCCCTCTCGCTTCGACCAGCGACCCGCCCGCGGCGATCGCGATGTACTCGACCCCGTCGATTTCGTAGGCGATCGGGGCCGAGCCGACGCGGCGGTGCAGGTCATAACGCCAGAGCACCTTGCCGCTGCGCTCGTCGAAGGCGCGCAGGAAGCCGTCGTCGTCGCCGACCAGGACGAGCCCGCCGGCGGTTGCCAGCGCCCCGCCGTTCGAGGGCCGCGGCAGCTTTACCCGCCAGCGGAGCTTGCCGGTCGCCGGATCGAGCGCCGCGAGCACACCGGTCGCGGGCCCCACTTGTTCGACCGTGCCGCCGAGGTCGTCCGCGCCGGGAGGGTGCGATTCCAGCTCCGCGCGCGAGGCCAGCTTGTAGCGCTGGCACATTTCGTTGCCGGCGATGAAGATCGACCCTCCGTCGGCGCTCAGCGCCGCGGGGCCGTACTCGATCCCGCCGTAGATCCCCGGGCAGACGACCGTGCCGCGGCGGGTCGGGCGCAGGTGCGGGCGCGAGAACTTCGTGATGAACCGGGAGCGGGAGATCGGCTCGCCGGTGCCGGCGCCGAGCACCGTGTAGTAGCCGGACTTGCTGCCGGTGCCGACCGCGCGCGCTTCTTCGCCGCCGTGCGCCACGTCGAGGACCATCGGCGCCTGCACGGTGTCGTAGTCCCAGCTGTCGCGGCAGAAGAGGGTGTGGCTCCACTCGATCCGGCCGGTCTTCGCGTCGAGAGCGACGATCGCGTCGGCCAGGCGGTTGCAGCCGGGACGCCCGGCGGCGGTGAAGCCAGGGGTCGGGTTGCCGGTCGCGACGTAGGCGGTACCGCTCCGCGGGTCGACGGTCGGCGGCATCCAGACGTCGCCGCCGCCGTGGGTGCCGCGCGCCCGGTTCCAGCTCTTGCCCGGGGGCGGGACCATGAACGTTCGCCAGAGCAGCCTGCCGGTGGCGGCGTCATAGGCGGCGACGAACCCGCGCAGGCCGGAGTCGCCCGCCGGCCCGCCGACCACCAGCTCGCCGTTCCAGTAGGTGCCGGGCGAGTTCAGCGTGCTCCCCTTCGACGGGTCGGCCACCCTCCTCTTCCAGCGCACCTTGCCCGTGCGGGCGTCCAGAGCGATCAACTGGTCGTCGGCGGTCGTGACGAAGATGCCCCCGGCGCCGTAGGTGACCCCGCGGCTGACCGGCTCCGAGAGCTGGAGCTGCGGCCCGGCGAGGAAGTCGACCGACGGCGTGTAGGACCAGCGGACCTTGCCGGTGGCGGCGTCGACGGCGAAGACCTGGTCGAGGCCGGTGTCGTAGTACATCGTGCGGCCGACCACGATCGGGAAGGTCTCCCAGGCGCTCTGCCCCTGGCCGCCAGGCCGGGTCCAGGCGACGCGCAGGCGCGAGACGTTGCCGCGGTCGACCTGGCCGAGCGCGGCGAAGTGGGTGTTCTCGGGCACGTTGCCCCAGTTCGGCCAATCGACGTCCCGCCGCGCTTCTTCGTTTCCTCCTCCACAGCCCGCGAGGAGGAGTACGGTGGCGCAGAGGGCAAGGAGGGTACGCAAGGCCTCTCGGAGGATAGATCCAGCACAACGACTGCCTGGAGGAGTCGATGACCGTCTCGAATGTGCCGAAGGCTCTGATCCTGTTCGTGGTCCTCGCCCTGGGCGGCGCCGTCGTGATCGCCGGGTGCGGAGGCGGCTCGAGCACGACGGAAGCGACCGCCGAAGAAGAAGCCGCGCCGCCGGCGGAAGAAGAAGAAGAAGAACCGGCCGAAGAGGAAGAAGCGGGCGGTGAATCGGCCGCGGCAGGCGAAGGCAAGGCGATCTTCAGCGCCGACTGCGCGTCATGCCACACGCTGAAAGCCGCGGGCGCGACGGGGACCGTCGGCCCGAACCTCGATGAACTCGAACCGGAAGAAGCGGCGGTCGAAAAACAGGTGATCAACGGCGGCGGGCCGATGCCTGCCTTCGGCAAAGAAGGCACGCTGAGCCCCGAAGAAATCAAAGCCGTCTCGGCCTACGTCTCCTCCGAAGCGGGCAGATAGCCGCCGCGCCCGACGGTCAGGCCTCGACCACGCGCACCGGCGCGCCGTCGAGGTAGGCCAGCACGTCCTCGACCGCGTCGCGGAAGAAGGTGTCGTAGCTGTCCTCGGTGACGTAGCCGAGGTGCGGGGTCAGGACGGTGCGGGGGGCGCGGCGCAGCGGATGGTCGCCGGGCAGCGGCTCGGTGTCGTAGACGTCGATGCCGGCGCCCGCGATGGCGCCGCTCTCCAGCGCCGCGAGCAGCGCGTCGGTGTCGACGACCGGCCCGCGCGAGGTGTTGACCAGGTAGGCGCTCGGCTTCATCGCGGCGATCTCGGCGGCGCCGACGAGGCCGCGGCTGCGCTCGCTCAGCCGGTAATGGACGGAGACGACGTCGGCGCGTTCGAAGAGCGCGAGCTTATCCACCGGCTCGGCGCCGGCCTCGCGCGCCGCCGCGGGATCGAGGTTCTGGCTCCAGGCGAGCACCTCCATGCCGAAGGCCCTGCCGATCCTCGCCATCCGCGCTCCCAGGCGCCCGAGGCCGACCAGCCCCAGCGTCGCCCCCTCGAGGTCGCCGCCGATCGTCGTCTGCCAGCCGCCCGCGCGCATCGAGGCGTCCTCGGCGGGGATCTTTCGCAGCAGCGTCAGGATCAGTCCCCAGCTGAGCTCGGCGGTCGGCGACGCCTTGATGCCGGTGCCGCAGACGACCACCCCGTTGCGCCGCGCGGCGGCCACGTCGATCGCCACGTTCGCCATCCCCGTCGTGATCAGCAACTTCAGGTCGGGGAGCCGATCGAGGACCGCCGCCGGGAGCGCCGTCCGCTCCCGCATCGCGACCACGACCTCGGCGTCCGACAGCGCTTCGACCAGCTCGTCGGGGTCGCCGATGTGCTGCTCCAGCGCGACCACCTGCCACTCGTCCGGCACCCGGTCCCAGCCGCCGTAGTCGAGCGCCACTCCCTGGTAGTCGTCGAGCATGACGATCCGCTTCACCCACCGAGCCTTGCACACGCGCGGGCGCCGCGGCGCTAGATTCCCGCCGTGATCGCCGCCAAGGCCATCGCGCTGCTCCTCGCGGGCGCCCTCGCCGGCTCACACGGGCCCGCCGCACCCGCCGGGCCTCCCGCCAAGCCCCTCGCCGGGGAGGTCGTCGGCATCGACCCCGGCCACAACGGCGGCAACTTCTCCGACCCCTCCTTCATCAACCGCCCGGTCTGGAACGGCCGCGAAGAGGAGGCCTGCGACACCACCGGGACGGAGACCGACGGCGGCTACACCGAGGCGCGCTTCAACTTCGACGTCGCGATGTACCTGCGCGCCTACCTCCTCCGCGAGGGCGCGAAGGTCGTCATGACCCGCCGGACCAACCACGGCGTCGGCCCCTGCATCGACCGCCGCGCCCAGATCCTCGACAAGGCCCACGCCGACGTCGCGATCGACATCCACGCCGACGGCGGGCCCCCGGGCGGCCGCGGCGTCGCCATCCTCACCCCGGTCCCCGACGGCCCCGACGACAAGGTCATCGCCGCCTCGAAGCGCTTCGGCCGCATCCTCCTCCACCGCTACACCGAGGTGACCGGGATCCCGATCTCCGACTACGACGGCACCGACGGCTTCGCCCCCCGCGACAACCTCGCCGGCCTGAACCTCACCACCGTCCCCAAGGTCCTGATCGAGTGCGTGAACATGCGCAACGCCGCCGACGCCGGTCGCCTCGTGAAGCCGAGCTTCCAGCGCCTGGCGGCGAAGTCGATGGCCGAGGCCATCACTGCATTCCTCAAGTCGCGCTGACGCGGCGCCGATTCGTTCCCGAAAGATACGTGCCCGTACCGCCGTTAAGTGGGCGCGGAAGGCGATCGACAGGGGGAGTGACGATCATGTACGTCGAGAATTCACCGAGTTGGCTGCGGCGGGTGAGCCTCTGGCACCCGGACGGCCGCCCCGGCGCGTGCCCGCTCGATCAGGTCGCCGGCCGGCGCGGCTTCCCCTGGTTCGAGCTGGTCTGCGGCGCCGGCGAGACCGCCGAGGTCTTCGCCGCCCTGCGCGAGCACTGCGCGGGGCTGACCGCGGCCATGCTCGAGGACCTGCTGACGCCCGACGATCTACCCGACGGGAAGCATTACGACGGCGGCCGGATCCAGCTCGCCTCCACCTTCGGCGTCCTCGCCGAGCGCGACCCCGAGGACGCGCCGACCGAACGGGGAACGCCGCGCAAGGTCGGGAGGCTCACCTTCCAGCCGGTCGAGATCGTCGCCGGGGACGAGTGGCTGATCAGTTGCTGGCACCCGACCCGCACGTTCGAGGGTTCCGAGAAGGTCGGCGAAGGCCCGGCCGGGTCGGCCGAGGCGGTCTTCCGCGGCGTGGTCGAGCGGTGGCAGCGCGGGCGCAAGGGATCGCCGGCCGACCTCGGCGTGGCAGTCATGCATGAGCTGGCCCTCACCTACGTGCCGACCCAGCGCGAGCTGGTGCTGTGGCTGGAGGACTGGGAGTTGAGCCTCTACCGCGAAGGGAGGAAGGCCGACGACGCCGAGCTGGTCGCCCTCTGGGGAGCGATGGCGGTGATGCGGAAATGGCTGACGCCGCTGAACCGCCCCGGCCTGCGCAAGGACATCGCCAAGGCCTGGCTGCCGGCGACGGACCAGGACGCGGTGGTCGAGGTCGACGACCGGATCGACAAGGCGCTCGACGGCCTCGCCAGGTTGAGCGAGACGCTGCGCCAGGCGTTCGGCCTCCTTCACGTCGAGCAGGCCGAGGAGCAGCGCCGGCGCGACGAGAAGTCCGCCCGCCGACTCGAGACGCTCGCCGCGATCTTCCTCGTGCCGACGCTGGTGGTCGGCTTCTACGGGGCCAACACCTGGGTCCCGGGGCAGGGACGCCACTGGGGCTTCTGGGTCATGGTGGGCGTGCTCGCCCTCCTCAGTTGCGTGACCGTCGTCGCCCTGCGCGCCCGTCGCCCGGGCCGGGCGACCGACGTTCCCTGAGCTTCCGGCGCCCCTCCTCCACCTCCCACCGCATCGGAGTTCCCATGCCGCAGAGCCGGCCGATCGTGCCCGGGCACGAGATCGTCGGGCGGGTCGGGGCCGTCGGCGCGGAGGTCGGGGGTTCAGGGTCGGCGACCTGGGCGGGGTCGGCTGCATGGTCGGCTCGTGCCGCGCCTGCTCGGCCTGCGCGAAGACCTCGAGCAGTTCTGCGAGAACGGCAACACCCTTGCCTATGCGCCGAGCACGGCCCGGTTCGACATCGACACGGAGTCGATGCCCGCGGCCGCATAGGGAAGCGCGCAGGCCTTGCCGGTCGAGAAGCCCTCGGCGCCGAGGTCGAGGGCGACGTTCAGGCGGGCGCGCGAGCTCTCCCAGGCGATCAGCCGGGTGAGCTCCATGGTCCCCTTGACGCCGAAGCGCGTCCGCACCCGCTCCATCAGCTCGTCGTCGACCTCGGCCGGGGTCCCCGACATCGCGGTGGCCAGGTCGATGACCAGCAGCTGGTCGGGGTCGAAGAGGCCCGACGCGTGGGCGTCGTGGAGGCTCAGCAGCTGCTCGTCGGTGAGGCCGCGGCGGCGGGCGAACTCGGAGCCGATGTCGATGCAGAACTCGCAGCCGACCATCGAGGCCGCGCGCAGGACCGCCAGCTCGGCGAGCGCCTTCGGTACGTGCGGCGTGCGCTCGGCGGCACGGTTGTAGCGCATCCAGCCGAACATCACCCGCGGGTGCCGGGCGTACACCCGCGCCGACTCGAGATCGCGGCCGTAGCTCCTGCGCGCGCTCCAGGCGACGACGTCGGCGAAGAGTCCCCTGCGTGGCTCGATTCTCATGGTGGTGCCTCCTGGGTCGATTGCGCGACGAGCCTAGCGCCATGGTGGTGTACCTATAAGGTCCAATGCGATGCCAGGATCGGGTACCACTTCCCCCGCCTCGCCGGAGCTGCTGCTGCCCCACTGGGACCCGGCGGGACCGCGACGCGCCCAGCTCGAAGCGGGTCTGCGCGACTCGATCCGCGCGGGACGCCTGCGGCCGGGGGTGCGACTGCCCTCGTCACGGGCGCTGGGGGCGGAGCTCGGTGTCTCGCGGCGGCTGGTGGTCGAGGCCTACGAACAGCTCGCCGCGGAGGGCTACCTGGTCGCGGCGCGGGGATCGGGGACGCGGGTCGCGCCCGCCACGAAGTCCGCGGCGCCGGGCTCGTCCGCGGGGGCGGCGACCGACGGCGGGGCGGGGGCGACTGCCGACGCGGCGGACGGTCGCGGCGCGGCGGTCGCGATCGAGGACGCGCCGGCGGGCTCCCCGGTCGCGGGAGTGGCCACGGCGGCGGCGCCCAACCACGCCATCGACCTCTTCCCGGGGACCCCGGACCTCTCGCTCTTCCCCCGCCGCGCGTGGGGACGGGCGCAGCGCCGGGCGCTCGCCGAGCTGCCCGACGCGCGGCTCGGCTACGGCGAGTTCGCCGGGACCGAGGAGCTGCGCGACGCGCTCGCCGAGCACCTCGGCCGGGTGCGGGCAGCCGCGGTCGAGCCGGGCGGGGTCGTCGTCACCGCCGGCTACCAGCAGGGGCTGCGAATCTTCTGCGAGCTGCTGCGGGGGCGGGGCGCCCGTCGGGTCGCGGTCGAGGACCCGGGCTACACGGTCGCCGCCTGGACGATCGAGTCGGCGGGGCTGGAGCTCGTGCCGCTCGCCGTCGACGACGACGGGCTCGTCGTCGAGGCGCTGGCCGCGGCCGATCCCGACGCGGTCGTCGTGACCCCCGCGCACTCGGTGCCCGCGGGGGCCGTGCTCGCCGCGGAGCGCCGCCTGGCGCTCGTCGAGTGGGCGCGCGAGCGCGGCGCCCTGGTCCTCGAGGACGACTACGACGCGGAGCTCCGCTACGACCGCCGCGGCCCGGCCGGGACGCTGCAGGGCCTCGCGCCCGATGTCGTCGTCCTCGCCGGCAGCGTCTCCAAGACCCTCGCCCCGGCCCTGCGGCTGGGCTGGCTCTGCCTGCCGAGCGAGACGGTCGCCGCCGCGACGATCACCCGCGGCATGCTCGACGGCGGCGGCCCGCGCCTGGAGGAGCTTGCCCTCGCCCACCTGATCACGAGCGGCGCCTTCGATCGCCACGTGCGCGCCGCGCGCGCCCACTACCGGGAGAAGCGCGCCGCCCTGCTGGAGGCGATCGCGGACGCCTTGCCCGGCGCCCGCGCCCGCGGCATCGCCGCCGGCCTCCACCTCCTCCTGGAGCTTCCCGCCGGGGTCGCGGAGGCCGCGATCGTCGCCCAGGCGGCCGACGCGGGCGTCCGCGTCCAGGGCCTGCGCGACTTCACCCGCGCCCATCCGCAGCCGCCCGCGCTGGTCCTCGGCTACGGCCTGCCGACCGTCCGCGAGCTCCGCGAGGCCGTCGCGGTCATCGCCGACGCTTGCACCGTCGCCGTCGCCGCATAGGATCGTGGTCGTGCCTGGGAAGCACGGGGACAAGGCGGCGCGGGCGCGGTCGTTCGGAGCGGCCGTCGGTGCCTACGAGCGCGCGCGGCCGGGCTATCCGGACGCCGCCGTCGACTGGCTGGTGCCGGCGGGCGCGCGGACGGTGCTCGACCTCGGCGCCGGGACCGGCAAGCTGACCCGGTCGCTGGTCGCGCGCGGCCTCGACGTCCTCGCCCTCGAGCCGCTCACCGAGATGCGGGAGACGCTCGCCGCCACCGTCCCGGAGGCGCGCGCCCTGTCGGGCACGGCCGAGGACATCCCGCTGCCCGACGACAGCGTCGACGCGATCACCGTCGCCCAGGCCTGGCACTGGGTCGACCCGGAGCGGGCCACGGCCGAGGCGGCCCGGGTCCTCCGCCCCGGCGGCACCCTCGGCCTGATCTGGAACCGCCGCGACGAGCGCGTCGACTGGATCGTCCGCCTCACCGAGGTGATGGGCAGCGCCGAGGTCGAGGTCATGGACATGGACGCGGTCGACATCGGCCCCCCGTTCGGGCCCACCGAACGCTTCGTCACCGACTGGGAGCGGCCGATGGACGTCGACCTCCTCGTCGAAATGGCCGCCTCCCGCAGCTACGTCATCACCGCGACGCCCCGCCGCCGCAAGGAGATCCTCGCCGGCGTCCGCCGGCTGGTCGAAGCCGACCCCCACCTGGGCACCGAGTTCGCCCTCCCTTACCAGACGTACTGCTACCGAGCCGCGCTGCCGCGGTAGCGATCCCCCGGCGTACAACTCACGCCACAAAGCCTCCACACACTTTCTACTTTGTGCGCACCACACGTGCGTGTTTGCGACCTAGCGTCGCGAACATGCCTTGGCCACCACTAGAAGGTGAACTTCTTCCGCGATGCGACGAACCCGTGGGGATCGAGGAGAAGCTGCGGAGATACTGTCTCGTCCTCGGTCACGAGGACGGCGGGTCAAAGGCAAACGGGTTCTTGAGGATGCTCGGGATAGACCTCGGTTCGGCCGACTATCTGGAGCGCCAGATACGCCTCGGTATCGCCGACAATCCGATTTATAAGGTGCGTGTCATCGAACCGGGCGCCGTTGGCTGCGCGGTCGATTTTCAGATAGCTGGGATCGGGCGCTACAGTCACCGGAAGGCATGGGTAAGGACGGCTTGGCGCCTGGACGGGCCAGATGCCCGGTCTCGATTCAGCACCGCAATCCCAAGAGGGAGGAAGAAAAGATGATCACCACGCAGACGTTTATCGGCGAACTCGACGTGGTGGCATTGCGCAATCCAGTCGACGGCTGGCCGGCGGGAACCAGAGGCGCAGTCGTCGAGATGTTCCCGTCGCACAGGTGGGTCGAGATCGTTCACGAGGACGGCGAAGACTTCGACATCGTCTCAGTGCGGCCGGAGGATCTGGAGCTCATCTGGAAGAGCCCCCACTCGAGTCAGGACATCGGCGTCGATTAGTTTCGCGGCGGTTCGTCGTCTAGGCAGAAACGCGGCGGGGCCTAGACTCGTCCGCACTACCTGGAGGAGGGCATCATGGGGAAGATCGTGGCGACCGAGTTCATCTCGCTGGACGGGGTGATCGAGGATCCGGGCGGTTCGGAGGACTACGTCCACGGCGGCTGGACCTTCGAGATCGACCGCGGCGACGAGGGGAACAAGTTCAAGCTGGACGAGCTGGAAGAGGCCGAGGCGCAGCTGCTCGGGCGGGTGACCTACGAAGGCTTCGCCGACGCCTGGCCGGAACGCGAAGGCGACCCGAACATGGGGGGCTTCGCCAAGAAGATGAACACCATGCCGAAGTACGTCTACTCGACGACCCTCGAGTCGGCCGACTGGCAGAACACCACCGTCCTCTCCGGCGATTTCGCCGCCGACATCGCCAGGGTCAAGGACGAGGTCGACGGCGTCATCCTCGTCGCCGGCTCGGCGCGGCTGGTCCAAGGCCTGATCGCCAACGACCTCCTCGACGAGCTGCGCCTGATGGTCTTCCCGGTGACCCTCGGCGGCGGCAAGCGCCTCTTCGCCGACGACGGCCGCAAGGTGCCGCTGGCCCTGTCCGACGCACGCACGGTCGGCGCCGGCATCCAACTGCTGACCTACGAGCGGACCGCCTGACCGGGCGGTCCGACCGGCTAATTCAACAGCGCCGCGACCCCGCCGGCGTCTGGAACCACATGACGGATGTCGATGCCGGACGAGAAACCTCGATCTGCAGAGACGAGGGCGCCGGCCCCATGTCGAACCGCGGCGGCGACCAGCACCGAGTCGAACGCGCCGAGCCGGTCATTGCGCGCATAGATGACCATACCGTCGATCAAGTCCACATATGAAACAGTCAGAAGAGGAGCCAGGAGGTCGGCAAAGTCACGCCCGACGTCCGCTGCGTCCGCACGATCCCGCCGTCGGCCACGGACGTGAACCAGCTCCTGGATGACCTCAACCGTGGTGGTCGCCTCGATCCGTTCGATCGAGAATCGCTTGCACCAGGTCCCGACACGGTTGCCGCAGGGCATGACCAGAACCCACCGCGTACACCAACACGGTGGCGTCGAGGACGATCATGCCCTTCGGCCACGAAGCTGGTCCAGCTCCTGAACGAGCTCGTCGACCTCGGGAACGGGCATCGGCTCCGCTTCGAGCAGGCGCCGACCCGCCGCCCTACGGCGGACATCGGGACCCGCGACACGCTGGTCGATCGCCTCGCGCACGACCGCGGCAACCGAAACCCCGCGCTCTTGGGCAAGGGCCTTGAGTCGCGCGTGGCGATCCTCGTCGAGGAGGATCTGCAGCCGATGCTCCAGCATGTGCATACATTTGCATGCGCATCAGTGGGCGTCGTCCCATCCCGACCCTCTCGACCTGTCTGCGCTTGCCAGGGGCGGCAGCTGGGTGCCGACCACCACACTCGGGCGGCTCGACATCATCCAGTGGATCGGAGACACCGGCCTTTGGGAGGAGATGTCCGGGGGTACGATCTCGGACGAGATCGCCGGCATGCCGGGCGGCGATCGGACCGCCTGATCGGCGGTCCGCTTTTCAGCGGCCGGTCTGTTCGAAGGTGTGCTGGTACTGCGTCTTTTCGCCGGTGCCGTAGATCGATTCCAGCTTTTCCTGCTCCCTGCAGACCGGGGTCGGGGCGGCGGCGGTGCTCGACTGTTCGCCGAAGGCGAATCTCTTGATGCGGTTGAGGAGTTCTTCGGCTTTCGCGGCTCGTTCTTCCGGGGTGAATTCTTCGCCCGATTCTTTGAACCTCCGGGCTCGTTCGATGAACGCGGGGTTCGTCACCGTGTTCGTTTCGAGTTCTGCGGTCAGACCGGAGCTGCAATTGGCAGTGTTGAAGCTGGGAAGCCCGTGGAGGAGTTCTTCCGCCCAGCCAGGCTGCCTGTAGGCGCTGTTCCGGTTGAGGGCGAGGCGTGATGGATAGCTGGCGATCGATTCTGGGTTGATCGGCCCCATCGTGCGCAGAAAGTGGATCTTTTGGCCGGCAGCATTGGTTTCCGTGAGTTCGGCGTTGGTAGCCGCGGTGAGATTGCCGAAGAACGAGGTGACCTCCCGCTTGTAGAGGCCGAGCCCGGTGACGATCGGGTTCAGGTTGCGGACGAACGGATCCACCGCACGGAGCAGCGGCGGGAACTGGTCGCGGAAGAATTTGCGCAGCGCCGAGAAGCCGGTGGGCGCCTCACGCTCTGCGGCCGGCAGCGCTTCGAAGAGCTTCTTCGCTTCCGGCGCGAGTTCGCCGAACTTGATCAAGGTCGGCGAGAGCTGTTCGGCGACCGGGACCAGCTGCTTCGACAGCGGGTCGGCGTTGGTGGCGAAGCCCTGCAAGCGGGCGACGGTCAGGCGCGACTCTTCCTCGAAGGTCGGGAAGGCGCGGAAGAGCGCTTCGATGTCCTGGTTGCGGCTCGCCGTCGTCTTGAAGAGTTCGTCGGAGCTGCGGATCAGGTTCGCGAGTTCCCCTTCGCGGCCGCGCAGCGCTTCGAAGGTCTTGGCGCCGTTGCTGAACAGTTTCGTGACCGCCAGCTGCTGGCTGTTGAGGACGCGGAAGAGGCTTTCGTATTCCTTGAAGGTCGGTTCGAAGTTGCCGATCGCGTAGGAGAGGTTCTGCCCTTGGCCCGAGATCGCCACCGCCGCTTCCTGCATCCAGGTCTGGAAGGCGCGGCGGGTTTCCGGGTTGAAGGTCTGGAAGATCTCGTCGAGCTGGACCGATTCGCCCACCTGGGCGGCGGGCAGTTGGGCGCCGTCTTCAAGCGCCGGTTCTTCGTTGGAGCCCGGCGTCAGTTCGACGTAGGTCTCGCCGAGGAGCGTCTTCGTCCGCAACATCGCCCGCGTGCCCTCCGGCAGCGGCGCGTACTTGTCGTCGATGTTCAGCAGTGCGATCGATTCGCGGCCCTTCGGGCCGAGTTCGATGCTTTCGACTTTGCCCACGTCCACGCCGGAAATCCGCACGTCGGACTGTTCGGCCAGCTGCGAGGCCTCGGTGAAGGGCACCGTGACCTGGTAGCTCTTGGCTTTGAACGGGGTAGGGCCGCCGAAGGTGACCCAGAGGAAGAGCAGGATCCCGAAGCAGGCCAGGGCGAAGGCGGTGATCACCAGAAGCTGCGTGGTACTGGGGGCTCGCTTGCTCATTTGATGCCCTTCGCAGCGCCTTCCGAAACGGCGCAGTGACCCGCTCCACCGAAGGGGTTCGGAAGTTCAGGAGGACGCGGCGCGCCGATCAGATCGAGCAGCGTGAGCAGCTGTTCGTCTTTGTTGAGTTCGAGCGTTCCGCCGGCAAGGGTGGCACCGGTGCAACTGAGATTCACCTGGCTGCGCAAAAGCGCACCGCCAGCGTCTTCAAGGCTAAAGGCGGAGTTGATGTCGTGGTTCACCCACGGCAGGTAGAAGAGGAAGCTCTGCTTGCCTTTTGGCTTGTAGGCGAGTTCGTTGAAGAACGAATTCAGCCCGTGGATGCTTTCCCCGAAGCTACGCACCGTCTTTTCAAGCGGCTTCGAGCTTTCGTTGGCTACGGTCAGCAGCCGACGGATTTCGCGCGAGAAAGGACGGATGCCGTCGCGGATCGGTGCCGTGGTCTGACTGAAGAGGCGCTCGGTCGCCTTGAACGCCGGGGTCGACGCCTGCGCCTGCGGGATCAGCCTGGTCAGCGTCGGCAGGGCGACGGTCGAGAATTCGTTGGAGCTCGCCAAGCCTTCGTCGGCGACCTTCAAGGTTTCGGGGAACTGTTCGAAGGCTTCTTCAACCGCAAGCTGCTGATGAGCGAAGTTGCCGAGCGCCTTTTCCGACGAGCCGACGAAGCGGCGGATCTGTGCGTCGTGCCGACCGAGTTCGGTGGTCAGTTCGCCGAAGTCGTGGATGACCTTGGCAAGCTCGGCGCGGCGCCCGGCGATGGCTTTGTTCAGTTTCGCGGTGTACTCGACGAACGGCTCGAAGCGCCGCAGGGCGTTGCCGAGCTGTACGCCGCGGCCGCCGATCCCCTGCGCCCCACCGGCGACCAGCAGCTGAATGTACTGGCGCGTGTCGGCGTCGAGGCTGTTCCAGAGCGCTTCCAGCTGGACGTTCGCTTCGGTCTGCGCGAGCGGGAATCGATGTCCGTCTTCGACCGGTTCGTTGCCGCTGCCCGGTTCTACCTCGACCGTCATGTCGTTCAGACCGGTTTTTGGCCGCAACAGAAAGTGGGCGTCGGGATGGATCAGCTGCATGTACTTCGGCTCGATCTGCATGCCGACGATCGCGTGCCCGTCTTCGAGGTCGACCGAGGAGACCTTGCCGATCTGCAGCCCGGCGACGTCCACCGCCTGGCCCTGGCCAGGGGTGACCGCCTGAGCGGTGGTGAATTCGGCCGAGATGTTCTTGAATTCTTCCCCGACGAACGGCAGCCACGACGGCAGCGAGGCTTTCTGCTGGGTGAAGATCCCGAGCATCATCACGATGCCGACGAAGGCGAGGACGAGGATCGCGATCGTGTCGGTGCGGTGACCGCGCGCCTGCCGGCTGAGCCAGGCGCGGAAGTGTCCGATGCGGCTGCGGCGTTCGGGGGTCGGCGTGGGTTTCGGCGTCTGCATGGCCATCAGCGAGGAGGCACCACCTTCACGCCGGTCGGGCCCGCCTGACCCGGCCCGCTGTTGATGTCTGGCACCGGGTTCGTTTCGCAGCGGACATCTGGATGGGCTTCAGGCTGACCTTGGAGCTGCGGCTGCGTTCCGAGTGGGACTTCGGCCGCGCGGGCGAACTGATGTTGCTGAGGCACGTTTTCAAAGGAGGGATTGAATTCTTCGAGTAGGACCGGCCCACCGCCACCCTGCGCACGGACGTACGGCCCGTTCCCGTCGAAGTTCTGGCCGGCGCTGGCGAAGTTCGAGAGCAGGCGCCAGAAGTCACGGTAGTTCGGGCCGCCATCGCTGAACCGGTCGTTGATCGGCTCTTCGGAGGTCGGCACCAACACCTTGGTCGTGCACTGGCTGAGCTGGTTGGCCTGCGGCAGCGCGACCGACTTGCCGGCCTGGGTAGCGCCCGCGAGGCCCGGAGTCGATTCGGCGAGCAGCTTCACCGCGCCGCCCGCCTCCTTGCCGGAGAGCAGCGGGCGCACCTGGGCGAGCCACGGTTTCGAGGCCTGGATCAACCCGGGCAGCTCGGCGACCGCGGGGGTGAGCTCGATCGCGTAGGTGCGCAGCGGCGGCAGCGAGCGGTCGAGGCTGACGAGCGAGCTGTGGGCGGTCTGCAGAGTCGGCGCCAGCTCGTGAACCGTGGTCTGGAGGTTTTCCGACTGGTTGGCGAGCGCTCCGGTGAAGGTGTCGAAGTTGTCGATCAAGCCCTGGAGCGCGGCCTGGTCGGCGCTGAAGGCGTTGAAGGTACGGGCCGAGCCGGAGACCAGCTTGGCGAGGTCGTGCTTCTGCGTCCCCGTCAAGGCCTGGGTCACCTGGGCGCTGTATTTGCCCGCTTCGCCGCCGTACTGGAACGTCTTGTTGAGTGCCTGGCCGCCGGAGAGGCCTTGCACCATCGGCAGCTGGTTCGCGTTTTCCGCCGCCGTGGGTTCGTGGGTGAGTGCGTTGCCGTAGCTCTCCAGCAGGCGGCCGAGGTCGGCGCGGACCGGCGACTGCAGCGCGGTCAGCACTTCGTCGATCTGCACTGCGGTCGAGGTGTGGCTGATCGGGATCGTCCCGCCGCTCGCCAGTTCGGGGGAGCCGGGGCTGCCCGGATCGAGGTCGATGAAGAAGTTGCCCTCGAGGAAGATCCGCGGCTTCACCGTGGCGAAGGCGTTCTTGTGGATCGGCCGACCGGCGTCGTCGACGGTGAAGGTGACGGTGGTCGCGTCGCCGTCGCGTTCGGTCGAGATGACTTTGCCAACTTCGACGCCCGCGATTCGCACCGGTGACTTCAACGAGATGTTCGCCGAGTTCGTGAAGGTGGCCTTCAGCTCGTACCCGTAGCTGGTGAACGGGATGTGTTTGGTGAACGCCAGGTACGGGCCGATCGTGAAGATCAGGATGAAGATCACCGCGATCAGCCAGTTCGGGATGCGATGTCCGCGGCGCCGTCTCTTCGCCACGGTCCCGGCCGATTTTTCCTGTTTGGCGTCCGGGGTCATTCCGTCCTACTCGCCAGTTCGCGGGTGGTGGTACCCCACACCGACCCGTTGCCGATCACGGTCTGGCCGGGGATGTACTTCTCGTTGCCCGCTTCACAGCCGTTCTTCTGTCCTGGTGCGCCGGTCTGTGGGTACGGGTTGAAGTGGAGGTGGTTCTGCTTCGGACCCGACGCCGGAGCCGAAGCTTGGCCCCCCTCAGAGTTGGGGCCGGTGGCCGGCTCGAACGAGATGACGTTCAGCCACTTGCCGTACTTGTTTCCCTGGCTGTTCGAGCTCGAGAGGTTGGAGAAGAGCAGCGTCCCGTAGAAGCACTTGGTCTGTGCCGGGGCGATGAATTCGAGCGGCGCCTTGAGGTTCTTGTTCAGGTCGGTGAGCAGCCCGAGGCCGGTGAAGACCCCTTCCGACTGCTGGAACGCGAGCAGCGCTTCGGCGGTCGGCGGCAGCTGGTTGTTGAGGACCGGCGAGGCGTTCAGCGCCGGGACGCCGGCGCGCAGTGATTCGGCGATGATCGGCGAGGTTTCCTGCAGCGCCCTGGCGCCGGGGCGCAGCGCGGTGAAGAAGCGAGCCGTGTCGTGCAGGAACGGATTGATCTTCGGCAGCCCGGCGTTGACCGTTTCGAGCGTCGGCGGGCCCTTTTCGATCGTTTCCTGGATGTAGGGCCGGGAGACGTGCGCGAAGGCGGCGAAGGTCTGGTCGAGGACGACGAACATGCTCGCCTGCTGCTGGGCGACCGGCGCGACCGTCGCCGAGAGCGCCTCCAGCGCCTTGAAGAAGCCGCTGAAGTTGGTGCTCGGCGCGGCCAGGTTCGCGGCCGCCGGCTCACCTTGTTCGACCAGCCCGCGCAGCGCGCCGATCGCTTCGTTCAGCTGCGGCCCGCGGCCCGCGAGCGCGTTGCCGAACCCGGCGTAGTTGCGCTGGATCGCCTTCCGGGTCGGCGTATTGAACATGTCGAAGAATTTGTCGATGTCCCCCGGTTCCGGCTTCGCGTAGCGCACCGGGATCGTTTCGCCGGCCTTGATCTGTTCGTTCGAGGTGCCCGGGGTGATCTGCAGGTACTTCAGCCCGAGCGGCGATTTCGGCCGGATCAGCAGGGTCGAGCCCTTCGGGATCGGTTCGGCGCTCTTGTCGAGGCTCAGCGTCAGTTCGGCCTCGACCCCGCCGTTCGGTAGCTGGACCGGGACCACCGACTTGACCACGCCGACGCGGGCGCCGCCGATCCGCACCTCGTTCGCCTTCACCAGCGCGTCCGCGTTGGGCACGCGCGCCTTGATGTTGTAGGTCGAGACGAAGGGCAGCCCGTTGTTCGCGTTGTAGGCGAGGAAGACGGCGACGATGATCACCAGCACCGTCACGGCGCCGACCAGCACCGGGCTCACCGCAAATCCTCCGTTGCGATTCCTCATTGGCCCAGGAGGTAGTCGAGAAGGGGTTCGGTGCCCCCTTCGGTTTGCCTGGCTTCGCCGAGACCGGCTTCTTCTTCGCGTTCGCCATGGACACGTTCAGCGGGCGCCGAGTATTCGGCCGACTGCGCCTTCCCCAATCCGGACGTTCCCGCGGTCGAGCCTTCCTCGCCCGCAGTCGTCCCGCCGCTCTGTTCGGCTCTGGCCTGATCCAGCAGCTGCAGGAGCTGGGCAACCGAGGCACTGGCGTTCTGCGGTTCCGAATGGAACGGGCCGTTGAAGCGAGCCGAGCAGCTCGACTGCCCGGCTTCGGTCGCCTTGTATTCGAGACAAAGGCCGAGGGTCACCAAGGCCCGCCCGTAGTGCCCGTATTTGTCAAACCCGTTGAACGCTGCGGTCGAGTTGTAGATGAGTTCGGTGAGCCGCTGCCAGCCTTTCGTTTCTTCGAGGCTGCCGAAGAGGGCGGCGAGTTCCTTGGTCGGGGCGACGCCGGTCTTGGCGAGCTTTCCGGCCTTCCTCACCACGGGGGTGGCCTGGGCGAACACCGGTCCCGATGCTTCGCCTGCCGTGGCAAGGCTCTTCAACGCCACGGTCGTCGCTTCGGAGAACGGAGTCAGGGTTCTGGTCGCGTTGGTGAGGGACGGCGCGGCGGCGCCGAGGCTCTTGAGCAACGGCGTGCCCGCGTCGGAGAACTCCTTGAGGCTCTTCATCGTTTCGCGGAACTCGACCAGGAAGGTGGGGAACTTCTGCAGGGCCGCTTCCAGTTCGGCGCCGTGTTCGGAGCTCGCTTCCGCCGCTTCGCCGGAGTGGGCGAGGAAGCCGACCACATGTTCTTTTTCGCGCGTCAGCGGTTCGAGGATTTCCTGCGATTCGGCCGCCAGTTGGGCGAGCTGATCCTTCTGTTCGGTCAGCTGGCCGAACAGCTTGTCGACCGAGCGCAGGGTCGGGTTCGCCTTCTTGATCGCCGCCTCGAGATCCTGACCGCGCCCCGCCAGACCGGCCCCGAGTTCGTTGAAGATCAACCGGAAGCGCTGCGCGTAGGGCAGCGAGTTGATGTTGTTGATCAGGTCCGGGTCGACGGTGGTCTGGTTGCGGCCGAGCGGCAGCAGGTACTGGCCCGCTCCTGGTTCGCCCGCCGGGATCTGCCGCAGGGGGGGCGGCGGCTGCTCGCCCGGCGCCCGCGGCTCGGTCGGGTGGCAGTTGACGTACTTCTCGCCGATCAGCGACTGCGGGCGGATTTCGCAGCCCGCGTCCTGGCGGAAGTCCTGGAAGCTCGGATCGCTGATTTCGAGCTCGATGATCGCCTTGCCGGGGACGTCGACGAGCTTGCCGTCTTCTTCGGCGGTCGGTTCGCCCGGCAGCGAGACGCCCACCGACTTGATCGTGCCGACGTTGGCGCCCGCGACTCGCACCTGCTCGCCGCTGACCATGAAGGAGCCATTCTCGAAGACGGCCCGCACGACGTAGCCTTCGCCCGAGCTGCCGCGGGCGAGCAGGACGATCGCGACGACGACGGCCGCCACGACGACGAGGCCGGCGAGCACCTTTTTCATCCGCCCGCCGTCCCTTGATTCACGTTGCATTCGGACGGGCTGACGGAGCTGCCGCCGTGGGGGGGGTTCACGTAGGGATTCGAGGCGTCGGCGGCGGGCTGCGTGGCACCGCCGGGGCAGCGCCGCGGGGTCGAGGTCGAGGTGAAGCCGTTGAACTGTTCGGCGCGGGTGATCGGCGTCAGCTTGCCGTTGTCGTACTTGAAGAGGTTCGCAGCGGAGATCGATGCCCTCACGTACTTTCCGTTGCCGTCGTACCCACCGGCCGCGACACCGAGGTTGCCGAGCGCGTTGAACAGGTCAGGCGTGTAGGAGCGGGCGAAGTTGAGCTGCGGCTGGAAGGCGGCGATCGCGGCTTCGGCGTGCGGGAAGGTGAACGAGGCGCGCTGCGCGACGGCCGGGATTTCCTTCAGCAGCGAGATCGTGTCGTTGTGCGGCCCGGGGCGGTTCAGCGCCAGGCCGAGATTGCGGGTGAAGGGGATGAACTTGTTCAACACCGGGCGCAGTTCGGCGAGGAACGGCGCGAGGTTCTTGGTTGCCGGCTTGGCCGTGTTGATCAGCGGTTCGACGTCGTCGAGGGCGGCCCGCAGGTTGACGAAGGTCGTGTTCGCCTGGCGCATCACCGGCGGCAGCTCTTCCAGGGTCCGTTCCAGCGCCACGTTCTGGCTGCTGATCGCCTGGAAGGCCTGGTTGGCGTGGGAGATCGCGTCCGACAGCTGTTTGCCGCGGCCGGCGACGGCGCTGGTGAGGTTGCTGGAGCTGACCAGGAACTTGGAGAGGAGCTGTTCGTCGGCGTTCAGTTCTTCCGCGAAATTGGTCGCCCGGTTCAGCGCCGTGCCGAAGTACTTGTAGCTTTCGTTCGCTTCGGGGCCGCGCCCCTCGTAGATCTCCCCGTTGCCTTTGATGAAGTTCTGCAGGCCTTCGCGCACTTTCGCCGGGAAGCTGTTGAAGAACTGGTCGATGTCCACCGGCGTCGTGGTCGAGCCGAGGCCGAGCGTGGCCCCTTCTTCGAGCGCCGGGCTGCTGTTAGGCCCGGGGCTGATCGAGAGGTAGTGGTTGGCGACCCCGGAGAGCGAGGTGGCCCGGATCACCGCCGTCGTCCCTTCGTGCAGCTCCTGTTCCACTTCGACGTGGACTTCGGCCAGGTTGTCCGGGCTCAGGTCGATGCCGGAGACGTTGCCGACCGGCGACCCGCCGATCATCACCTGGTTGTCGTTCACCAATTGGCCGGCGTTCTGGAACATGAAGGTGTACTTGTGGCCCCCGCCCCCGGAGAAGAGCACGATCGCGAGGACGATCACCACCACCGCAAGGGCCGCTATCGCGGCCATGCGCGCTGGGGTGGTCCCTCGGCTCGGAGCCGAGCGTTTCTCCTCGCCTTGGGGTTTCGCAGCCACAGGTCGTCGCCCGCCCCTCCCCTGGCCCCCTTGACCCTGCGGATGGGCGCCGGAATCGTATCCGAGGCGATCCCCGCCAAAAGGCGCTCCAGCGGGGACTTAATGGGAAATCAACGCGCTACTCTGGCGCCGCGGAGCGGTTAGGGGACCAGGAGGCGATCCGCACAATTTCCGATCCAGGAGCAGCTAAATGCACAAACGTTCCACTCTGATCGCGGGCCTTGCCGCCCTCGTGGCGCTCGCGATCCCGGTCTCGGCCGCCCTTGCCGGCGAAACCGTCACCGGACCCGACGGCAACACGCAGTCGATCGAAGCCTCGGTCGCGCCGAAGGCCCTCTACAAGAAGACGGCCTCGCCGGCGACCCTGAACGTCGAGGTGAAGACCGGGACGACCGCTTCGAACGGCGTGCCGAGCCCTGCCGTCCACGACGTCATCGACTTCGACAAGAACCTGTCGCTGGCGACCAAAGGCCTGCCCACCTGCACCGCGGCGAAACTGCAGAACACGACCACCGAAGCGGCCGAACTGGCCTGCGGCAAGGCCAAGATCGGCAGTGGCTCCGCGGTCACGCTGCTGCCGCTGAGCGTCCTCTACACCGAGCCGACCAAGGTCACCGCCTTCAACGGCGCCCCCCAAGGCGGCAAGCCGGTGGTCCTCCTGCACGCTTACGGCCAGACGCCGATCCAGACCACCCTGGTCCTCGTCGGCACGGTCTCCAACTACGGCAAGGAAGGCTACGGCCCCCGCCTCGACGTCACGATCCCGCCGATCGCGGGCGGCGCGGGCGTCATCACCGACTTCAAGGTCAAGATCCAGAAGTCCTGGACCTACAAGGGCAAGAAGATGAGCTTCGTCAACGCGAAGTGCCCCGCCTCGAAGAAGCTGAAGTACCGCGGCGCCTTCACCTTCGCCGACAACACCACGATCGACGCCTCGGCAACGCAGACCTGCACGCCGAAGCCCGAACCGAAGAAGAAGTAGCCCAGCCCGAGCGCGATCGCGCGGTGAGGCCGGCCCTGAGTCGGCCCACCGTCGCGGTCCTGCGGACAGCGGACCAGGGTCGCGCGAGCCTCACGAGGGAGCGACGGGAGTCCCACGGATCCGTGACCGAGGTGGGACCTCGTCACGAAGAGCGTGGGAACTCCACGCTTCCTCCCGTGTTGTCCAACACCGACGCGGGTGCGGTCGTCCTAACCGGCGCTATAGGTCGGTTAGGACGACCGCACCCCGAGGGACCCTCGATCCGGGCCCGGGGAGCGCCATATGCCGCACGGAAGGCGCGCGGGACCGTGACGTCCCCGGCATCTTCGTCACGGATCGGTCCCCGAGGGCCCTCGCCCGGCCACCCACCGGCAGGTCCCGCCGCGAACTGCCGCAGGCGGCCCGGCCCCGCACCCCCTACACGTTCAGCTTCGGCAGCACCCGGGCCAGCGGGCGCGGCAGCCACCAGACGCGGTCGCCGAGCAGGAGCATCAGGGCCGGCAGGAGGACGATCCGCACCACGGTGGCGTCGAGCACGACCGCGACCGTGAGGCCGATCCCGAGTTGGCTCACGTTCGCGATCGGCTCGCCGGCGAAGACGACGAAAACCCCCAGCATGATCGCCGCCGCGCCGGTGATCACCCGGGCGGTCTTCTCCAGCCCGTAACGGACCGCGGCCTCGTTGCCGTTGCCCGCGTCGTAGTGCTCCCGCATGCGGCTCAGCAGGAACACCGCGTAGTCGATCGAGAGCCCGAAGACGATCGCGAAGATCATGCAGGAGCCGACCGCGTCGACGTAGGTGTGGCCGCCCAGGGGCCAGCCGTCCGGGACGTTGAAGAGCAGCGTCAGGATGCCGAAGGCGACGCCGACCGTGAGCAGGTTGAGGCCGACCGCGATCGCCGCCAGCAACAGCGCCCGCAGCACCACCACCAGCACCAGGAAGGTGACGAAGGTGATGATCGCGATGATGAACGGGATCCGGTCGCGGGTGATCTGGCTGTAGTCGTTCAGCTGCGCCGCGCCGCCCGCCACGCCGGTCTCGAGGCTCGCGTTTTCCCCCAGTTCGCCGGCCGCGGCCGCGAGCTCCTTGTTCAGGCGGATCGAGCCGGGGGAGTTGAATTCGTACTTCGAGATCACCACCATCTGCGCCGCCTGGCCGCCTTTGTTCAGGTCGATCGTCGCGCCCACTTTTTCGCGCGTGCCGGGCGGCGCCCCGTCGAGCGCCGAGAGCACGAAGTACCCGGAGTTGAAGAGCCCGGGCGACTTTTCCCCCACTTCGGTCGCCTGCTTGCGGATTTTCCCCTTGCCTTCGAGCACCTGGGCACTCGCTTCCGAGAGCCCGGTTTCCAGCGGTTCGACTTCGACCGCGCCGGCGGCGAGGTTCGCTTCCAACGCTTCGACACCGCCGCTGAGCCGGCCGAGACCCTTGACGAGCGACGTCGCGCCATTGCTCAGGGTTTCGATCCCCTTGCCCAGCCGGTCGGCTTCCTTCGCGAGCTTGTTGGCGCCCTGGGCGAGGGTGTTGCTGCCCTTGCGAAGCTTCTGCAGGCCTTCGATCAGGTGTCCCGTGGCCCGCCCGGTTTTCTTCAAACCTTCGACTGAAGAATGTATGAAGGACGTCGTTCTTTTGTTGAGTTCGGCGTATTCGTTCAGTCGTTCCTGGAGACCTTCGATTTCGACGGGAAGGCCCGCGTAGCCTTCCTCGTAAGGGGCGCCATCGACCGGGTTGGTGCCCGTGAGTGCGGCCAGCGCAGCCTGAACCGATTCAAGTGCCGCAGCCGCAGTCGGATCGCCCGGCGCGGCTTCTTTCAACTTGGCTTCCGCCGCCAGCAGCCTTTCGACACTCTGCCGGGTCGGCGCGAGCAACCGTGGCAGGGTTTCGTTCTCCTCCGCGCGGAGCCCGCGGAGCTGTTCACGCTGAGCCCTTCGCCCGTTGTAGTTCAAGGAGTTGGTGATGCCGTTGATCCCCGTGACCCGGACCTGTTGCGCCCCGATTTCGGCCTGCAAGAGGCCTTCCGCGAGTCTTTCGTTGCCTTTCGCCAACCGTTCGAGGGCGTCGATCGCGCGTTGGCTCCCGCCCGCCGCGCGGCCGAGGCCGCGCGCGATCAGCTCGGCGCCTTCGCCTGCGTGGTCGGAGCCGAGCGCCAGCAGGCCGGCGCCGTCGCTTGCTTCGGTGATCCCGGCCCGCAGTTCGCCCACCCCGCTCGCGGCGACGTCGAGTTCCTTGCCGAGCTTGCCCAGTTCCTTGACCGGGCCGAGGTTGCCTTTCGAGGCGAGCGCCGAGTTGCCCAATTCCTGCAGCGGCTTCACCCGCTTGGTCGCCGCCTGCGGGCCGATCACGACTTTGACGCCGCCCAGCTTGGCGACCTTGTGCTGGAAGTGCTCGAGCGCCGCCATGGTGCCCGCATCGGTGATCGGGCCGTCGGGGTTCGTGGCGACGACCTGGAACGGGGCGTCCCAACCGGGGCCGATCTGCTTGTCGATCAGTTCCGCGTTCACCCGCGCGGGCGCGTCCCTGGGAAGCTGTTCCGGGCTCGGCGGCCCGAGCTTCAGCCCGATCGCGGGCCCGGCCAGCGCCAGCAGGATCGCGCCGATCACCAGCGCCGCTGCCAGCGGCCGCCTCAGCGCCCCGTTGACGAAACGCATCACCGCCGAGCGTTCGGCGCCCGCCCGCGAGCCGACCCGCCAGCGGTCGATGTTCGTGCCGACCAGGGTGAGGATCGCCGGGCCGACCAGCGTCGCCACGGTGACGCTGAGGACGACGACCATCGCCACCGTCCCGGCCAGCGACACCAAGAGCGACCCGGGCAGGATCAGCAGCGAGACGAGCATCGAGAGCAGGAGGGTCGAGCCGGCGAAGGCGACGGTCCGCCCGGCGTGGCGCCGCGTCTGCAGCGCCGCCTCCGCCGGATCGGCGCCGCCCTCCAGCTCCTCGCGGAAGCGCGACACCATCAAGAGCGCATAGTCGACCCCCAGCGCCAGGCCGATCATCGTGCAGACGGTCAGCGCGAAGGCATCGATCGAGAACCAGCTGGTGAGGAAGTAGAGGATCCCGCGCGAGGCGAGCACGGTGATCGCGCCGAAGCCGAGCGGGATGATGGCCGCGATCGGCGAGCGGAAGACCAGCAGCAGGACGATCAGCAGGATCGGCAGCGCGATCAGCTCGCCGCGCTCGGCCGAGTCGATCGATTCGTTCTGCAGCGAGCGCGAGATCGTCGCGTAACCCGTCTGCGTCGCCCGCACCGGCGCCGACACTTCTTCTTCGAGGATTTCTTCCAGTCTCGGCACGGTTTCGTTGACCGCCGTTTTCGTCTCGACGTGGAAGTCGGCAAGGATCAGCGCGCGTTCCGGGGACGGGCGCAGCCCTTCGACCGACCCTCTGTCCCAGGGGGAGAGCGTCGTGACGTTCGGTTCCGCGCGCAGCGCCCGGACCAGGCGCGGCCCCTGTTCTTCGAGCGCTTCAGCCGGGCCCCGCAGCAGGATCGCGAACGGCGCCGAAGGCCCGAAGTGTTCTTCGAGCATCGCGTTGGCTTCCGCCGACGCGCTGCCGGGGACCGTGAGCGTCGTCGGGTCGAGCCGCGAGTCGACGCCGGTGCCGATCACCGCCAGCGCGGCCAGGACGATCGCGGCGATCAGCAGGATCTCGCGCGGGTGGCGCAGCAGCCACGGCAGCCTTCGGCCCGCGCCCGGTCCACGGGGCCGCTCGCTCCCCCTGCTCGTGCTGCTTCCCACCCGTGGTAGTTTGGCGCGAAGGGGCTACGGGAGGAGCGAACCTATGCGGAAGACTGTGTTAAGGACGGCGGTTCTGACCGTCGTCGCGCTGTTGGCGACGGGCGGTGTTGCGCTGGCGACGATCGTGCTGCGGGCGGGTCCGATCGAAGTCGTCGCCGAAGGCGGCTTCACGCCGACGACCCTGCCCAAGCACAAGACGGCGCCGATCACGCTGCACGGCGAAGGCCACATCGCGGCGACGGACGGCGGCCTCCCACCGATCCTCAAAACGCTGACCGTCTGGTACGACAAGCACGGCGCGGTCGTCACCAAGGGCCTGCCGTACTGCACGAAGAACAAGCTGGCGGCGACCACCTCGGCGACGGCGCGCAAGGTCTGCGCGGGCTCGATCGTCGGCGAGGGCTACGGCACCGCCCTGATCGCCTTCCCGGAACAGAAGCCGTTCAAGGCGAGCTCGCCGATCACGATCTTCAACGCGCCGCCGCACGACGGCAACCCGACCGTGCTCGCCCACGCCTACCTCAGCGTGCCCGCGCCGACCACCTACATCGTCCCGGTGGAAATCCAGAAGGTGCACGCCGGGCCGTTCGGCTTCCGCACCGAAGCGAAGATCCCGCGGATCGCGGGCGGCGCCGGGATCCCGCTCGAAGGGCGCCTGACGATCGGCAAACGCTGGACCTTCAAGGGCCAGAAGCTGAGCTACGCCAACGCGAGCTGCCCGGCGGGCAAGCTGCAGGCCAAAGTCGAAACGGAATTCAACGAAGGCACGAAGCTGAACGGGATCATCTTCAAACACTGCAAGGGAGCCTGATTTGAGGCGGCGCCGCGCAGCCCTGGCGACGGGCGCGGCGATCGCGATCGTCCTCGCCTGTGCCGCCGTCGCCGTCGCCGTCACCACCCAGATCGGCAACCTCAAGGTCAGCGCGACCGCCGAATTCCAGCCGCGCGCCTTCCCCGAGCACGGCACCCTGCCCGCCAGCTTCAGCAGCATCGTCCGGATCAAGACCACGAACGGGGACCAGCCCCCCGCGCTGAAGACGATGATCTTCGAATTCGACAAGCACGGCAGGCTCAACTTCAAGGGCATGCCGACCTGCACGGCGGCGAAGCTGGAAGGGACGACCCCGGCCGAAGCCCGCAAGCGCTGCGACGCGGCGCTGCTCGGCACCGGGACCGGGAAAGCGCGGGTGCAGATGCCCGGCCAGGCCCCCTTCACGATCAGCTCGCCGATCTCGGTCTTCAACGCGCCACCGGAGGGCGGGCGACCGACGATGATCGCCCACGCCTACGAGACCGTGCCCTCGCCGCAGGTGCTGCTGGTGCCGTTCTCGATCGAAAAGGTGAACCACGGGCGCTACGGCTTCCGCACCGAAATCGAACTGCCGCCGATCGCAGGCGGCGACGGCGCCGCGATCCTCGCCGAAGCCCACTTCGGCCGCACCTACGTGCGCCACGGGCGCAAGGTCGGCTACGCGGAAGCCGAATGCTCCGGCGGCCGCCTCCAGGTCTTCGGCAAACTGACCTTCGCCGACGGCAGCCACCTGCAGTCGCTGCTCACCTCGCCATGCCACACCGGGTGAGGAGAGCCCTCCCGTTCTTCATCGCGCTGCTCGCCTGCGCGGCGCTCGCCGAGGGAGCGCTCGGCGCGGCGATGGTCGAAACGAGGGAAATCCGGCTGAAGCTGAACGCCGACTTCCAGCCGCTGAACCTGCCGAAGAAGACCTTCGCCCCGGTCCACTTCGAAGGCTACGTCGCCGTCGCCAGGCCGGGCGGCGGCGCGCCCCCCGCCCTGACCCAGGTGGTGATGGACTTCGACCGCGACGGCCGCCTCGACGTCGCCGGCCTGCCGACCTGCGCCCCCGAACAGATCGCGGCGGCAAGCGTCGACGAAGCGCGCGCGATCTGCAAGGGCGCAATCGTCGGCACCGGCAAGCTGGAAGCGCTCGTCTCGCTGCCCGGCGGCCCGGTCCCGACCGCCTCCGCCCTCACCCTCTTCAACGGCCCGCGCCAGGAAGGCCACCCGACCGTGGTCGTGCACGCCCGCATCCAGGTGCCCGCGACCCAGACCTACGCCTTCGTCGTGCCGATCGAAAAGCGCCCCGGCGAATTCCGCTATCGCGCCACCGTCAACCTGCCCGAGCTGGCCGGCGGCCTCGGCGCGATCACCCACATCCAGGTGAAGATCGGCCGCCGCTATACCGCCGGCGGGGTGAAGCGCAGCTACGTCTCCGCCCGCTGCTCGGACCACATCCTCCGCAGCCACGGCATCTTCACCTTCGCCAACGGCCTGGTGATCGAAGGCGTCGGCCTCGAAAAGTACTGCGCCCAACGGTGAGGGGGCGGCGGAGCGTGCGGGGCGTCCCCACCAGTTCGGGGCGCCAGCGTATCCTGGCTCACAATGAGCCGAACCTGGTCCGGCTCATTGCCAAACATGGGACGAACCGTGGAGTTCCCACGCTCTTCGTGCCGAGGTCCCGGTTCCGTCACGGATCCGTGGGACTCCCGTCGGCTCCCCCGTGACGCCCCGGCGTCCCTTCCTCCACTCATCGAAGACCCGGCCCTCTCGGCCACGGCCACAGCCTGCCCGGGCCGTGGCGAGAGGGCCGGGTCCCTTTTCGCGTCCCTTGCCCGGCGCTCCCACCCTCGGCCCACCCCGGGATGCCGGATTCCTATAATCCGCCGTCCGGGGCCGTTAGCTCAGTTGGTAGAGCAGGAGACTCTTAATCTCAAGGTCGTTGGTTCGAGCCCAACACGGCCCATCTTTAGGCGGCTCCTACAGCCGGATTCCCGCCGCCAACCGCCCCGATCCCGCTCCGGTCAACTGCTGCGTCAACTCCACGTCAGTGGACCGTTAAGTCGAAGCGCCTCGCCACCGACAGCAGGGAAGGATCTTGCCGACGAATTGGCTCGCGGGCGATCTCGATGATGCCAACATCGTCGAAAACCGCCCAGCACTCCCACTCCGAGCTCAATCGCGACAGGTATCGGATGCCGGCGAACGACGCGCCCTCGGCCCCACGCTGCTCGTAGGCCCATTTGCTGATCCAACGGGTGATCCGTCGATCGCCACCGCGCACAATGGAGACATCTAGATCTGAATAGCCGTAGACCGTCAGGATTCCGGCCAGATCCCGTCGGAGCTCTTCGCGCGTCTCAAGGCTTTCGACGTCCAGGAAGCGAAGATTGGGCCGGGCGAAAGTCGGGGCGATCTCAGCCTGGACGATGATGCGCTGGTGTCGCCAGTCAGCTGGCACCTGGCCGATGCCCATGTAGCCCTCTTCGTCCGCGGCATCGGCGAGAGCAGAATTGGGCCGGAAGCGGGAGAGGGTCTCGCCGAAGCAAGCAGCAGGTTCGGTCGCGAAGTAGCAGGTCCGAAAATCTTCAGTGGGGCTGTCAAATCGGTTGCCGGTGGACTTGTACTCAAGCTCACCCCCGGCCGGTGGCTCGCGAAATTCGATCGGATCGCGCGCTCGACCAACCCGCCAGACTCCGGCGGCCGGTGGTTGCACGACCGCCAGAGCCATGGATCAGCCGCCGGCTATGTAAGCCCGAGCCGCGACCATAGCCTCCTGAAACCGTCCCTCCTGAATTACAAGGATCGGCGACTCGTCGGCGAGCTGCGGGTTAAGGCCGATGAACCAGGCCCGAACCGTGTGCGGCGACTCGGCGGTCAGAAGTAGACGGAAAATCTGGTAAGCGACGCGCAGCCGTTCCTCCGCGGCCGGCCGCGGCGCCCGCTCCCCATTCGCCCATCTCGCAACCGCCTTCGGGTCTTTCACCTCTGCGAGGGTTGCTACGAGCTTGCGGCCGAGAACCTCTTCCAGGTACTGGGTGATCTGCTCGATGCTCGACTCGGTGACCTGCCGGTGGGCTTCACGAGATGCCGTAGCGAGGTCTGGCACGGGCTCCTCCAATCAGTGCGATGGCTCAGATGGAAACATATTTGTCCTATCGGACACCCTAGCTTTGGCCCTTAATTGGCCGTTGTTCGACCACTAAAGTTATCACTGCTCCTGTCTTTGTTCTTTAAGTCGGCGACGGCCGAATCAATGAAATCCGCATTCCCGACCCCGTCGTCGGGCAGATGCACGTAGGTCCGCAGCGTGACTGCGGGGTCAGCGTGGCCTAGCCAGTCCGGGACCTGCTTCACGTTTCGCCCCTCCTCGAGGATCGAAGCGCAGGTGTGGCGGAAGCTATGGAAGCTGGCCCACGGCAGTTCGGCAGCCTTCCCCGCGGGCTTCAGGATGCGACTGGCGACGTTGGCGCGATTCAGCTCCGTGCCGGCGATCGTCGCGAAGACCGGCGCATCATCGTGATGGCTGGCCGCCTTCTTCGTTCGCAGTCGCTCCGCCATCCCAGGCGAGAGCGGACGTCGCGTCTTCCTCTCTTCGACTTCAGCCTGCTCCGATCGCCCTCGTAGAACTGTTCCCGTACAAGCACCCCGGGGCCACCTCGGCGACGCCGAGTAGTTGCCCTTTGGACCGGCGCCAAGCACATAAGTTGGGTCAACGTCGGGTCAACAGGCCGTCCGCAATCCTCCGCAACCGGGAGCTTCACGGGGCGTAGGTACTTGGCGCGCCAAGCGGCTACGAGTGCTTTCCGGAACGAGCCGCAAATGCTCTCGCTCCCTCAAGGTCGTTGGTTCGAGCCCAACACGGCCCACTCGAGCGCCCGGCGGGAGCGGGCGCTATTCGCCGCCGAGGGAGGTGCCGTAGAGACCCTGGATCGGGTTTTCGAGCGATTCCTTGCCGCCGCCGGTCTGGCTTTTCGTCGCCTTTTCGATCTTCAGGCGCTTGCCGAATTCTTTGGCGTTTTTTTCGACTTCTTCGTATTTGTTTTCGAAGGATTCGCGTTCGAACTTCGTGTTCGCCAGCGTCACCGCTTCTTCTTTGGCTTCTTCGGCCAGTTTGAAGTTCTGGGCGAAGAGCGCGTAGAGGGCGAGCGTGCTCCAGCTGTTCAGGTCGTTGCGCTGTTCGGCCACGATCTGCTCGGCTTCGGTGGCCGCCTTGATGTTTTCCAGCGCTTCGGGCCCGCTGGTGGAGAGTTCGGCGAGCTGGAACATCGCCGGCGCCACCTGGATCGCCAGCCCGGCACTCGGTTCCTTCGCCGCTTCGACGTATTTCGACCACGCTTCGCTGGCCAGGGCCAGCTGGTGCTTGATTTCTTCGATACCGCCGGTCGATTCGCCCTTGCCGTTGGTGATCATCGAGTTGGCCGCGTTGATCCGCGACCGCGTCAGCCCGGCCAGCAGGTCTTCGTCTTCCGGCATTTTCACCAGCTTGGCTTCGATGTGTTCGGCCTGCTTTTCGAAGCTCGCCGCGGCGCTTTCCCCGCTCGAGCTGGTGCCGAAGATCGAGTTGATGTTGATCGCCCCGGTGACCAGGAAGAGGCTGGCAGCCATCAGGATCGCGAGGATCGCGTACACGACTTTGACCACGTGCCGCCTGCGGCCGCGGATGTCAAAGACCATTCGATGCTCGTCCGGCGCCATCTGCCCCTTCTTACTCCTGCGTGGTCGGTTCGGCCGTGCCTGCCCCGCTCGGTCGGCCAAACCAGCGTGCAAGCAGGATACTCAACTCAAAGAGCACCAATAGGGGAACCATCTCGATCAACATCGAGATCGGGTCGACCCCCGGGAGGGCCGCGGCGATGATCGCGATGATCAGGTAGGCATAGCGACGGTTCTTGGTGATCTGGTCCACCCGGACGATTCCCAGCCGGGTGATCGCCAGGATCGCCATCGGCAGCTGGAAGACCAGCCCGCAGGCGAGCATCGTCATCGAGAAGAAGCTGTAGTAGTCGCTCGCCCGCACCTGGACGTAGAACTGGTCGTTGTTGAAGCCGAGCAGGAAGTGCAGGGCGGCGGGCAGCACCGCGAAGTAGCCGAAGGCGATGCCGCCGACGAAGAGGATCGGGAAGAGCAGCAGGATCGGCAGCACCACCCGTTTCTCCGACGGGCTGAAGGCGGGCAGCACGTAGGCGTAGAGCTCCCAGAGGATGAACGGGGCGGACAGGATCAGCGCCCCGTAGGCGCTCACGGTCAGGGTCGTCGTGAACGGCTCGGTGACGCCGAACGTGGAGAGCCTCTTGTGGCCGCTCGGCAGTGGGTGCTGGGCGATTTCCAGCAGCAGGTGGTTCTGCCAGAAGCACAGGGCCAGCGCGACGGCGAAGACGACCAGGCAGACGATCAGCCGGTGCCGGAGCTCATCGAGGTGCTGGACGAGGGTGAGCTGGTCCTCGTGGGAGACCGCCCGAACGCGGCGCGGCACCCTCAGGCCTCCTCAGCTGCGTTTGTCGTGGGCGACCTCGGCCTCGTCAGCCTCGACCGGGTTGGTCGGTGGCTGCTCGACCGGGGTGGCGGCGGCCTTCGAGGCGCTGATCGTGCGCACCTCGTCGTCGCGGTCGTCGTCGTCCTTCTCGCCCGTGACGGACTCTTTGAACTCCCGGATGCCCTTGCCGAGGCTGTTGCCGAGCTCCGGCAGGCGTTTGGGGCCGAACACGATCAAGGCGATGACCAGGACGACGATGATCTCGAGGGGGCCGATATTTCCAAGCATCTACCGCATGGTAACGCGGTGCGGCCGTCCGTGGATCAGCTGTAGCGCTGGACGACCCCGTCGGCGACCAACTCGAGCAGGCGGCGCTGTTCGGCGCCGAAGCTCGTGCGCCCCAGCGCCCGCTTGCCGTCGGCGACGAGGTCGAGCGCCCGGGCCCGCACCGTCGCGAGCGCCCCGGTCGCCGCGATCCGATCGCAGACCGCCTCGGCGGCCGCCGCGTCGAGCCCCGGCAAGTCGATCTCCCGCAGCCCGGGATCGCGCTCGCCGGCGACGATCAGCGGCAGCGTGACGGTGCCGTCGAGCAGGTCGGTCCCGCGCGCCTTACCGGTCCGCGAGGGCGGGCCGGTGACGTCGAGCACGTCGTCGAGCAGCTGGAAGGCGAGGCCGACCTCGGCGCCGAAGCGGCGCAGCTCCGGATCGTCGTGGCCGAGCGAGACCGCACACTCGAAGAGCGCCGCGGTCTTCAGCCGGCAGCGGTCGAGGTAGCGCTCCTCGGTGATCGCGAGGTGGAAGGCGTCCTGGCGCTGGGCGAGCTCGCCGCGCGCGAGCGCCACCGCGGCATCGGCGAGCAGCTGGACCGAGCGCGCGTCGCCCGCCTCGCTGAGCAGGGCGAAGGCGCGCGAGAGCAGCAGGTCGCCGGTCGCCAGCGCCCGCGCGCGGCCCGAGGTCGCCGCGACGGTGGGGATCCCGCGCCGCAGCGGCGCCTCGTCGAGGACGTCGTCGTGGACCAGCGTCGCCATGTGGACGAGCTCGATCGCCGTCGCCGCCCGGATCGCCTCCTCCCCGCCGGCCTCGCCCGCGCAGAGCAGGACCAGCATCGGCCGCAGTCGCTTGCCGCCCGCCGCCAGCGTCGCCCCCGCGTCCTCGCCGAGCGGGCCGCCCCAGCCGGCGATCGCGCCGCGCAGCATCTCCTCGACCTTGCCGAGGCGCACCGGCAGCCACCGCTGGGAGGCGTCGAGGACCGCCGTCACCGGCGGCGGCACCGCGGACCCGGGGGTCATCAGGCCACCTAGTGGGCCGACGCGCCTTTGGCGCCGCTGTGGATCGCGATGATGCCGCCCGCCAGCACGGTGTAGCGGATCGCGGTGAAGCCGGCCCGGTCCATCTTCTCGGCCAGGCCGCGGGGCGAGGGGAAGCTGCGCACCGACTCGGGCAGGTAGCTGTAGGCCTCGGGCTCGTCGGAGAGCGCGCCCAGCATCGGCACGATGCGGTCGAACCAGAGCGAGAAGAAGGTGGAGAGCGGGGGCCGCGTCGGCTGGGTGATCTCGAGGATGACGAGCCGCCCGCCCGGCTTCAGCACCCGCGCCATCTCGCGCAGGCCGCGGTCGAGGTCGGCCAGGTTGCGGACGCCGAAGCCGACCGTCACCGCGTCGAAGCGCTCGCCGTCGTAGGGCAGCTCGAGCGCGTCGGCCCACTCGAAGCGGAGCCCCTCGGCGCCGCCCGCCGCCGCCTTCTCGCGCGCCAGGTCGAGCATCGGCTCGGAGAAGTCACAACCGACGACGCGCCCGCCCGGCGCGACCCGCTTGGCCAGCTCGAAGGCCAGGTCGCCGGTGCCGCAGCAGACGTCGAGCGCCGACTCGCCCGGCCCGACGCCCGTCCGCGCCGCCGCCTGCTCGCGCCAACGGTGGTGCAGGCCCGCCGTCATCACCCCGTTCAGCGTGTCGTAGTGACCGGCCACCCGGTCGAACATGCGGTTGACCTGCCCGGCGAAGTCGGGCGAGGAGCGGTTGTCGTTGATCGTGTCCAAGGTAACCAGGCGAGCGAAAACCAAGCAGATCGGTGGACGCAGGCGGAAAGCGGTGTAGCGAGCGTAGCGGAGCTACGTTGACCGAACCGGGGCGCCGAGATGCGCCGCTTTGCAGCCGCCTAGTTCAGGGACGAGAGGAAGTCCGCCAGCTCGTTCAGCTTTTCTTTCGGCAGTTCGCGGAACGAGGGCATGATGCTCGGGCCGATTTCGATCGAGCGGATGATCGCGGCGCGCGGGATCCGCGCCCCGATGTGGGTCAGTTCCGGACCCGGCCCGTTGTTGCCGTTGTCGCCCAGTTTGTGGCAGGCCAGGCAGCCGGACCCGGCCACGATCTCCGCCCCCGCCTTGTATTCGGGCGCGACTTTCATGTCGATCTCGGTCGGCGAGCCCGCAGTGGCGCCGGCGTAGGTCAGGTAGCCCATCGCGAGGATGGTCAGGATCCCGGCGGTGGTCGCCAGCGGGCGACGCTCCGGCCGGCGCTCCGGGCCTTTGTCGTAGAAGGGCAGCAGCAGCAGCAGGACCATGCAGACGGTCGGGATGCCGATCGTCGCCACCGGCACGAGCTCCGGCGGTTTGATCACGCGCAGGACCTCGAAGAGGAAGAAGAAGTACCACTCGGGGCGCGGCACGTAGGTGGTCGTCGTCGGATCCGCCTTCGGGCCCTGCTCGGCACCGAGCAGCAGCGACATCAGGATGATCACGCCGACCACGATCAGCGCCATCGCCGAGTCCTTCAGGACGGCGTAGGGGAAGAACGGCTTCCCCTTCTTCTTGAGGAGCTCGTATTCCTCGAGGTATGCCTGCTTGTCGGTCGCCTTCATCAGGCAGTCGCCCCCCCGCCGTCATGGCCGTCGATCTGGACGCCCGCGATGGTCGCGCCGGCGCCGTTCGGGTGGTAGCCGTCGACGGAGACGCCGGCGTCGAGATCCGAGCTCGGCGTCGCGACGCGCGGCTTGTCGGTCTTGGTCCAGGGCGGCGCGGTCGTCCCCAGCTTCACCACCAGATAGAGGTGGGCGCCGATCAGGGCGATGATCGCCCCGGGCACGAGCAGCATGTGGATCGCGTAGAAGCGCGAGAGCGTCGTCGCCCCGACCTCCGGCCCGGCGCGGAGGAAGTCACTCAGGTACGGGCCGACGATCGGGCCGGTGCCGTTGATGTTGATGCCGACGATCGAGGCCCAATAGGAGCGCTGGTCGAACGGCAGCAGGTAGCCGGTGAAGGCCATCGTCATCGTCAGGATCAGCAGCACCACGCCGATCACCCAGTTCAGCTCGCGCGGGTACTTGTAGGCGCCGAAGAAGAACGTCCGGCCCATGTGCAGGAAGATCAGGATCACCATCACGCTGGCGCCCCACTTGTGCATCCCGTGCACGAACTGACCGAGGAAGACGTCGTTGTTGATGTGGGCGATCGAGGTGTAGGCCTGGGTGGTCGACGGCGTGTAGAACATCGCCAGGAACACCCCGGTGACCGCCTGCACGATGAAGGCGAAGAGCGTCGCGGAGCCGAGCGTGTAGAACCAGTTGGTCCCTTTCGGCACCTTGCGGAACAGCATCCCGGTGAGGAAGCCGCTCGCCGCCATCCGCTGGTCGATCCAGGCGAGCGACTCGACCGGCGCTTCCAGCGCCTGTTCGCCCAGGCGGCCGAGGTCGCCGGGACGCTCCGGCGGCTTGGACTTGAGGTCCTGGGGCGCCGGGGTTTTGGGCACGCCGGCTTCGCCGGGCTTCGGCGTCTTGCGAAGCGGCGCGGGCACGAGTAGGTCGGAAAGCTTCGGCATCTTCTAGATCAAGGGGGCGGGAAGGTGGAGGGCCGCGGCGGGTAAAGGTATTCCCAGACGCCGCCGGTGAACTCTCCGGGGTCGCGGGCGCGCACCGGCTTCAGCTGAGAGGTCACGCTGTAGCGCGGGCCGACTTCGACCTCGCCCTTGGTGACGCGGGTCTGGAAGCGGTCGAGGGGGCGGACCGGCGGGCCGCCGATCCGCTTGCCCTGGAAGTCGTAGACGCCGCCGTGGCACGGGCAGATGAAGTTGCCGGCAGCCTGGACGAAGCGCACCGGGCAGTCGAGGTGGGCGCAGCGGTTGGAGATCGCGACGAACTGGTTCGCTTCTTCACCGAGTTCGGTCGAGCTCTTGCGCACGTAGGCCAGCTGCTTGCCGACGTCGCCGATGCCCGGGGTTTCGGTGAAGACGACCTGGCGGTAGGTGTCTTCGGTGAAATCGGACGTCTTGCCGATCTTCTCCCAGCGCTCCTTGCCGCGGTGGAAGATGGGCGCCACGGCGAAGCCGACGGCGGGCAGGACGATCGCGGCGCCGGCCAGGCCGCCGAGGGCCTGGGAGGCGATCGTGAAGACCTTGCGACGGGTCATCGACTCGCCCTCGAAGTAGCCGGGGGGAGGCGGTTCCGTCCTTACTTGGTCGGGGGCCCGGTAGGGCTGGTTGATCTTGTCCGCGTCTTGTGCCACGTTCAGTTGCCGCTCGCTCGCGCAGTCTATTCAAAAGGGGGCAGGCCGAGGATGCCGCGTGGGAGTCGATTTGTGACGTTCGGGACGACCTGGGGGAAGCCCGGGGGAATTGCCCTGCTTGCGGCGCTCTCCTGCTGCGCCGCGCTGGTCGTCCCGGCGGCCCGCGGCGAGACCGTGCGGCAAGGGACCTTGCAGGTGTCCTTCGGCGGATCGGTCGCGCCGCACCTCCTGCCGCGGGTCGGGACGACCCCGATCGCGGTGACGATCCGCGGCCACATCCGCGCGCTCACCGGCGACCCGCCACCGTCCCTGCGCCGGATCGCGATCGAAGTCAACCGCCTCGGCGTGCTCGAACGGAGCGGCCTCCCCGCCTGCCCGCTGGGGCGCCTGCGCGCCTCGAACACCGAAGCGGCGCTGGAGGCGTGCCGCGGCGCGCTGGTCGGCGAAGGCCGGGTCAGCGGCGTCCTGGTCCTCCCGGAACAGCTCCCCACCCCCTTCGGCGGGCGCGTCGTCGCCTTCAACGGGACCCTGCCCGGCGGTCGCCCCGCGATCCTCGCCCACCTCTACACGCCGCGGCCGGCACCGCTCACCTTCGTCCTCGCCTTCGCGATCGGCCGCGCCCACGGCGCCTTCGGCACCCGCCTCGTCGCCACCGTCCCGGAGCGGACCCGGCGCACCGCCCACATCACCTCCTTCACCTTGCGCCTCCACCGGACCTTCGCCGTCGACGGCGAACGCCGTAGCTTCCTGAGCGCCGGCTGCCCCGCCCCGGACGGCTTCCCCAGCGTCACCTTCCCCTTGGTCCACACCGCCTACGGCTTCGTCGGCGAGAAGACCGTCGCCGACACGCTCGTGCGCGCCTGCCGCGTCGCCGGCTGAGGGTCCCCGACCGGGGGTGAACCGCCCCGCCTCTAAAGGATTCCTTTCGAAGTGGCGAATAAGCCGCCATGACCAACGCCCCCGTGGTTCCACGGTCCCTGTCCGCCCGCCGTCTCCTCGGCCTGATCGCCGGCGTCGTCGCGCTCCTCGCGCTCGCGTCGCCCGCGCTCGCCGCCGCCCGGCCGCACCCCTCCCTGCCGAACCCCGCCGTCCTCACCTTCAAGGTGGCCCAGGTCGGCAGGCCGGGCAACCCCTCGGTCGCGATCGTCCCCTTCACCCCCGCCCTCTACGCGAACTGCGCGGAAGCGCCGGCGGAACCGAAGGTCGCCAAGACCAAGCTGCCCGACCCGTGCCAGGAAGTCGGCAGCGTCCCCTACGAATACGGGATCGGCGAGGTGGAAGTGACGGTCGAACAGTACGTCGCCTTCCTGAACACGGTGGACCCGTTCGGGCGCAACCAGCTCGGCCTCTACTCGGAATCCGAGAGCGGTGCCGCCTGGCCGCGCTTCGGGCAGATCGACTACTCGGCGCTCGCGCGGGCGGGCAGGCACTACAGCGCCGCCGCACCGGAATGGAACGACAAGCCCTACGGCTTCGCCAACTTCCTCCGCGCCGCGCGCTTCGACAACTCGGTCGCCAACGGCAAGGTGCTCTCCAAGGAAGCGTCGACCAGCGGCTCCGGCAGCGACGAATTCAGGTACGTCACCTACAAGGTGCGCCTCTCCCGCCGGACCGGGACCGGGATGTACGACATGCACAAGCGCGCCCCGGTGCGGACGAAGAAGTCGGGCTTCGTGATCCCGAGCCAGAACGAGTGGATCAAGGCCGCCTACTACGACCGGACCGGCGGCGGCACCTTCTCCTACTGGTGGTACCCGACCAACCCCGGCAGCCCCTTCACCGAAGCCGGCAGGCCGAGCCAGGTGACGCTCGACCCGACCACCGGGGACGTCACGAACCCGAGCACGCAGCCGCTGGCGAACTTCCACGCCGAAGGCGAGCCGGCGCCGTACTGGTGCCCGTCGAACCAGACCCAGGAAGCGTGCGAAACGGTCAACCCGCTGCACCTCTCGCCGCAGGCCTACGAGAAGGCCTTCCAGGGCAGCCTCAGCACGGTCGGCCAGGCGGGGACGTTCGGGCCGTGGGGCACGCTCGAACAGGGCGGCAACGCGGTCGAGTGGACCGACACGATCACCGCCCCGCCGTTCGGGGCGAAGGGCCACCGCGTGTGGCGACGGCTGCACGGGGGCGTCCCGAACGCGTCGCTCTACCAACTGTGGCTCTCGGCGGTCGGCCTGCAGCCGCAGGACAACGCCTTCTTCACCGCCACCTACCCGTGGCTCGGGTTCCGGATCGGCGTGATCGGTGAAGGGTCCGACGGCAAGTGAAGAATCCACTGCCAATGCGTCGGCGTCGGCTCTCCGTCCTCGTCATCGGCCTGCTCGCGGTCCTGGCGCTCGCGCTGGCCGCGGGCGCCGCGGCGAAACCGTCGAAAGGCGGGGAGGGCGAAAGCGAACACGTCCAGCCGCCGGTCGAAACCAGCGAAGGGAGCCTTGAACAGCTGCCCGGCCGGCTCGGCTGCCTGGCCCAGGGCAAGGCGTCGGTGAAGCTGTGCGGGCGGGCGCGGGCGCTGAAGGGCGCCGGGCCGTTCATGGGCTCGCGGGCGATCGCGGTCAGCCCCGACGGGCGCAACGTCTACGTCGCCGCCGGCGAAGGCGACGCGATCGCGGTGTTCAGGCGGGCGCGCCAGACCGGCGCGCTGACCCAGCCGAAAGGCAAGGCGGGGTGCGTCGCCGCCAAAGCCGTCGAAGGGTGCGCGGCGGCCCCCGGGCTGATCGCGCCGAACTCGGTCGCGGTCAGCCCCGACGGGCGCAACGTCTACGCCACCGCCCGCGACGGCGCCGCGATCGTCACCTTCCACCGCAACCGCGCCACCGGGGCGCTGCGGGAGCTGCCGCCGAGCGCCTCGGGCTGCATCAGCGGCCTGCCGCTCCCCTTCTGCACCCCGGGCCGCGGGCTGAAGGGCCCCGACGTGGTCGTCGTCTCCCCGGACGGCAAGAACGTCTACGTCGGCAGCTTCTTCGGCAACGGCGTGGCCTCGTTCTCGCGCGCGGCCGGGGCGGGCGCGCTGACCCAGCTCTCCGGCACGGCCGGCTGCATTGTCGACGGCGGTGCCGAAGGCTGCGCGACCGGGACCGAGCTCGGCTCGATCGAGGGCCTCGCGATCAACCGCGTCGGCACCTCGGTCTACGCCGCGGCCGCCGTGTCCAACGCCGTCGACGTCCTCACCCGGGATCCGTCGAGCGGCGCGCTCACCCAGCGCGGCTGCATCACGGACGCGCAGACCGAAGGGTGCGCCTTCGGCTACGAGATCGCCGGGGCGAACGCGCTCGCGGTCGAGCCCAAGAGCGGCGACGTCTACGCGACCTCGCTCTTCAGCAACAGCCTCACCACCTTCCACCCGACCGAAGGCGGCGTCGGCATCGCCCAGCCGCCCGGCCCGGAACGGCAGGTCGAAAAGGAAAAAGGGCCGGGGAAGGAAACGGTGCCGGCCGCGCCCGGGACGCCCAGCCCCGACGGCTGTACGGTCTTCCTGCGCTCGCCCGGCTGCGGCTTCGGCGTCGCGATGAAGGCGCCCGAGGGGGTCGACGTCTCCCCCGACGGGTCGAGCGTCTACGCCGCCGCCTTCGCGACCGGCGCAATCGACGTCTTCGACCGCAGCGAAGCGGGCGTCGTCACCCAGAAGCCTGGCCCGCGCGGCTGCGTCGCGCCCCACAAGGTCCCCGGCTGCACGCTCGGCCGGGCGCTCGCCGGGGTGAGCTCGGTGGTCGTCAGCCCCGACGGCCGCAACGTCTACTCGACCGCCTCGGGGAGCGATGCGGTCGACGTCTTCAGGAGGATCGGATGACCGAGGAGGAGCGCCGCGAGGGCGGCCTGACCCGCAAACAGCTGCTCGGGACGGGCGCCGGGGCCGCGGCGGCGGCGATGCTCTCGCCGGCCCTGGGGCTGGACAAGGCGCTGGCCGCCCGCAAAGGCGGCGGCCAGGGGCTCGGCGGCAAGAACGTGATCCTCTTCCTCACCGACCAGGAGCGGGAGATCCAGCACTTCCCGCCGAACTGGATGCGGGAGAACCTGCCCGGCATGCGGCGGCTGAAGCGCCACGGCCTGAGCTTCGAATCGGCCTGCACCGCGGCCTGCATGTGCTCGCCCTCGCGCTCCAGCCTGATGACCGGCTACTTCCCGGCCCAGCACGGCGTGAAGTACACGCTCGAGGCGAACATGTCGGAACGGCGATACCCGCAGGTGGAGCTGCCGACGACGTTGCCGAACCTCGGCACGGTGATGAGGGCGGCGGGCTACGACGTCGTCTACAAGGGCAAGTGGCACTGCTCGAAACCGGCCGGCGAAGAGGCGGAGCCGGCGGACCTCGAAAAGTACGGCTTCGACCGCTGGGACCCGCCGGACGCGGGCGCCAACCAGAGCGTGCCCGAGGCGGGCGGCGGCGTCACCAACAACGACGGGCGGATCATGGAATCGAAAGGATCCGCGCAGCAGGCCGCCGAAGGAGCGCTGCAGTACCTCGACTCGCTGGCGGGCAAAGGCGAACGGCCCTTCTTCCTCGTCATCTCGCTGGTCAATCCCCACGACGTCCTCTTCTATCCGAGCCGCACCTTCGAGGAATCCGGCTACGACGACTCCTGGCTGGCCGGGGACATCGAAATCCCGCCGACCAACGAAGAAGACCTCAGCACCAAGCCGACCGTCCAGGAACAGTTCCTGCGCATCTTCAACCTCACCGGCAAGCCGGAAAGCGACGACGAAAAGCGCGCCTACCTGAACTTCTACGGCAACCTGATGCGCTCCTCGGACAACTACGTGGTCGAAGTCCTCGACCGCCTGGAAAAACACGACCTGCTCGACGACACCCTGATCATCCGCACCTCCGACCACGGCGAGATGGGCCTCTCCCACGGCGGCCTGCGACAGAAGAACTTCAACTTCTACGAGGAGACCCTGAAAGTCCCCCTCGTCTACTCGAACCCGAAGATGTTCCCGCGGCCGGTCACCTCCGACGCCCTCGTCTCCCACGTCGACCTCCTCCCCACCCTCGCCACCCTGGCCGGCGCCCCGGCCTCGGCGCGCCGCGACTGGCAGGGAGTCGACTACTCCGACATCGTCCTCGACCCGCAGCGCGGCGGCTCGCCCCAGGACTACGTCGCCTTCACCTACGACGACTTCCAGTCCGGCCAGGCCAACGGCCCCTATCCCAAAGAGCCCAACCACGTCACCTCGATCCGCGAGAAGCGCTGGAAGCTCGCCAGGTACTCCGACGTCACGACCACCGTCGACCACAAGACCGGCGGGGTCACCGAGAAGCCGGGCCCCAAACCTCCCCAGTGGGAGATGTACGACCTGAAGACGGACCCGTACGAGGAAGTCAACCTCGCCTTCAAGGGCTACGAACGCACCCCGGCCCAAGAGCGGGAATTCCTCCGCCTCAAAAAGAAGCTGGCGAAGGTCGAAAAAACCCGCCTCCGCCCCCTGGCAAACCCCGCATAACCCGCCAACTCCCCGCGCCGAGGGGGGAGAGATTTCGCGCTGAGTGACTTGACCGGGCTATGGCACGGTCAAGTCATGCAGCGCGTAGCGCGGCGGCGTGGCGTCTGGCGAGGGCGCAGCATGGGGTGATGACGCGGCGGGACCTGGAAGGGCTCGGGTTCTCAAAGGAGGCGATCGATCACCGCCTGGAGATTGGTCGGCTCCACCTGATCGCGCGCGGTGTCTACGCCGTGGGACGGCCGGAGCTGACTCCGAACGGACGCTGGATGGCGGCGGTGCTCTCCTGCGGGGACGGAGCGGCGCTGAGCCATCGGAGCGCGGCTCAACTCTGGGGCGTCGGCTACGAGGAAGGGCGGCGCATCGACGTCACGATCCGGCGGCGAAGCAGGCTCGAGCGACCCGGGATCCGGGTGCACGCGCGGGCTTCGCTGCCGGAGCGGAGCGTGGTGCGGCGGTTCGGGATCCCGGTGACCAGCGTGGTCCAGACGCTGATCGACCTGGCCACGGAACTGAAGATCATGCGGCTCGAGCGGGCGGTCAACGAGGCGGACAAGCTCGATCTCATCGACCCGGAAGCGCTCCGCACGGCACTGGACGGCTACGTCGGCATGCCGGGTGTGAGGACGCTCCGCACGATGCTCGACCGGCACACGTTCCGCCTGTCCGACTCGGACCTCGAGATCCTCTTCCGCCCGCTGGCGCTCGCGGCCGGTTTCCCGTTACCGCTGACGAAACAATGGGTCCTCGGCTACGAAACCGACTTCTGGTTCCCCGACCACGCCCTGGTGGTCGAGACCGACGGCCTCCGTTATCACCGCACCCCGTCCCAACAGGCCCGAGCGGCGAAGCGCGATCAGCAGCACACGGCGTCCGGACTCCGGGTGCTTCGCTTCACGCACTGGCAGATCGCCCACGCGCCGAACGAAGTGTCCGCCGTCCTCCGCCGACTGCGAGCCTCTCCCCTGCCTCGACCCACAACGCCTCGACCTCGTCCCCCCGTCCCTCGGCATGCAGCTGCGCGCAGCGGCCGATGAGCTCGGAGAGAACGGCGACCGACTCGGTGTCCCCCATCGCCGCCAGTCGATCGAGCCCGAGGGCATAGAGGTAGTCCCCCGCCAACAAGGCGAGGTCGGGATCGTGGCCCGAAAGAAGCCTCGACTCGCCGTAATGCAGCAGGTAGCCCTCGCGCACGGCCTCCAACACCAACTCGTGTTCGTCGATTGGGCCTTCCGGAGATCCCGCATCGATGACATGGGGTGCGATCGGCGTGTCCTCGCCCCGCAGCTGCTCGGCGAGCGCCCGCAGGACGGCGTTCATCCGAGGACCTCGTCCAGCGCCTCGGCCGCGGCCTCGAGCGTGCGGTCGACGCTCGCCTCGTTGTGCGCGAGCGAGACGAACCAGGCCTCGAACTGGGCCGGCGGCGGGTACACGCCGCGGTCGAGCAACGCCCGGCAGAAGTGCGCATGGGCCTCGGTGTCGCAGGCGGTCGCGTCCTCGAAGTTCCGCACCGGCACGGCGCTGAAGAAGAGCGTCACGAGCCCGGGCGCGCGTGAGACGAAGAGCGGCCGGTCCCTCGCCAGGGCCTCGAACCCGTCCGCGAGCCGGTCGGTCAGCGCGCCGAGCCGGGCGTACGCCGCGGCGTCGAGCCCGTCCAGCGTCGCCAGCCCGGCCGCCGCCGCGAGCGGGTTTCCCGACAGCGTCCCCGCCTGGTAGACGTCGCCCGCCGGCGCGATCCGTTCCATCGACTCCGCCGGGCCCGCGAACGCCGCCGCCGGCAGCCCACCGCCGATGATCTTGCCCATCACGGTCAGGTCCGGTTCGATCCCGAACAGCTCCTGGGCGCCGCCGCGGGCCACCCGGAAGCCGGTGATCACCTCGTCGAAGATCAGCTGCGTCCCCGCCGCCCGCGTCGCCTCGCGGAGGAACTCGAGGAAGCCCTCCGCGGGCGGCACGACGCCCATGTTGGCCGCGATCGGCTCGACCAGGAGCGCCGCGACCTCGTGCTCGGCCAGCGCCGCCTCGACCGCGCCGCGGTCGTTCCACGGCACCACCACGGTCAGCGCCGCCATCGCCGGCGGCACGCCGGGGCTGCCGGGCACCGACAGCGTCGCCATCCCCGAGCCGCCCTCGGCCAACAGCCCGTCGGAGTGCCCGTGGTAGGCGCCCGCGAACTTCACCACGACCTCGCGGCCGGTGATCGCCCGCGCCAGACGCACCGCGCTCATCGCCGCCTCGGTGCCGGAGCTGGTCATCCGCACCATCTCCACCGACGGGAAGCGCGAGACGACCTCTTCGGCCAGCTGCACCTCGATCGCGGTCGCGGCACCGTAGCTCGTGCCCCGCTTGGCCGCCTCGATCACGGCCGAGACGACCGCCGGGTCGGCGTGCCCGAGGATCAGCGGCCCCCACGACCCGACCCAGTCGATGTAGCGATTGCCCTCGACGTCGACCAGCTCGGCGCCTTCGCCGCGCTCGATGAAGATCGGCTCGCGGCCGATCTGGCGCATCGCCCGGACCGGCGAGTTCACCCCGCCCGGCAGCACGTGCAGGGCGCGGTCGTAGACGCTCACTCTAGGAGTGCGCCGCCTCCCACTCGGCGTAATCCGGGGTGAAGTAGTGGAGGCGGATCTTCTTGTACTCGGTCGAGGAGTAGAGCGTGGCGCGGTCGTCGGGGCCCATGTCGCACTTCTCGGCGATCGAGTCGAGCACCGCGTCGCACTCCTCCTTGGAGCGGCCGTGGGCCATCGTGAAGACGCTGTAGGGCCAGTCGTCGTAGGTCGGGCGCTGGTAGCAATGGCTGATCCCGCGGGTCGCCGCCATGCGGCCGCCGATCTCGAGGATCTGGTCCTCGGGGACCTTCCAGACGCCCATCCCGTTCGCCGAGAAGCCGGCGCGGCGGTGGAAGAGGATCGCGGCGACGCGGCGCAGGATCTTGCGGTCGACCATGCCGCCGAGGTGGGCGAGGAAGTCCTCGGTCGACATCCCGACCTCCTGGGCCGCTTCGTCGTAGGGACGCCGGGTCGCCTTCATCGGCCCCTGCAGCGCCTTGATGATCGCGATGTCGGCGTCGTCGTAGGGCTGCGGTTCCAGCTCCCGCGGCGGGGCTGCCTCGACCGCGGCGGCGAGCGCGTCGGTCCCCTTCTCCATCTCCAGGTTCATGTTGATCTTGAAGAGGGTCAGGGTCGGCAGTTCGCGCATCGAGATCGCGCCGGTCTCCTCCATCAGCGCCTCGATCGAGCTCTTCAGCCCGAGCTTCGAGTCGGGCGGCGTGGCGATCGTGAACCAGAGGTTGAAGTCATGCGTGCGCAGGTAGTTGTGCGAGACGCCGGGGTGGGCGTTGACGATCCGCGCCGCCCGCTGCGGGTTCTCGGAGTCGACTTTGGCGGCGACCAGCATCGATTCGTAGCCGAGCGCGCGGGTGTCGAAGATCGGCGTGATCTCGCGGATGATCCGGCCGTCGAGCAGCCGCTGGGTGCGGCCGAGGACGTCGTCCTGCTCCAGGTCCGCCTCCCCGGCGACCAGCGCGAACGGTTCCGGGTCGAGCGGGAAGTTCGACTGCAGGAGGTTCATCAGGCGCTTGTCGGTCTCGTCGAGCGGGATCGCCGAGCCGCCTTTGCGCGTGCGCGCCTTCGACTGCGGAGCTTTCACTGAAGCCAACCTGCGGCCTCCTTCGCGTAGTAGGTGATGATCGCGTCGGCGCCGGCCCGGCGGAGCCCGGTCAGCGTCTCGAGGACGGCTTCCCGCTCGTCCAGCCAGCCGTTCAGCGCGGCGGCTTTCAGCGCGGAGTACTCGCCGGACACATGGTAGGTGGCGATCGGCGCTCCGGTCGCCACCTTGACCCGGCGGATGATGTCCATGTAGGGGGTGGCGGGCTTGACCATCAGCATGTCGGCGCCCTCCTCGAGGTCGAGCTCCGCCTCGCGCACCGCTTCGGCGCCGTTCGCCGGATCCATCTGGTAGCCGCGCCGATCGCCGAAGCCGGGGGTCGACTCGGCGGCCTCGCGGAACGGCCCGTAGAACGCCGAGGCGTACTTGGCGCTGTAGGCGATGATCGGCACTTCCGGGTGCCCCTCCTCGTCGAGCTGGTAGCGGATCGCGCCGACCCGGCCGTCCATCATGTCGCTCGGCGCGACCGCGTCGGCGCCCGCGTCGGCGTGGGAGATCGCGGTTTTCGCGATCAGCTCGACGCTGAGGTCGTTCTGGATGTTGCCGTCGGCGTCGGGGATGCCGCAGTGGCCGTGGTCGGTGTACTCGCAGAGGCAGACGTCGGTGATCACGGTGAGGGCGGGATGGGCCTCCTTCAGCGCCCGGACCGCCATCTGCACGATCCCCTCGTCGTCGTAGGCGCCGGAGCCGACCTCGTCCTTGTCGGCGGGGATGCCGAATAGCAGCATCGACCCGATCCCCGCCGCGGCGACCTCGCCGGCGTGCTCCACGAGGTTCGAGATCGAGTAGCGCTCGACCCCGGGCATCGAGGGGATCTCCTCGCGGACGTTCTCGCCGGCGACGACGAAGGCGGGCATGATCAGGTGCGCCGGAGAGAGGTCGGTCTCGCGGATCAGGGACCGGAACGTGGCGGTGCTGCGCAGGCGGCGCAGGCGGGTGGCGGGGAAGGGCATCCCTTCTCAGTCTAGGGAAGGTCCGAGGCACCCCTGCCCGGACGCGACTCGCTTCGCTCGCGCTGAGTGTCCGGGCAGGGGCGCCTCGGACCTTCCTCACCGGCCGTTACGTTTCTTCGCGTGCTGGCACGGGGGTTGGTCAAGAGGTTCGGCGACCGGGAGGCTTTGCGGCGGGTGAGCTTCGGCGCCGACGCGGGCGAGCTTGTGGCGGTCATCGGGCCGAATGGAGCGGGGAAGACGACGTTGCTCTCGATCCTGGCCGGGATACAGACGGCTGACGGTGGGGACGTCGAGACCGGGGACGGGGCGGTCGGGTGGGTGCCGCAGCAGGCGGCGCTCTACCGGCGGCTGACGGTTGAGGAGAACCTCATGCTGTTCGCGCGGCTCGAGAAGCACGCGGATCCCCGTGCGTCGGTCGAGGAGATGCTCGAGTTGACCGGCCTCGGGGAGCGGCGGGGGGAGATCGTCGCGCGCCTCTCCGGCGGCAACCAGCAGCGGATCAACATCGCGATCGGGCTGCTCTCGCGCCCGAACGTGTTGCTGTTGGACGAGCCCAGCGTCGGGCTCGACCCGCGCCAGCGGGCGCGCCTCTGGCGCTTCGTCTCCGGGCTCGCGGGGCGGGGGACGACGGTGATCTTCTCCACCCACGACATCCAGGAGGCCGAGCGCTACGGCAACCGGATGCTGGTCCTGGCCGACGGCGAGGCGCTCTTCGACGGCTCCGCCGCCGAGCTCCGCGAGGCGGTCCGCACCGAGGCGCCCGAGGCCGCCGACCGCGATTTCGAGACCGCCTTCGTCGCCTACCTCCACCACCGGGGGCACTGACCGATGCGCTGGCTGCTGCTGAAGGACCTGCAGATCCTCCGCCGCTCGCCGCTCCAGGCGGTGCTGCTGGTCGCCTACCCGGTGCTGATCGCGGTGCTGGTCGGGCTTGCCGTCTCGCGCGGCCCGGAAAAGCCCCGGGTGGCGCTGCTGAACGAAGTGCCCGCCAACGCGCGGGTCAGCCTGAGCGGCAAGAAGCTCCCCTCCGCCAACGTCCAGCGCCGCATCTGCGGCCGGGTCGAATGCGTCCACGTCGACTCCCGCGACGAAGCGATCTCCAAGGTCGAATCCGGCGAAGTGCTGGCGGCGCTGATCCTGCCCGAAGACCTCGTCAACAAGATCAACTCGCTCTCCACCCTCTCCCCCGGCACGCCCCGCGTCGAAGTCCTGGTCAACGAATCCGACCCGCTGAAGGCGAGCGTTGTCGACGACAAGATCGAAGCGCTGCTCGCGCAGGCGAACCTCAGCCTGGCCAAGCGGATCGCCGTCGAAGGTGGCCGCTACCTGAACCTCGTGATCAGAGGCGGCAACCTGCCGGTGCTCGGCGGCGGGATCCACATCCTCGGCCTGGAGGCAAGCGCCCACATCCTCGAAGCGATCGAACCGGCCCTCCCGGACGGCCCGTTGAAGGTGGCGCTGTCGCAGGTGACCGAATTCGCGAAGCAGGCCGGCGAAAACCTCGACATCGCCGGGCCCCTGATCGACCGCCTCGCGCAGCCGATCACGGTGAAGAAGGTGGCGGTCGGCGGGTCCTCGCCGCCGCTCGAAACGTTCGCGATCGCCGTCGCCGCCACCCTCACGCTGGCCTTCGTCACGGTGCTCCTCGTCGCCGGATCGCTCGCCCTCGAGCGCGAGGAGAACGCCTACCCACGCCTCACCCGCGGCCTCGTCTCGAGCGAGGCCCTGCTCGGCGAGAAGGTTCTGCTCGGGATCGTCGTCGGCCTGGTCGTGACGATCCTGATGCTGGCCGGGCTGACGATCTTCGTGCCACTCGAATGGAGCCGCTTCGGCCTCTGGCTGGCGGCGATCGTGGTCGGCGGAGCGTCCCTCTCTGCGGCGGGCGCGGCGCTCGGCGCGGCGGCGCGCGAGGTCCGCGCCGTCTCCCTCCTCGCCTTCATGGTCACCCTGCCGGTCGCCTTCCTCTCGCTCGTCCCCTCGGGCACCGTCGGCCAGGGCCTCTACGACGTGGTCAAGGTGATCACCGCGCTCTTCCCGTTCAAGCCGGCGCTGGAAGCGATCACCTCGGCGCTCGAAGCCGGCAACGGCGGCATCGGCGCGCCACTGCTCCACCTGGCGATCCTGGCGCTCGCCTACGCGCTGATCGCCCGCCTCGCCCTGCGCCGCTTCGCCCGGGTCTAGATGTTGATGGGCCGAAAAACCACGATATGGCGCACTTTTAGGCCCGTCAACACAGGGGTGGCAGGGGGTGGAGGCCGCCGCGTTCCACGTGGTGGAGGACGAACTCGCGGACGCTCAGCTGCGGGGTGAGAGCGGCGCGGACGCGGTCGATCATCTCCGGCGTCGTCGCCTCCGGGAAGACGCGGCCGCGGGCCGGGATCGCGGCGAGGGCGACCGGCGCGCCGTCGACCAGCAGCGGTCCGTGGACGCTGAGGAAGGCGTCGATCTCCCGCGGCCCCTCGCCGCCGATCTCGTAGGTCGCGGTGAAGTCGACGAGCTGCCCGAGCCGGTAGTTCTCCCCCTCGGTCGCCGCGATCGCCTCGAGCTGGGCGTCGCTGGGGAAGACGAGGTGGACGTTCGCCACCGTGCCCGGGGAGGCGACGACCGCCGCGGGCACCGACCCGTACCCCGTGACGTGGGCCGAGTAGACGACGTCCCAACCGCTGAGCGCGACCCGCAGCACCGCGATCGGCTCCGGCGGCAGGTGGGCGAGCTTGCGGGTCAGCGCCTCCGGCGAGGCATTGGCCCCGTAGGCGAGCAGCGCCCGGCGGCCGTCGACGTCGACCTCCCGCGGCGGCACCGGCAGCGTCCCGGCGCCGATCTGGACGAAGGAGCCCGCCGGCGGATCGTACGGATAGGCGAGCGCGCGGCGGACCAGCTCGTCGTCGTCGGGCCGAACCATCCGCCGCACCCTCGCACACCGGGTCCCGGCGGCTAGGGTTGCCGCCATGCGGCTGCTCTTCATCGGCGACGTGGTCGGCGGGCCCGGACGGCGGGGGCTCCGGGACACGATGCCCTCGCTGCGCGAGCGCTACGCGCCGGACCTGATCGTCGTCAACGGCGAGAACTCGGCGGGCGGCATGGGGATCACCGAGCGCACCGCCAACGACATCTTCGACACCGGGGCCGGCGTCATCACCACCGGCAATCACGTCTACCGGCACCGCGACGCCTACCCGTTCCTCGAACGCGCCGAGCACGTGATCCGCCCCGCCAACTACCCGAGCGGCAACCCCGGCCGCGGCTACACCGTGGTCGAGGTGGGAGGCATGCGGGTCGGCGTGATCAACCTCAGCGGCGGGGTCGGGCTGAAGGTCGCGCGCTCGCCCTTCGACGCGGTCGACGCGATCCTCGAGCGGATCGAGGCCGACGCGGTGATCGTCGACTTCCACGCCGAGGTGACCAGCGAGAAGGTGGCGATGGGCTGGCACCTCGACGGCCG
>JBPYFM010000133.1:0-28626 GCA_051986435.1 Solirubrobacterales bacterium | reverse complement strand
GGAACATCGTCGTCGCCTGGGTGCTGACGCTGCCCGCGGCGGCGCTGATCGGCGCCGCGACCTACGGTGTCACCAGCCTCTTCGGCAGCGGCGCGGTCGGGCCGGTGGTGGTGACGGTGGTGGCGGTGGGGGCGATCCTGGCGGCCTTCGTGCGGCGGGCGCAGCGCGGCGCCCCGGTCACGGTGCAGAGCGGGTGACGCGGATGCCGGTGCTCGCGGAGATCGTCGAAACGAAGGAGCTTCTGCAGACGGTCGTCTTCGCCTTCGTCGCCGGGGTGGGCGTGACCCTGATCTTCTCGGTGGCGATCTGGGGCGCTGCACGCTTCGTCGAGGAGAGCCAGGAAGAGCGGCGGGTGGCCGCCGCGGCGGCGGCCGTGGTGGCTGGGCTGGCCCTGCTGGCGGTCGCGGCGGCGGTCGTCATCGGGGTCATCGTGATGACCAGTAAGTAGTCCGATCGGTAATTCGACGGCCGGCGCGCGGGTCGGAGTACGATCTGTGACGTGAAGGCCGCGCGAAACGTCGCGATCATCATGCTTCTGGCGCTCGGAGTCGCTTTCCTCCCGGGAGGTGGCAACGCGGTCGCCACGGTGACGACGGCGATCGGGATGGCGTTCCTCGCCGGGATCAGCTGGATGCTCTACACGCTGAGCCGTCAGAACCAGCTGACGCTGGCGACGCTGAGCGACGGTCGGCGCGCGATCTTCTACGGTGCCTTCGGGGTGCTGGCGCTGCTGGTCGCGGGCTACGACAAGCTCTGGTCGAGCGGCGGCGGCACCCTCATCTGGATCCTCCTGCTGGCGGCTTCGGTGGTCGCGATCTGGCGGATCTGGACCGAGGCGAACACCTACTAAGGCCGCCTCCAGCGGACCGTCCCACAGGCGGTCGAGCCGCGCCGGGTGACGGTCGGCCGTGGCCAGATCCGCAGCAAAAGGGTTGCCGTGAAACTTCCGGCACAAAAGTGGTTCTGAATTGATCCAATCTGCGCGCCACACGTGCGCATTTCCTCTTCAGGGTGGTCGGCGTGCCACCCACGAGCGCCGACAACGCAGGTCACGGGGAGAAAGGAACGGCTTCGGTCGAGCTGATCGCGGCCGTGCCCTTTCTGTTGCTGGCGCTCGCCGCAGCGGCCCAGATAGCGCTCGCCGGCCAGGCCCTCTGGTCGGCGGGCGTGGCCGCGCGGGCCGGCGCGCGCGCCGCCTTGGTCGGAGCTGACCCGAGGTCAGCCGCGCGGCGTGCGCTGCCGGCATCCATGCGCGACGGGGCTGTGGTAGACGAAGACGACGGCGCGGTCTCGGTGAAGGTGCCGGTGCCGACCCTGCTGCCGCAACTGCCCGAGGTGAAGGTCGGCGCGCGCAGCGGACTGGGGGACGGCGATGGCTGAGCTCCTTGTAAGGCTGCGCGACCGAGACGCGACGTGGCGGGGAGGCGGCGCCGCGCGGCGTGGCTGCCGGTCACTGCGCGCCGAGACCGGCCAGGCGACCGTCGAACTCGTCGCCGCCGTCCCGGCGCTGATCCTCGCCGCGCTGATCTCGCTCCAGCTCTTGGCGGCGGGCTACGCGTTGACCCTGGCCGACGGCGCGGCCGAGGCGGGCGCGCTGGCGCTGGCCGAGGGCGGGTCGGCCGCGAAGGCCGCGCGCGCCGCGCTTCCGGGATGGGCGGACGGCAACGTCTCCGTCGCGGTCGAAGGCGAGGAGGTCATCGTCCACCTGCGCCCGCCTTCCCCGTTCGGTGCGATCGCCGACCACCTCGCGGTGACCAGCACCGCCAGCGCGAGGTCGGCCGAATGAGCCGTGATCCGGCCACGGCCCACCTCCCAGCCGCCTTCGGCCCCGTCGTGCTCGGGCGCGAGTCGTCGGACGGCGTCTTCGGCGGCCCCGTCAAGGGCGTCTTCACGGCGCCGCGCAACGGCACGGTCGTGGTCGTCACCGCGGCCGGCGGGGCGGAGGGGTCGCGCGGGGCCGCCGCGGCGCTTTCCTGTGCCGGGTCGGGGATCGAGGGGGCGGCGTTGCTGGTCGACGTCGGCGGCCGGGTGCCGCGGCCGACGCTGATCGCCTCGGCCGCGGCGCACCGGCTCGAGGAGCGGCTCGCGGCGCGCCTGCCCGCCCTGCGCCCGGCGGCGCGCGGGGAGGTGTGTCACCTTTCGGTCGCCGCCGACGAGGACGGCCTGTCCGCCGCCGGAATCGCGATCACCGTGGCCCGCGGCGGGCTCTCCGTAGTCCACGTCGCGCCGGACCTGCTCCAACCTCTCCTGGACACGCCAGGGGCGCCGCGTCCCGACGCGGCGCTCCTGCGCGCCGACCTCGAGGAGGCGCGGCCGTTGGTCGCGCTGGCGGTCCACGATCTACTCCGGCGCGGGCTTCGCGTCGCGGTGCTGAAGCGCCGGCTCGGCTGGGTGGCGGAGCGGCGCGCCGGCTTCGGCGCCCTGGGCAGCGACTCCGGCGGCTTGCCGGAGCCGCTGCTGCGGCGCCTGCTCGATCTGGGTACTAGGGGGTGACGGCGTGCCAGGTGCCGACGTCCTTGAACCCCTCGCCTTTCGCCTGTCCCTTGGCGCTGTCGCCGTCGAAGGTGTAGAGCGGCAGGCCCTTGAAGGTCACCTGGATCTTGCCTTCGGGGCGCTTGACCGTGCCCAGCCTGACCGGTCCCTTGGGCTTGGTCCCGCGGGCGACGAGGAGCGGGAACCAGGTTTTGGTGCAGGAGCCGGTGCAGATGAACTTGCCGTTCTTCTCGACGCTCAGGCTGTAGAGGGTCAGGCCCTTGGTGTTGGTGAGGACGGTCCTGTGGAGGCTCGGGGCATGGGCCTCGCCGACCACGGTCTTGCTGCCGCCGGCGAGCGCCATCGGCGCGGCCACGGCGGCCACCGCGAGGACGGCGGCGAGGGCGAAGGCGGCGAGGCCGTGGGCGCGGCGCGTCGTCTTCCGGGTTCGAGTTCGATGCATCGGATCAGCTCCTTCTTCGGGATGTGCAGCCGGGGGTACGGCGCCGGCGGAAAGAAGGTTCGGAGCTCCTCCCGACTGGCTGTCGCCGCGCGCGACGAGTCGGGGCAGGCCCTGGTGCTCGCGCTCGGCGGCTGCTTCGTCCTGATCGCGGCCGCGATCGCGCTGGTCGCGATCGCCGGGGCTGTCACCGGCAAGGGCCGCGCCCAACGGGCAGCCGACCTGGCCGCGATCTCGGCGGCGCGCTCGATGCGCGACGACCTGCCGAAGCTGCTCTCGCCGCCGCGTCTGCCAGACGGGGCGCCGAACCCGTCCCACATCGGCAAGTCGACTTACGTGTCCCGGGCGCGGGACGCGGCACTCGCCGCGGGGCGCAGGAACGGCGTCGACCCAGGGCGCCTGCGGATCGCGTTCCCCGACCGCTCCTCCTTCGCGCCCGTGCGGGCGAAGGCGACGGTGGTGGGGAAGCTGGATCTCGGGTCCGGAGCGCCGGTGGAGGTCGAAGCGAGTGCCGAAGCCGAAGCGGCCGCACCGGTGACCAGCGTCGGCGGCGAACGCCCGGCGATGGCGAGCGGCGGTGGCTACAGCGGGCCGCTCGTCTACCGCAACGGCGAGGGCATGCGCCCTGACGTCGCCTCCGCCTACGACCGCATGGCGGCCGTCGCGGCCGCTGACGGGCTCACGCTGATCGTCGTCTCCGGCTTCCGCTCCGACGCCGAACAGGCCGAGCTCTTCGCCGCCCATCCCGACCCGAAGTGGGTGGCGCCGCCGGGCACCTCGCTCCACCGCTGCGCGACCGAGTTGGATCTCGGTCCCGAATCGGCGTACGGCTGGCTGGCCGCCAACGCGGGCCGCTTCGGCTTCGTCCAGCGGTACTCCTGGGAGGCCTGGCATTTCGGCTTCACCGCCGGCCCTGCGCCCTGTTCGGACGCCGGCAACGCCGTGACCGGGCCGGGTCAGGATCCGAGTCCGCCTGGCGGCGCGACCTTGCCGAGCTTCGTCCCCGGCCGCTTCCGCGATCCCTTGGTCGCGTCGGCCGCCAAATGGAGCGTCTCCGCGGCTCTCCTTGCGGCGCAGCTGATGGCGGAGAGCAACTTCAATCCTTTCGCCGTCTCACCCGTCGGCGCCGAGGGGATAGCGCAATTCATGCCGGGCACGGCGGCGTCGTATGGGCTGGCCGACCCTTTTGATCCGGTCCAAGCCATCGACGCCCAGGCCCATCTGATGTCGGACCTGATCCATCAGTTCGGCTCCCCGGAGCTCGCCCTCGCCGCCTACAACGCCGGCCCCGCCCCGGTCGAAGCCTGCCGCTGTGTCCCGTCGATTCCCGAGACGAGCGCCTACGTCGCCCGGATCATGGCCCTGCTGGGCGGCGCCGGCGCCCTCGCCGTCCCCGTCTTCGAAGTGAGGCTGGTCGCGTGAGTGGGCGATCAGAGCTTGTGGTGCGCGGCCGGCCGCTCGCGACGCGAACGGGGTGTACGACTGGATTCCCGGCAGTCATATCTCCCTTCTCCGCTCCCACGTTGACGGCCGATGGGGGTTCCACCTTGCGCGAGGAATCCTTCTCAGGCCACCTTCACAGGATCTTGATGCGGATCGCCGGGATCTTCACGCGGTCTTCACGCTGGCGGATCGACCATCGGGAGTCGATCCCGCATGGCCCAGCTGAAGACGAGAGGACTGCGGAAAACCGTGGGCGTGCCGGGGCTGTTCGCGACCGCCTACGGCAACGTCGGATCGTCGATCTACTACGCGCTCGGGCTGGTGGCGGCGCACGCCCTCGGGCTGACGCCGGTCGTCTTCCTCTTCGCCGGCGGGCTCTTCGCGCTCACCGCCAAGACCTACGCGGAGGGGGCCGCGATGTTCCCCGAGGCGGGCGGCTCCTCCTCGTTCGCCCGCCACGCCTTCAACGAGGTCGTCTCCTTCATCGCCGGCTGGGGGCTATCGCTCGACTACATCCTCACGATCGCGATAAGCGCCTTCTTCGTCCCTCACTATCTGGCGGCGTTCTTCCCGGCGCTCGGCCACGCGCCCGGCGACGTGATCGGCGGGGTGGCGACGATCGTCGTCCTCGCCCTGATCAACATCCGTGGGCTGGGGGAGTCGGCGAACCTGAACATCGGCCTGGCGGTCCTCGATCTCTTCACCCAGGTCGCCCTGGTCGGGCTGGGCGCGGTGCTGGTGCTCCATCCCGGCGTGCTGGTCGACCAGGTGCACCTCGGCACCGCGCCGAGCCTCTCGCAGCTGATCTTCGCCGTCTCGATCTCGATGCTCGCCTACACCGGGATCGAGACCGTCTCCAACATGGCCGAGGAGGCGCGCGACCCGGGAGAGCAGGTGCCGAAGGCGGTGAACCTGGTGCTGATCGCGGTACTCGGGATCTACGCCGGGATCTCGGTGGTCGCCCTCTCGGCGCTCCCGGTCCACCAGGACGCCGCGGGCCACTACGTGACCGCGCTCGGCAGCACCTACTCGGAAGACCCGGTCCTCGGCATCGTCGCCTCGCTCCACCTGCACGGCGAGGTGGCGACGATCTCCCGCTGCTACGTCGGCGCGCTCGCCGCGACGATCCTCTTCATCGCCACCAACGCCGGGATGATCGGGATCTCGCGCCTCTCCTGGTCGCTGGCCGAGCACCGGCAGCTGCCCGGCGCCTTCGCCCGCCTGCACCCGCGCTTCCACACGCCCTGGTTCACGATCCTGTTCTTCTCCCTGATCGCGATCCTTCTCGTGTTGCCGGGCAACACCACCTTCCTCGGCAACCTCTACTCCTTCGGCGCGATGCTCTCGTTCACGATCGCGCACCTCTCGATCATCGCCCTGCGAAGACGCGAGCCCGACCGCTACCGGCCCTACAAGGCGCCCTGGAACGTGCGTTGGCGCGGGGCCGAGATCCCGCTGACGGCGGTGGTCGGGGCGGTCGGCACCGGCGCGGCGTTCGTCTCGGTGATCGTCCTCCACCCGGAGGCGCGGATCATCGGCAGCGCCTGGCTCTTGCTCGGCGTCGCCGGCTATCTGATCTATCGCCGGCGCCTCGGCATCGACCCGCGCGAGCTCTCCCAGGTCCGCCGCGCCGACCGGCCGCTGGACTTCCTCGAGGTCTCCTACAAGTCGGCATTGCTGCCGATCTTCGGGCCCGACCTCGACATCGACGCGATGCACCGGGCGGCGGCGGTGGTCGATCCGGGCGCCACCGTCGAGGTCTTCTACGTGCTGGGGATCCCGCGCGAGCACGACCTCCCCGACGGCGGCTTCGACGCCCTGGAAGCGGAAGCGCGGAGCGCGCTCGAGGCGGCCCGCCTCGCCGCCCGCAGCCGCGGCCTCAAGGTGCGGGTGAACCTGGTCCGCTGTCGCAACCCCGGCAAGGCGATCGTCGACGAGGCCCGCGCGCGCGGCTCAGATCTCGTCTACATCAGCACCGAGCACGCACCCAGCAACGAGCGCCTGCTCGGCCCGACCACGCGTTACGTCCTCGCCAAGCGGCCCTGCCGGGTGATAGTCGAGGGGGCGGGGGAGAGCGGCGCCGCCACGCGCCGCGCGCCGCCGCGCCCGGCTCAGGCGGAGCCGGCGGCCGCCTGACCTTCCTCGCGCAGCTTCGTCATGTGCTCGTGGACGAAGCGGACGACGGTGGCGCCCTCGCCGACCGCGGTCGCGCAGCGCTTGATCGAGCCGGAGCGGACGTCTCCGGCCGCGTAGACCCCAGGGACGCTGGTCTCGAGGAGGCCATCGGCGCCGGCGTCCGGACCGGTGAGGATGAAGCCCTTCTCGTCGCGGGCGATGCAGCCGCCGAGCCAGGTGGTGCACGGGGAGGCACCGAGGAAGAGGAACAGGAAGGAGAACGGGAGCTCGGCCCCGTCGGTGAGCGTGACGCTCTCGAGCCGGCCGTCGGTCCCGTGGAGCGCGGTGATTTCGCTGCGATCGCGGATCGCGACCCCGTAGCGGTCGAGCTCGTCGATGAGGTAGGCCGACATCGTCTCGGCGAGGTCGGCGCGGCGGTGGAGAAGTGTCACGAGGGCGCCGCCGCGGGCGAGCCAGACCGCCGCCTGGGCGGCCGAGTTGCCGCCGCCGACGACCCCGACCCGTTGGGCGCCGCAGAGCTGCGCCTCCGGCGGTCCGGCGGCGTAGAAGACGCTCAGGCCCTCGTACTCTTCGAGGTCGTCGACCGGCAGTTTGCGGTATTCGGCTCCGGTCGAGAGGAGGACCGCCTTGGCGAGGACCTCGTGCCCGCCCTCCAGCTTCACCATGTGGTCGCCCTCGCCGCCCGGCTCGAGCGAGAGCGCCCGGTACGGGGTGGCGGTGCGGGCGGTGAACTTGCGCGCCTGGGTGATTGCCCGGCTGATCAGTTCGCTGCCGCTGATCCCGGCCGGGAAGCCGAGGTAGTTCTCGATCCGCCGCGAGGTCCCGGCCTGGCCCCCGAGCACGTTGCTCTCGACCACGAGGGTGTTCAGCCCCTCCGAGGCGCCGTAGACCGCGGCGCCGAGCCCGGCCGGGCCGCCGCCGACGATCAACAGGTCGACTGCTTCGCGCGGTGCCAGCTCGAGGCCGATGCCGAGCGCCCGCGAGAGCTCGCCGTTGCTCGGCCGACGCAGGTCGAGGCCGCCCGGCAGTCGCACCAGCGGGATCTCCTCCGGCGCGAGGTCGGCGACCAGCGCCGCCGCCTCGACATCCTCGACCGGGTCGCGCCAGGAGTGGGGAAGGCGCTGGCGTTTCGCGTACTCGACCAGCTCGCGGGTCGCCTGGTCGCGGATCGGCCCGACGATCTCGATCCCGACGCCCTCGACTCGCTGCAGCGATTCGCGCCGCTGCACGAAGGCCGAGAGCAGCAGGTCCGACAGCGCGCCGTCCTCGAAGAGCAGGCCGCGCAGCGTTTCGCGGTCGACCTCGACATAGCTCAGCGGCTCGGTGACGACCGCGGTGAGGAAGACGGTCTGCCCGGAGAGCAGGTTCATCTCGCCGAGGAAGCCGGAGGCGCCGTGGCGGACGATCTCGCGGCCGTTCGCGTCGAGGATCGCCACCTCGCCCTCGCGGATCGCGAGGAACGGGTAGACGGCGTCGCCGACTTCGAAGAGGACGTCGCCGGCCGCCGCCGTCTTCTCCTTGCCGTGTTCGGCGAGCATGTCGAGCTGCGACTTGGAGAGGACGCGGCTGACGCGGCTGGTCACGCCTTCTAGGCTACGAAACGCGTCAACCGGGACACGAAAGAAAGGAAGGTCAGTGGCCGACTACACGCACATGAACTTGAGCGAGGTGAAAGACTCGGCGCCAGGCTTCGGCGCCGACGAGTTCCAGGAGGCACGTTTCGCCCGCGAAGACCTGGGCGCCGAGCAGACCGGGCTCGCGCACATCAAGGTCAAGCCGGGCAAGCGGATGCCGTTCGGCCACAAGCACGACGAGGCGGAGGAGATCTACGTCGTGATCGCCGGCTCCGGCCGGATCAAACTCGACGACGAGATCATCGAGGTGACCGAGCTCGACGCGATCCGCATCTCCCCCGAGGTCGCGCGCTGCATGGAGGCCGGGCCGGACGGCCTTTCGGTCCTCGCGATGGGCGCCCACCACGACAAAGACGGCGAAGTCCTGCCGAACTGGTGGACCGACTGATGTCGAGCCTCGAGGCGCAGGGCGTCGAGGGGATGAAGGCGATCGTCGGCAAGGAGATCGGCCCGAGCGCGCCGCGCACGGTGACCCAGGATCTGATCGACGGCTTCGCCGAGGTCTCCGGCGACCATCAGTGGATCCACGTCGACCCGGAGCGGACGAAGAAGGAAAGCCCCTACGGCGTGACGATCGCCCACGGCAACCTGACCCTGTCCCTGGCCGACAGCTTCCGCAAAGAGCTGATGCAGACCGACGGCTTCGCCCTCGGCGTCAACTACGGCTGGAACAAGGTGCGCTTCCCGGCCCCGGTCCCGGTCAACAGCCAGATCGTCGGCAGCGCCGAATTGGTCTCCTTCGACGAGCTCGAGGGCGGCTGGTGGCAGGCGGTGACCAAATTCACGATCACGGTCGAGGGCGCCGGGAAGCCGAGCTTCGTCGGCGAATCGGTGACGCGGTTGATGGCGCCACCGAGCTGAGCCTTGGCGGCGGGGGCGCGGCCGTCGGACGAGACGCGGGCGCGCCTCGCGCCGGCCTTCCCGGCGGGCCGCTGGGGTCGGCCCGACGACGTCGCCCTGATCGCCGCCTGGCTCGCCTCGCCCGAGAGCGCCTGCGTGACCGGCCAGGTGATCGACGTCGAGGGCGGCTTGCGTCGCGGGGCGCTCGGCGCATGACCCCCGTCGCGACCGTCGACCGCGACGACCCGGCGCACGCCGGGCAGGCGGTCTTCAACCACCCGGCAGGTTCTCGACCCACCAACGCCGAGCCCCCGTGTTGATGGGCCGAAAAGTGCGCTATGGCGTGGTTTTTCGGCCCGTCAACGTCGTCAGCGGCCGGTGAATTCGGGTTTTTCGCCGCTGAAGAAGGCGGTCACGCCGAGGCGGGCGTCTTCGGTGCCGAGGCCGTCGGCGATGCCGTGCCGCTCGAGTTGGAGGTGCTTGGCGATGTCGTTCTCGAGGCTGACCGCGACCAGGCGCTTGGCCATCTTCACGTAGTGGGGGGCGAGGGCGGCGAGCTCGCCGGCGCGCTCGCGGGCGCGGTGCATCAGCTGGTCGGCCGGGACGACCTCGCTGACCAGGCCCAGCTCGAGGGCGTCGGCGGCCGGCATGTTGGGGTCGTCGAGCAACAGTTCCAGCGCTTTCGCCGGTCCCACGACGCGGGGGAGGAAGTAGGTCATGCCGCCGTCGGGCGAGGCGCCGATGCGGCCGTAGGCCGGGGCGAAGAACGCGCCGTCGGCGGCGATCCGGATGTCGCAGGCGAGCGCCAGCGAGAAGCCGGCCCCGGCCGCCGGCCCGTTCACGGCGGCGATCACCGGCTGCTCGATCCGCCGCAGGTCGATGATCGCGCTGTGGAGCGCCTCGGCGCCGCGCCGCACGTCGGCGGAGATGTCGTGGTCGGGATCTTCGATCCCTTTGCGGAACCAGTTGACGTCGCCGCCCGCGCAGAAGGCTTTCCCGGCCCCGGTGACGATCAGGGCGCGGAAGCGGCCCTGGTCGGCAAGCCACGCGGTGGCGACGGTGAGCTCGCCGATCAGCTCGGGGCTCATCGCGTTGAAGGCGTCGGGGCGGGCGAGGGTCAACGTCGCGAGGTCGTCGTCGATCTCGATCCGCAACGTGTTCAACTCGGGTGGGGTGGTCATTCAGCTCCTCCTGTTCGCCCTGTCCGCGAAAGCCGCGCTGGGCGGCAGCCTACCCTTAGGGGGATGCCAGACGAGAACGGAAACGGGGCCGCCCCGGCGGGCGGGAGCGAGCCCCTGAGCCGCGCCGAGCGGATCGCCGAGGAGCGCCGCAAGCTGCCCGACCAGCCGGGCGTCTACCTCTTCTACGGCAAGGACGACGAGCTGCTCTATGTCGGCAAGGCGCGTTCGATCAAAAAACGGATCGCCTCGCACTTCAGCGGCGGCGAGCCGCGCCTCACCAGCCGGATCGAGCGCATCGACACGCTGGTGACCAGCTCGGAGGCCGAGGCGCTCCTCACCGAGCAGAGCTTCATCAAGCGCCACCGCCCGCGCTTCAACATCCGCCTGCGCGACGACAAGAGCTATCCCTACGTCGCGGTCAGCCTCGACGAGGACTACCCGCGCGTCTACTTCACCCGGGAGAAGCACCGCGCCCACCGGGCGTACTTCGGGCCTTTCAGCAGCGCCAAGCGCCTGCGCGAGACCCTCGACCTGCTCGGGAAACTGTTCCAGTTCCGCACCTGCGAGGGCGTCGAGCCGGGCCGCCGCTCCGGCAGCCCGTGCCTCGACTACTACATCAAACGCTGCGGGGCGCCCTGCGTCGGTCACGTCTCCCAGGAGGAGTACCGCCGCAACATCGACGCGATCATCGACTTCCTCTCCGGCCGTTATCGCCAGGTCGAAAAAGAGCAGGAAGCGAAAATGGCGGAGGCCGCGGGGGCCGAGGAATTCGAGCGTGCGGCGATCTACCGGGACCGGCTGAAAGCGATCCGCTCCCTCTTCGAGCGCCAACGCGTCGCCGGCGGCACGGTCGGGACCGCGGACCTGATCGGCGTCGCGGTCGAGGGGGCCGACGCCAACGCCCAGGTGTTCCAGGTCCGTGACGGAATCCTTGCCGAGCGCCAGAGCTTCTACCTCGACAACGAAGGCGAACGCGATGTCGCCGAGGTGACCGAGGAGTTCATCGGCCAGTACTACTCGGCCTCGCCCTCGATGCCGCGGACGATCATCGTCGGCCCCTACCTGCGCGACCGCGCGCCGGTCATCGCCGAGGCGCTGAGCGAGCGCCGCGGCACCACCGTCGCCGTCCACGCCGCCGAGCGCGGCGACAAACGCCGGCTGCGCGAGCTCGCCGAGCGCAACGCGCAACTGGCGCTCGACCAGGACCGCCTGCGCCGCGAGCACCGCCGCGCCCGCCGGGTCGAGTCCCTCAGCTCCCTCGCCGAGGCGCTCGGCATGGAGGAGCTGCCGGTCCGCATCGAGGGCTTCGACATCTCGACGATCGGCGGCGAGCACACCGTCGCCTCGATGGTCGTCTTCGAGGGCGGCGCGCCGAAGAAGTCCGACTACCGGCGCTTCAAAGTGCGCGGCGACCTGCGCGAGGAGGTTCACCGCGGCCCCGACGACTTCGCCTCGATGGAGGAGGTGCTGACCCGCCGCCTCAACCGGTACTTCGAACAGAACGACCTCTCGCCGCACGACGGCAAACGCGACGAGAGCTTCGCCTCGCTCCCCTCGCTGATCATGATCGACGGCGGCAAAGGCCAGCTCGCGGCCGGGATGCGCGCGCTGCAGCCGTTCGCCGACCTCGGCGTGACGATCGTCAGCCTCGCCAAGCGCGAGGAGGAAGTCTTCGTCCCCGGCCGCGGCGAGCCGATCGAGCTGCCGCGCGCCTCGGAGGGCAACCAGCTGCTGCAGCGGGTCCGCGACGAGGCGCACCGCTTCGCGATCGAGCACCACCGCGGGCGCCGCGACCGCGCGATGACCGGCTCCGTCCTCGACGAGCTGAAAGGCGTCGGGCCCGCCCGCAAGCGCGCCCTGCTCAAACATTTTGGCTCGCCGGAGCGCTTCCTGGCCGCCTCACGGGAGGAACTCGAGAGCGTGCCCGGCCTGCCTGGCAAACTCGGTCGGGAGATACACGAGCAACTTCACCGCATTGGCTAGCGAGATCGACACCCCGCAGGAGGCGAAGGCGCGCCGCGAGATGACCCTGGTGATCATCACCGGGCACTCCGGGGCCGGCAAGTCGGAAGCGATCGCTGCCTTCGAGGACGGCGGCTACTTCTGCGTCGACAACCTGCCGCCGCGGATGATCGCCGGGCTCGGCGAGCTCTTCATCCACGAGGGCAGCGGGGTGGAGCGCGCCGCGATCGTCTCCGACGTGCGCGGCGGCGAGTACTTCGAAGACCTCCAGCAGGTGGTCGACGACCTCGAACGCGACGGGCCGGACCCCAAATTGCTCTTCCTCGAGGCCGACGAGCAGACGCTCCTGGACCGCTACAAGGAGACCCGCCGCCGCCACCCGCTGGCGCCGGAAGGGCGGATCGTCGACGGCATCCGCGCCGAGCGGGAGATGCTCGCCCCCCTGCGCGAGCGCGCCGACATCGTCATCGACACCACCGACCTCACCGGCCACGAACTCCGCCGCCGCATCGCCGAGGAGCTGCTCGGCACCGAGCGCGACGAAAAGCTCGCCCTCACTCTCCTCACCTTCGGCTTCAAGAACGGCCCGCCCCGCGACGCCGACCTCACCCTCGACGTCCGCTTCCTCCCAAACCCCCACTACGACCTCGACCTGCGCCCCCTCACCGGCCAGGACGAGGAGGTCCGCCGCTACGTCGAGTCCGGCACCCAGGCGGGCGAGTTCTACGGCCGCCTGATGCCCCTCCTCGAGTTCCTCGTCCCCGCCTACGTGGCGGAGGGCAAGAGCCACCTGACGATCGCGATCGGCTGCACCGGCGGCCGCCACCGCTCGGTGACGGTGGCGGACCGCATCCGGCGCGACCTGGAGCAGAGGGATGACGTCGTGGTGCGGGTCAAGCACCGCGACGTGGAGATCGAGGGGTAGGCGCCCCGGCCCCCTGCGGCCGGCGCCCGGGTGGCGAGGGACTGGCAAAAGGCCGCGGCCCCCTGCGGCCGGCGCCCGGGGGCGGCAAGGGACGGCCGAGGGACGCGGCCCTCTCGGCCACGGCCCGAGCAGGCTGTGGCCGTGGCCGAGAGGGCCGGGTGATCGGGGGAGTGTGGAGGGACACTCGCCGGAGGGTCACAAGGAGCGGCGCGGGGCGCACGGGAGTACGACGGATCGTCACGGGAGGCCCACGGATCCGTGACGGAGGTGCAACCTCGCCACGAAGAGCGTGGGATCTCCACAATTCCTCCCGCCTTCCCACCACTCAGGCCTTTGCTGTGGAGCGAAACCGTCCCAATGAGGCGGTAAAGCTCCACGGGCATGCCCGCGCCGTTGTCCCGAGGGGCTGTGGAGCTTTTCTGTCGCTATACGAAAGAAAGGCTCCACAGGGACCCCGGCGAGGCGACGGATCCATGAGGAACCGCCACGAACCCGCGGAGAACGTGACGAACCCTCGCCGCCTCTCCCACGAAAGCCTCACGTCCTGGGCGCCTCATGGGGGTCACAGCCTGCCAGGACCCCCATGAGGCGCCCAGGACACCCTGCGACATCCCGAAGTGGTGCGGACGCCCACCGGCCACCGCGGCGTACGGCGGCCGAAGCCTCGCAAAACCTAGAATCGATGGGAGTGCCTGAACCTGCGATCTTCATCAGCGGCCTGCGCATGAGCTACGGCGAGACCGAGGCGGTGCGTGGCATCGACCTCGAGGTGGCGCGGGGCGAGATCTTCGCCTTCCTTGGTCCGAACGGGGCGGGGAAGACGACGACGGTCGAGATCCTGGAGGGGTACCGGAGGCGGACCGGGGGAGAGGTGCGGGTGCTTGGCGAGGACCCGGAGACGGCTGGGCGTGCGTGGCGGGACCGGATCGGGATCGTCCTGCAGTCGAACAGCCTCGACCCCTACCTGACGGTGCGGGAGTCGATCGAACTGTACGCGGGGTACTTCAGCCACCCGCGGTCGGTCGACGAGACGATCGCGCTGGTCGGCCTCGAGGAGAAAGCCGACGACCGGGCGCGGAAGCTCTCCGGCGGCCAGCAGCGACGCCTCGACGTCGGCATGGCGCTGGTGGGCGACCCCGAGCTGCTCTTCCTCGACGAGCCGACGACCGGCTTCGACCCCTCGGCCCGGCGCCAGTTCTGGGACGTCATCGAAAGCCTCCGCGAACTGGGCAAGACGATCTTCCTCACCACCCACTACATGGACGAGGCCCAGCGCCTCGCCGACCGGGTGACGATCATCGCCGCCGGGCGGATCGTCGCCGAGGGCACCCCCGAGGACCTCGGCGAACGCGAGAAGGCCGCCGCCACCATCCGCTACCGCGACGCGCGCGGCGAGGAGGTCTCGATCGAAACGCTCGACCCGGTGCGGGAGCTGAACCGCCTCACGAGCGAGGCGCTGGAGCGCGGCGAAGACCTCGAGGGCCTCGAAGTGACGCGTCCCTCGCTCGAGGACGTCTACCTCGACCTCACCTCGACCGCGGAGGGGGCGGCGAGCGAATGAGCGCGGAGCGACCAAGCGTCACGATCCGGTTCTCCGCGCCGGGAGCGGAGCGCGAGGCATTGTCATGAGCGGCCTCGCCCTCGTCGGCCACCAGTTCCGCTTCGACCAGAAGGCCTTCTGGCGCAACCCGGCCTCGGTCGGCTTCACGGTCTTCTTCCCGGTCCTGCTGCTGGTCATCTTCGGCACGATCTTCGGCTCCGACAACGTCGAAGTCCGCGGCGGGCAGATCGACACCGACACCTACTACGTGCCGGCGATCATCACGATGGCGATCATCTCCTCGACCATGCAGACGCTGGCGATGTCGCTGGTGATCGCCCGCGAGGACGGCCGGCTGAAGCGCGGCCGCGGCACCCCGATGCCCTCCTGGGTCTTCATCGCGGGCCGGGTCGGCAACTCGATCGTCACCGCCGTGATGATGCTGGCGCTGCTCGCGCTGATCGGCGGGATCGCCTACGGCGTCCACTTCCCCTGGGAACGGATCCCCGAGATCCTGCTGGTGCTGGCGATCGGCGCCGCCTCCTTCTCCTGTCTCGGCATCGCCCTCACCGCCGCGATCCCGACCCAGGACGCCGCCGCCCCGATCGTCAACTTCCTGCTGCTGCCGCTCTACTTCCTCTCCGGCGTCTTCATCCCCGACGACCAGCTGCCGAGCGGGATCATCCACTTCGCCGACGTCTTCCCGATCCGCCATTTCTTCCTCGCGTTCTTCGACGCCTACGTGCCCGGCGCCGCCCACGCGCTCGACTGGGGACACCTGCTGGTGGTGGTGATCTGGGGCCTCGGCGGCCTCCTCCTGGCGATCCGCTTCTTCCGCTGGACCCCCCGCTCGGGGTGAGGCGCGCCGCCTCCCGCCGCCCGCGCCAGATAACTTCCCGTCAGCAACATGCTGCACCACGTCCTCCTTGAGGTCTCCGACCTCGAACGAAGTGCCTCGTTCTACGACACGATGCTCGCCCCACTCGGTTGGCGGCGACACTTCGACGAGGACGAAACGATCGGCTACGGCATCGCCAAACCGGTCTTCTTCATCTCCGCCCACCACGACCCGCATCCCGGTTACGGCCTGCTCAGCGTCTCCGGGCTCGGCATCGTCGCGGTGAAGGCGGCGTACGAAAACGGGATGAAAGCCGGCGGCACGAGCGTCGCGGAGCCAGGCGAACGCCGCTCCTACGGCTCGGGCTCCTACTCGGCTTTCCTCAAGGACCCCGACGGCTACGAGATCGAGATCACGGTCGGGTCCGACTAGCAGTTCTCAAGCGGTCTGGGTCGCCGAATCCTTAGGATCCGGCTCGACAACATACGAATCAGGAGGCGGTGCTTTCAATGGCAGTGAAGGTCGGGATCAACGGTTTCGGGCGGATCGGGCGCAACGTCTTCCGCGCGGCACACGCGGCGGGTGCGGACATCGACTTCGTCGCCGTCAACGACCTGGTCGACACCGCGACGATGGGCAACCTGCTCAAGTACGACTCGATCCTCGGGCGCTTCCCGGAGACGGTCGAGGTCGGCGAGAGCGCGCTGACCGTGGGCGGCAAGGAGCTGAAGGTGCTCTCCGAGCGCGACCCGGCCGCCCTCCCCTGGGGCGACCTCGGCGTCGACGTCGTGATCGAGTCGACCGGCTTCTTCACCAAGCGCGAGGACGCCGCCAAGCACCTCGAGGCGGGCGCCAAGAAGGTCATCATCTCCGCCCCGGCGACCGAACCCGACGTGACCGTCGCCCTCGGAGTCAACTTCGACGAGGCCTACGACCGCGACAGCCACCACGTCATCTCCAACGCCTCCTGCACGACCAACTGCCTGGCGCCGCTGGCGAAGGTGCTGCACGAATCGTTCGGGATCGAGCAGGGCCTGATGACGACGATCCACGCCTACACCGCCGACCAGCGCCTGCAGGACATGCCGCACAAGGACCCGCGCCGCTCGCGCGCCGCGGCGCTCAACCTGATCCCGACCACGACCGGCGCCGCCAAGGCGGTCGGCCTGGTGCTGCCGGAGCTGAACGGGAAGCTGAACGGCTTCTCGATGCGCGCCCCGGTGCCGACCGGCTCCGCCGTCGACCTCGTCTTCACCACCGGCAACCCGCTGACCCCGGACGAGATCAATGCGGCGCTGAAGGCCGCGGCGGAGGGCCCGCTGAAGGGCATCCTCGACTACACCGAGGACCCGATCGTCTCCACCGACATCGTCGGCGACCCGCACTCCTCGATCGTCGACGCGCAGTCGACGATGGTGATCGGCGACGGCCGCATGGCCAAGGTGATCGCCTGGTACGACAACGAGTGGGGCTACTCGAACCGCTGTGTCGAGCTCGCCGGCAAGGTCCTCTAGCGCGGGCCGCGGGTAGGAAAGGACGCAGGGAGGCTCGGGTGGCGTTCTCGAAGGCAAGCGTGCGCGACGCCACCGTCAAGGGGCGTCGCGTCCTCGTCCGGGTCGACTTCAACGTCCCGCTGAAGGACGGCGAGGTGGTCGACGACACGCGGATCCGGGCGGCGCTGCCGACCCTGGAACTGCTGCGCGAACGGGGGGCGGCGCTGGTGCTCTGCTCCCACCTCGGGCGGCCCGGCGGCGAAGTCAAGCCGGAGCTGTCGATGGCGCCGGTGAGCCGGCGGCTGGGCGAGCTGCTGGGCGTGCCGGTGACGCAGGCGCCGAAGGTGATCGGGGCCGAGGTCGACCTCGCGGCGGGGTGTCTCGGCCCCGGCGAAGTGCTGCTGCTGGAGAACACGCGCTTCGAGCCGGGGGAGACGAAGAACGACCCGATGCTGGCGGGCTCGCTCGCCTCGCTGGCGCAGGTCTACGTCAACGACGCGTTCGGGGCGGCGCACCGGGCGCATGCCTCGACCGAGGGCGTGGCGCGCCACCTGCCGGGCTACGCCGGGCTCCTGCTGGAGCGCGAGGTGACCGAACTGAGCAAGGTGGTCGAGGATCCGGAGCGGCCGCTGGTGGTGGTGCTCGGCGGGGCGAAGGTCTCCGACAAGGTCGGCGTCATCGACCGCTTCCTCGAGGTCGCCGACCAGATCCTGATCGGCGGCGCGATGTGCTTCAGCTTCTTCAAGGCCCAGGGGAAGGAGATCGGCAGCTCGCTCTACGACGACGAGAGCGTCGAGGCGGCACGCGCGGCGCTCGCGAAAGCCGAGACCTCGGACTGCGACCTGACCCTGCCGGTGGACCTGGTGCTGGGGCGCGAGTTCAGCGCCGACACCGAGCGCAAGGAGCTCGACGGGGTCGAGGTGCCCGAGGGCTGGATGGGGCTCGACGTCGGTACGAAGACCGGCGAGCTCTACGCGCAGGCCGTGGCGGGCGCCGGGACCGTGCTCTGGAACGGGCCGATGGGCGCCTTCGAGATGGAGCCGTTCGCGGCCGGCACGCGGGCGGTCGCCGACGCGGTGGCCGCGGCGCCCGGCAAGACCGTGGTCGGCGGCGGCGACTCCGTCGCGGCGATGGTGCAGTTCGGCCTCGAGGACCGCGTCGACTGGCTCTCGACCGGCGGCGGCGCCTCGCTGGAGCTGCTCGAGGGAAAGAAGTTGCCGGGGGTCGAGGCCCTGATCGACGCCAAGCCCAAGGACGGAGAGGAGAGCTGATGTCCCGCACGCCGTACATCGCCGCCAACTGGAAGATGAACAAGACGGTCACCGAGGCGGCCGAGTACATCGACGCGCTGCTGCCGCGGATTGCCGCGACCCAGCACGACGTCGTCGTCTGCCCGCCGTTCACGGCGCTGCACGAGGTGGTCGAGCGCCGCCGCGGCACCGCCGTCCGGGTCGCCGCCCAGAACATGCACGAGGCCGAGGCGGGCCCGTTCACCGGCGAGATCTCGGCGCCGATGCTGGTGGAGCTCGACGTCGAGGCGGTGGTCCTCGGCCACTCCGAGCGGCGCCAGTTCTTCGCCGAGACCGACGAGGCGCTGGCGAAGAAGGTCCCGGCGGCGCTGGCCGCGGACCTCGAGCCGATCCTCTGCGTCGGCGAGTCCGAGGAGGCGCGCGACGCGGGCCAGACCGAGGAGGTGCTGGAGCGCCAGCTCGCGGCGGACCTCGCCGAGGTCTCCGACGAGGACGTCGCCAAGGTCGTGATCGCCTACGAGCCGATCTGGGCGATCGGCACCGGCAAGGTCGCGACCCCCGAGCAGGCCCAGGAGGCGTGCGCGTTCATCCGCGACGTGCTGCGCGCGCGCGGCGCGGCCGCCGACGACGTGCGGATCCTCTACGGCGGCTCGGTCAAGCCCGACAACGCCGCCGAGCTCCTGGCGCTGCCGGACGTGGACGGCGCCTTGGTCGGCGGGGCGTCGCTCGATGCCGAGGACTTCGCCGCGATCGTGGAGGCGGCTTGACCGTCCCGGCGGTCGCGCTGGTCATCCTCGACGGCTGGGGACTCGCGCCGCCCGGCCCGGGCAACGCCGTCTCGCTCGCCGACACCCCGGTCTTCGACGACCTCTGGTCGCGCTACCCGCACACCGAGCTCTCGGCGCAGGGCGCCGATGTCGGCCTGCCGGTCGGCCAGATGGGGAACTCCGAGGTCGGGCACCTGAACCTCGGCGCGGGCGCGATCGTCAAGCAGGACCTGGCGCGGATCGACGCCGCGATCGCCGACGGCTCCTTCTACGAGAACGAGGCGCTGGTCGCCGCCTGCGTGCGGGCGCGCGAAAGCCCGCGGGGGCGGCTGCACCTGCTCGGCCTGGTGTCGGACGGCGGCGTGCACTCCGGGTGGGAGCACCTCGAGGCGATCGTCGAGCTGGCCTCGCAGGAAGGCGTGCCGGACGTCGTCTTCCACGCCTTCACCGACGGCCGCGACACCGCGCCGAAGGGCGGCCGCGAGTACCTCGCCGAGCTGGAGAGCTGGCTGCGCGCCGCCGGGCGGGTCGGGACGGTGAGCGGCCGCTATTACGCGATGGACCGCGACACCCGCTGGGAGCGGGTGAAGCTCGCCTACGACGCGATCGTCCACGCCCAGGGCCAGAAGGCCGCGACGTCGGCCGCGGCGATCCAGTCCTCATACGACGACGGGGTGACCGACGAGTTCGTCAAACCCACCGTGATCGGCGACTACGACGGCGCCGCGGCGGGCGACGTCGCGATCTTCGTCAACTTCCGCCCCGACCGGGCGCGCGAGATGACCCGGGCGCTGGCGGAGCCGGGCTTCGACGAGTTCAGCCGCGCGGGCGGGCCGACGCTCGACATGACGACGATGACCGAGTACCGCAAGGGCTGGCCCTACCCGGTCGCCTTCCCCGAGCAGCGGCCGAAGACCACGCTGGCGGAGACGATCGCCGCCGCGGGGGGGCGCCAGCTCCACGTCGCCGAGACCGAGAAGTACGCCCACGTCACCTACTTCTTCAACGGCGGCCGCGAGGGTGAGCAGGCCGGCGAAGAGCAGACCCTCGTCGAATCTCCGCGCGACGTGCCCACCTATGACCACAAGCCGGAGATGAGCGCCGAGGCCGCTGCCGACGCCTTCGTCTCGAAGTGGGGGGAGGAGGACTTCCGCTTCGGCGTGATCAACTTCGCCAACCCCGACATGGTCGGCCACACCGGCGTCATCCCCGCCGCCGTCAAGGCCCTGGAAACCGTCGACGCCCAGCTCGGCCGCGTGGTTGAGGCGGTCGCGGCCAGGGGCGGCGTCTGCGTCATCACCGCCGACCACGGCAACTGCGACAACATGCTCGAGCCCGACGGTTCCCCGAACACCGCCCACTCGCTCAATCCGGTGCCCCTGATCGTGACTCAAGAGGGCCTCGCCCTGCGCCCCGGGGGCATCCTGGCCGACGTTGCGCCGACCTCCTTGGAGCTTCTAGGCATTCCGCAGCCGGAGGCGATGACGGGGCGCTCGTTGATCGAGGGCTGATTCTTCGCCGAGGGACGACCGAGGGACGCGGCCCTCTCGACCACGACCCCGGGCGGGCTGTGGCCGTGGCCGAGAGGGCCGGGTCTGCGGGGAGAGGGCGGAGGGACCGAGGTGCGACGGGGTGCGACGGGGCCTCCGCGGGACGGTCACGCAGGGCGACGGGAGGGCGACGGAAGGCCCACGGATCTGTCACCGAGGTGGGACCTCGTCACGAAGACGTCGAGATCTCCACGCCTCCTCCCGTGTCGTCCAACGGTCACGGAGGTGCGCGATGTGTGGCATCTCCCCGAAGGGACCGCACTCGTCTGCGGTGTTCGAAACTTCGCCATGGCCGAAGTTTCGAACACCGCAGGAAAGTCCACGACCGCCGACGTAGGTCGGATGCCCATCGGTCAGGGGTCTCCGTGTGGAGTTTCGGTCGCTCAGCGACCGAAACTCGACGCCGTCTCCTGAGCGTCCGGATCCTCGCCTCTCCCGCGCGGACCGCCCAAGAAAGTCCGCCCTTCCTCACGTCCCTGTGCCGGCTGCGTGCCGTCCCTCCAGGACCCCCATGAGGCGCCCGGGACACCCTCCGGCGCCCCGAAGTGGTGTGGACGGCCCCAACGCATCCCCCCTCATAAGACTTGACACGCTTCCACTCAGATTTCATAATCGTCCCATAGGCAGAGAAGGCCCTCGAATCCGATGAGGGCAGGAGCGAAGAGGAGGACAGTGAGATGGCAATCGTGAGATGGGACCCGGGGCGAGACCTGGATGCTCTGCAGGGCGATGTGAACCGGCTCTTCGACAGCTTCTTCGGCCGCCGCGAGGCTGGGCAGACGAATGCCGTGCGGCGCTGGGTGCCGCCGATGGACTTGGCCGAGACCGACGACCAGCTCGTGCTGCGGGCCGATCTGCCGGGGCTGGAGCGCGACGAGATCGAGATCGAGGTCAAGGACAACGTGCTGACGATCTCCGGTGAGCGCAAGGCCGAGCACGAGAAGAAGGGCGAGGGCTACCACCGGATCGAGCGGTCGTTCGGTCGCTTCTCCCGTTCGCTCGGGCTGCCGCGCGGCATCGACGCCAAGCGCGTGACCGCGAGCTTCGAGAACGGCGTGCTCGAGGTGCGGATGCCGAAGCCCGAGGAGCGCAAGGCGACCCGGATCGAGATCGCGACCGAGACCGGCGCCCGCGACGGCGGCACCGAGGCGGTGCAGGTCGAGGGCGGCGGGGAGTCCGCTGAGCACTCGACCGCCGACCAGCCGGTCGGCGCCGCAGCCTAGGACCGAGTCCACATACGCTGCGGGCGTGCGCAACGACCCGCAGCGACTCAGCTTCACCATCGACGCCCGCGACGGGGCAGCCCGCGCGGGCGTCGTCATGACCGCCCACGGCCCGATCGAGACGCCGACCTTCATCCCGCTGGCGACCAAGGGCTCGGTGCGCGGCCTTGACGTCGACGAGGTCGAGGCGCTCGGCTACCAGCTGATCCTCGGCAACACCTACCACCTGTTCGTCAACCCGGGGCCGGAGCGGATCGCCGCCGCGGGCGGCCTGCACGGCTTCATGAACTGGGACCGCGCGCTGATCACCGACTCCGGCGGCTTCCAGGTCTTCTCGCTCGCCCACGGTGGCGTCGCCAACGAGGTGAAGGGAAGCGGCCGCTCCGGCGACCACGGGGCCGAGGTCGACATCACCGAGGAGGGCGCCCGCTTCCGCAGCCCGCGCGACGGCCGTGAGCTCTTCATCTCGCCCGAGGTCTCGATGCAGGTGCAGGCGGCGCTCGGCGCCGACATCGCCCTGGCCTTCGACGAGTGCACGCCCTTCCACGCCGACCGCGACTACACCGTCCGTTCGACCGAGCGCACCCACCGCTGGCTCGACCGCTGCATCGCCTGGCACGAGGCCGAGGGGCCGCGCGACCAGGCCCTCTTCGGGATCGTCCAGGGCGGCACCCACGAGGACCTGCGGCGCGAATCGGCCGAGTACATCTCGGCGGCGGACGTCGACGGCATCGCGATCGGCGGCACCCTCGGCCGCGATAAGGAGGAGATGGCCGCGGTCCTGGCGATGACCGCGCCGCTCCTGCCCGAGGGCGCGGCGAAGCACCTGCTCGGCATCGGCGAGGTCGACGACCTGCTCGGCGGCATCGCCCTCGGCCTCGACGTCTTCGACTGCGCCGTGCCGACCCGCCTCGCCCGCCACGGCGTCGCCCTGGCGCCGAGCCCGGAGACCCGTTGGCGCCTCGACCTCCGCAAGGGCCGCCACGTCGGCGACAAGTCGCCCCTCGTCGAGGGCTGCCCCTGCCCCGCGTGCACCCGCCACACCCGCGACTACATCTCCTACCTGAGCCGCGCGGAAGAACTGACCGCGGTCCGCCTGATCGTCCTCCACAACCTCACCTACATGCGCGAGCTGACGACCCACGCGAGGCGCGCGATCCAGGAGCAGCGCTTCGACGCCTACCGCGCCGCGGTGATGTCCGGCGCCGCACCCTGGGACGCCGCCGCCCGTCTGGCCGCGTAGGGTGGAGGGCGCCCGGCGGGCGTGGCTATTCCTTGTTCTTCGACACCAGGCCCTTGAATTCTTCGACCACCTTGTCGACGGTGTCGCCGGCGACCTTGGAGATGTGGACGCCGGCGGCCTTGTCGGTGGTCAGGATCACGCCGGTCGCCACCGCGCCCGCGACCAGCACGAGCGCGATCAGGGCGAGGACGAAGCGGACGAAGCGGGAGAAGGCGGAGCGCTTGCGGGGCTGGGCCTGCTGGAGCGGGCGCACCGGCGCCTGCTGCGGGTCGCCCGCGTAGGGCGCGGCGCGGCGCTGCGCCGCTTCGCGGCGCGGCTCGACCCGGCGCGGCGGCGGCGCGGGGCGGTACTCGGTCTGCGCGGTGGTGCGGTCGAGGTGCCTGGTCGCGGCGGTGTCGCTGCCGAGGACGCGGGTCGGCGTGTTGCCTTCGGTGAGGTTCTCGATCGAGGTGACGTCCTCACCTTCGAGGCCCATCTGCAGGCCGGTCGCGAACTCGTCGGCGCTGGCGTAGCGGCGGTTGGTGTCGCCCTCGAGCGCGCGCAGGACCGCGGCGCTCAGCGGCTCGGGGACCTCGGAGTTGTAGGTGCTCGGCGGCAGCGGCTTCTCGTTCTGCTGGCGCACCGCGAGCTCGGCCAGCGAGGAGCCCTCGTAGGGCAGCCGCCCGGTCAGGAACTGGTAGAGGACGACGCCGAGCGCGTAGACGTCGGTGCCGGGGGTCGCCTCGTCGCCGCGCACCTGCTCGGGGGAGAGGTAGGCGGCGGTGCCGACCACCGAGCCGACCTGCGTGATCCGCGTCTGCTCGATCGCCCGGGCGATCCCGAAGTCCGTCAGTTTCACGACCAGGTCGCCGGTGGCCACCGGCCCGCCGGTGATCATCAGGTTCCCCGGCTTGACGTCGCGGTGGATGATCCCGCGGCGGTGTGCGTAGTCGAGGCCGGCGCAGGCCTGGATGCCGATCTCCGCCGCTGTCTCGGCGTCGACCGGCCCGTGGCGCTGCAGGATCTGCGCGCCCGAGCGCCCCGCCACGTACTCCATGACGATGTAGTGGCGGCCGTCGTCGACTCCCGAGTCGTAGACCTGGACGATGTTGGGGTGGATGAGGCGCGCGACCGCGAGCGCCTCGCGCCGGAAGCGGGCGACGAAGCGCTCGTCGTCAGAGAGGTGCTCGGCGAGGATCTTCACCGCGACGGTGCGCTCGAGGATGCGGTCGATCGCTTTGTAGACGTTCGACATGCCGCCCGAGCCGAGCCGCTCGCCGGTCTCGTAGCGACCCGAGAGGGTCCCGGCCTCCATCAGCCTTCACCGCCTTCGACCGAGGCGCCAGGGCCGATCCCGCCCGCGGGCCCGCCGCCCGGGTTCGGGGGCGTCACTTCTTCTTCACCTTCGACGGGGGTTTCGATTTCTTCCTGCTTTTCGTGGCCTTTGGCTTTGCCTTTGGGCGGTTCTTCGCCTTCGTCCGGACCGGGCTGTTCGGCGTGTTCTTCGGCTTTTTCCTGGGCCGCTTCTTTCTTTTCTTCGCGTTCTTCGGCCTTCTGTTCCTGTTCGAAGGCTTCTTCTTCGGCGGTGAGTTCTTCGGCTTCGACTTCCGCCTGTTCTTCGAGTTCGGCTTCTTCGGCCGCCGCTTCTCGTTCTTCTTCCTTGGCTCTACAGGTAGAAACCACCTCGGAGAGCTTTGCCGCGCCCTGGCGCAAAGCTTTCTTCAGCCTGACGTCGACTTCGGCGAGTTCGTCGACCTCCGTGCTCACGTTGGCGACGCCGTCTTCCGCCTTTTCGCAGTCTCCTTCTTCGTAGCTCACCTGCACCTGATCGAGGTTCGAGTTGATCTGTTCGGCGGTCGTCCCGGGGAGGAGTTCGTCGCTGCTCCCGCCCCCGCAGGCGGCCAGCAGAACTCCCACCGCAAGCGCGGCAAGGACGAGCGAGGCTGCGCGGACGCGACCCATGATTCGAGTCTAGAGAACACTTGTGAGTCGATATTTACCCTGCAATGGACGTTATGTTTCGGTTGCGTGGTCGGTCTTCTGGGGGTTCGGGGGCGGCTCAGCGGCCGATCTGGAGGCGCTCGGCGAGGGCCGTGGGCAGCCCGGCCTCGAGGATCGCGGCGCCCGCCGCGACGGCGTCGTAGGTGACCCTGTGGTAGCGCGCGGTGCCCTTGTCGGTGTCGAGCTCGAGCCAGGCGGCGCGCGGGTCGCCGTCGCGGGGCTGCCCGACGCTGCCGGGATTCAGCAGCCATTCGCCCTCGGAGAGGTCGAGCAGGTCGCCGTCGCTCGCCTGGGCGCCGGTGGCGAAGCTGCGCCGTCCGGTCGACGGCGGCCGGGTGAAGAAGAGCGCGACGTGCGAGTGGCCGATCAGGCAGACGCGCTCCCGCTGCGCGTCGAGCCCGGCTTCCGCCTGGTCGATCGAGAGGACGTACTCCCAGATCGGGTCCCGCGGCGACGCGTGGAAGAGGCCGAAGCCGCCTCGCTCGCCCTCCGGCGAGAGCCCGGCCAGGAACTCGATCGTCTCCGCCGAGGCGTTCTCCTTGGTCCAGTCGACCGCCGCCCGCGCCGTCTCCGAGAAGGTCGCCGCGTCGATGCCGCCGGTCACCGCCAGGTCGTGGTTGCCGTTGAGGGTGAAGGCGCAGCGCTCACGCACCAGCGCCGTGCACTCGTCCGGCTGGGCGCCGTAGCCGACCACGTCGCCGAGGCACCAGATCTCCTCCGTCCCGGCGGACTCGATCGACTCGAGCACCGCCTCCAGGGCCGGAAGATTGGAATGGACATCTGAGATCACGCCGACGCGCAAGCGATCCAGACTAACCGGCCCGCCCGGCGGCCCACCGGTCAACCCGAGCGGACACTTACGATGCGCCCATGCCTCCCACCGATTCCATCGCCGAGCTGAAGGGTGCGGTCGAGGCCGCCGCGCGGGCACTGCGCGACGGCGAGCCCACCGAGCCGGCCCCGTCCCTCGACCGTCCGCCCAAGCCCGACCTCGGCGACTACAGCTCCAACGCGGCGATGTTGCTCGCCGGGCCGCTCGGCGACAACCCGCGCGCCGTGGCCGAGCGCCTGCGCGGGGAGCTCGAAGGGAGCCTCGGTGGGGCGGGGAGCCTCGACCGGGTGGAGGTCGCCGGGCCGGGCTTCGTCAACCTCTTCCTCTCCGACGCCTGGTACCGGCGGGCGCTGGCGGCGCTGGTCGCCGCGGGGGAGGACCTCGGCCCGGCCCCGACGGCCGAGCCGGAGCGGATCCTGGTCGAGTTCGTCTCCGCCAACCCGACCGGCCCGCTCCACGTCGGCGGCGGCCGCGGCGCGGCCTACGGCGACGCGGTGGCGCGGCTGCTGGCGGCGGTCGGCCACGAGGTCGAGCGCGAGTACTACATCAACGACGCCGGCTCCCAGGTGACGAAATTCGCCGAGTCGATCAGCGCCCGGATGAAGGGCGAGGAGCTCCCCGAGGACGGCTACAAGGGCGAGTACGTGGTGGAGCTGGCGGAGGCGATCGCCGCCGAGGGGATCGACCCGGACGACCTCGCCGCGGTCGGCGACCGCGGCATCGCGCTGATGATCGAACAGGTGCGCGAGACGCTGCGGCGCTTCGGCGTCGTCATGGACACCTGGTTCTCGGAGCGCAGCCTGGTCGACCGCGGCGACGCCGAGGCGGCGCTGGCGAAACTCGACGCGGGCGGGCACACCTACCGGCACGAGGGCGCGCTCTGGCTGCGCACGACCGAATTCGGCGACGACAAAGACCGGGTGCTGATCCGCTCCGACGGCGAACCGACCTACCTGATGCCCGACATCGCCTACCACTGGGACAAGCTGGAGCGCGGCTTCGGCCGCCTGATCGACGTGCTCGGCGCCGACCACCACGGCTACGTGGCGCGGCTGCGGGCCTCGATCGAGGCGCTCGGCGCCGATCCGGACGCCTTCGAGGCGCTGATCATGTCGCTCGTCCACATCGTCGAGGACGGGCAGCGGGCGCAGATGTCGAAGCGCAGCGGGGATTTCGTCTCGCTCGACGACCTGATCGACGACATCGGCACCGACGCGGCGCGCTGGTTCATGCTCTCGCGCTCCCACGAGACGACGGTCGACATCGACCTCGCGCTGGCCCGGAAGCAGGCGAGCGAGAATCCGGTCTACTACGTGCAGTACGCGCACGCGCGGATCGCGAGCATCCTGCGCAAAGCGGCGAAGGAGGGGGGCGCGGGTGCGGCGGACGAGGCGGCCGGCGCCACCGTCCCCGCAGCGCTCTGCGGCGACGGACGCACCGCGCCGCTGGAGCCCAGCGAGAAGGCCCTGGTCAAGCGGCTGCTCGAATTCCCGCACGAGGTGCGCGAGGCGGCGGCGCGACGGGCGCCGCATCGGATCTGCGCCTACTCGACCGCCGTCGCCGCCGACTTCCACGCCTTCTACCGCGACTGCCAGGTGGTCGGGGCCGAGGGGGAGGGGGTCGAGGCGTCCCGGCTGGCGCTCTGCCTGGTCGCGAAGCGGACGATCGCAGGCGCCCTGGACCTGCTCGGCATCTCGGCGCCCGAGCGGATGTGAGGTGAGTCCCAAGCTCCCCGTTCTCGCCGAGATCGGCACACCGGCCTCCTCGAACGGGCGCGCCTGGGGGCTGCGGCGCAAGGACCTCGAGGCGCTGCGGGGCGTGCTCGGTCGGGTCGGCGGTCGGCGGGCCGTCCTGGTGACGGGGGAGGAGGCGCCGGCGGCGACGGTCGCCGTCGCCCTGGCCGGTGTCGGCGCCGCCGCGGGCAAGCCGACGGCGCTGGTCGAGTGCGACGTCGAACGACCGCGGATCGCCGCCGACCTGGGCCTCTCGCCGACCCCCGGCCTGCACGAGTACCTGCGCTGGGAGGTCGCACCGGCCGACATCCTCCAGCCGCTGACCCTGGCAGGCTCGGCGAGCTCCGCCGGGGCGGGGCCGCTGGCCTGCGTCTGCGCCGGGCGGGCGACGAGGGACGCGCGGACGCTCCTCGGCCTCGGCAGCTTCCACCACATGACGACAAAACTGCGCGATGCCTACGACCTGGTCGTCCTCCTCGGCCCACCCCTGGAGGGCGCCGGCGGCGCCCTCAGCAGCGTCGCCGGCGCGGCCGACTGCGTCCTCACCGCCCTCTCGGAGACCCCGAACCGCCGCGCCGCCAAGGCCAACGCTGAAGCCTTGTCATGGCTGGGCGCCTCGCCTCTGGGCGCCGTGGTGGTCAGCGGGTAGCGGGTGGTTTGAGGCGGGGCGTCCGCACCACTGCGGGCTCGGCCGTCCGCACCACTGCGGGCCGGGCCGTCCGCACCGCTGCGGGCTCGGGCCGTCCGCATCACTGCGGGCTCGGGCTGTCCGCACCACTGCGGGCCTGGGCAGTCCACACCACTGCGGGCCCGGCCGTCCACACCACTTCGGATTGCCGGCGGCTGTCCTGGGCGCCTCATGGGGGTCCTGGCAGGCTGTGACCCCCATGAGGCGCCCAGGACGTGAGGCTTTCGGGGGAGAGGTGGCGGGGGTTCGTCACGAAGTGCACGGGTCCGCCACGAACTACGGGGACTCGTCAGGGTCTCTCAAGGATCGGTCCCCCGCGACGGCCGCCACGGCGAGCCTGTGGAGCTTTACCGCCTCATTGGGACGGTAAGGCTCCACGGGCGCCTGTGGCGCCTAACTCGCGTATAGGGCGAGTCAGGCGCCACGGCAGAGGCCT
>JBPYFM010000132.1:0-8656 GCA_051986435.1 Solirubrobacterales bacterium | reverse complement strand
CCCTGGAGAAGCTCGGCATCCACGTCGAGTACACCCACCACGAGGTCGGCCCGTCCCAGCACGAGGTCGACATGCGCTACAAGAACGCGCTCGAGATGGCCGACGACTGCATGACCTACCGCATCGTGGTCAAGGAGTACGCGCTCAAATACGGCTACCACGCGACCTTCATGCCGAAGCCGCTCTTCGGCGAGAACGGCTCCGGGATGCACGTCCACCAGAGCCTCTCCAAAGGCGGCAAGAACGCCTTCTACGACGCCGACGACCCTTACTTCCTCTCGCCGGTGGCGAAGTCGTTCATCGCCGGCCAGCTGAAGCACGCGCGTGAGATCTCGCCGCTCTTCGCCCAGTGGGTCAACTCCTACAAGCGCCTCGTGCCCGGGTTCGAGGCGCCGGTCTACCTGGCCTGGTCGCGCCGCAACCGCTCGGCGCTGATCCGGGTGCCGCTCTACCATCCCGGCAAGGAGGCGGCGACGCGCGCCGAGCTGCGCTGCCCGGATCCGGCCGCCAACCCCTACCTCTGCTTCGCCGCGATGCTGCAGGCCGGCCTCGAAGGGGTGGAGAAGGGCTACGAGCTGCCGGAGCCGATGGAGCAGAACCTCTACCACCTCTCCCAGGAGGAGCTCGCGCACCAGGGGATCGAGCAGCTGCCGGCGACGCTTGGCGAGGCGATCGAGCTCGCCGCCGACTCGGAGCTGGTGCTGCGGACGCTCGGCGAGCACACCTTCCGTCGCTTCGTCGAGATCAAGCGCCAGGAATGGGACGACTACCGGGTGCAGGTCACGCCGTACGAGATCGAAAACTTCCTGCCGATACTGTGATGGCGCAGCTTCACGTTCTGCGCGTCTTCTGTGACGCCGAGTGGTCGTTCGGCAACCCGCTCGGGGTGTTCCTCGACGGTGAGGAGGTGCCCGAGGAGCGCCGCCAGGAGGTCGCGACCGAGCTCGGCTTCTCCGAGACCGTCTTCGTCGACGATGCGGCCGCCGGACGGATCCGCATCTTCACCCCCGGCTACGAGCTCGCCTTCGCCGGCCACCCGAGCGTCGGTACCGCCTGGCTCCTCGGCAAGGAGCGCGCCCCGGTCGAGGTGCTGCGCCCGCCCGCCGGCGAGGTCCGGGTCCGGGTCGACGGCGGCAAGACCTTCGTCAGCGCGCGCCCCGAGTGGGGACCGGACTGGAAGCTCCACGAGCTGACCGACGCCTTGGCGGTCGAGGAGGCCACGGGCCTGCCCGACGAGGAGCAGACCGGCTGCGTCTGGGCCTGGGTCGACGAGGCCGAGGGCACGGTGCGCTCGCGCTGCTTCTCCTTCGACGACGGGATCGGCGAGGACGAGGCGACCGGCTCGGCCGCGATCGTCCTCGCGGCGGCGCTCGACCGCCCGATCGAGATCCTCCAAGGCCGCGGCTCGCGCCTCGACGCTCGTCCGCTCGGCGAAGGCTTCGCCGAGGTCGGCGGCCGCGTCGTCCTCGACGCGGTCCGCGACTTCCCGCTCTAGGCCGGCTTCCTCAGGCCCGCGTCGGCAGGAAGTCCTCGAGCGGCCGTTTCTGGGCGCCCGCGGCGTCGAAGTTCTCCGGCGCCAACGAGCGGCGGGTCGGACGCCTGCGCCCGTTCGGTCATGCCTGGACGTCGGCGAGCTGGCGCTCGAGCGCCGCCGGGTCGGTCACCGGCAGGTTGCAGGTGAAGCCCTCGCAGACGTAGGCGGCCGGCTCGCCGCCGATTTCGGTGCGGGCGTCGAGGAGCGGGGGTTCGGTCGCGCCCGCGGGGCCCGCGGCGACGACCACGTGGGGGCGGAAGGCGGCGCGGACGACGCCCTCGAGCGTGGTTAGGTCGCCGCCGACCAGGGCCACCTCGCGGGTCCGGGCGTGGTGGAAGTCGAGCGCCCGCAGGAGGTGGGCGAAGGAATCGGGGTGGGTGACGGCGGGGTCGCCGAAGAGGGCGAGGACGCCGAGGGCGCGGTCGGCGAAGGCGTATTCGCCGCTGAGCGCGGCGAGGCGGAGGAGGCCGAGGGCGGCGGAGCTCTGCCCGGCCGGGATCGGGTGGTCGCCGACCTCCTTGCGGCGGGCGATCAGGGTCTCGTGGTCGGCGGAGGTGGAGAAGAAGCCGCCGCGCTCCTCGTCGCCGAAGCGCTCGATCATGGTTTCGGCGAGCTCGCGCGCCGCCGCGAACCAGCGCGGGTCGAAGCCCGCTTCGTAGAGGGCGAGGAGCGCCTCCACCATGAAGGCGTGGTCCTCGAGGTAGGCGTTCAGGTGGGCGCGGCCGTCCTTGTAGGTGCGCAGCAGGTTGCCGTTGCCGTCGCGCATCGTGCCGAGCACGAATTCGGCGCAGGCCTCGGCGGCGTCCAGGTAGTCCCGCCGTCCGAGCACCGCGCCCGCCTCGGCGAGCGCCGCGATCGCCAGCGCGTTCCAGGAGCAGAGGCGCTTGTCGTCGAGCCCCGGGGGGACGCGTTCGGCGCGGGCGGCGAACAGCGCGGCGCGGGCGGCGTCCAGCCCGGGCGGAGGCGCCGCGGCGGCACCTTCGGCCAGGTGGAGGATGTTCTTGCCCTCGAAGTTGCCCGCCTCGGTGACGCCGTAGTAGGCGAGGATCGCGTCGGGCTCGGCCCTCCCGCCGGTCGCCCGCGGGCCCGCGCCGTCGCCCGCCAGCACGGCGCGGATCTCGGCCGGCGTCCAGACGTAGAACTTGCCCTCCTCGCCCTCGGAGTCGGCGTCGTAGGCCGAGTAGAAACCGCCCTCCGGGCCGCGCATCTCGCGCAGCAGCCAGTCGAGCGTCTCCTCGCACACCCGCCGGTACCGCGCGTGGCCGAGCACCTGATAGCCGTGCAGGTAGGCGCGGGCGAGCAGGCCGTTGTCGTAGAGCATCTTCTCGAAGTGGGGGACGAGCCAGGCCGAGTCGACCGAGTAGCGGGCGAAGCCGCCGCCGAGCTGGTCGTAGATGCCGCCCGCGAGCATCGCGTCGAGGGTGCGCTCGACGTGCTCGCGGCCCGTGCCCGGACTCCCCGAGTCACGCGACATGATCAGCTCCAGCGCCGACGCGGGGGGGAACTTCGGCGCGCTGCCGAAGCCGCCGTTGGTCGGGTCGGCCCGCCCGAGCAGCGTCGTCACCGCCTGGTCCAGCTGCGCCGCGTCCGGCACGTCCGAGGGCGCGATCTTCGCCAGCGCCTCCAGTCGTCCCACGGTGGTCGCGGCGCGCTCGCGGATCTCGTCGCGTCTGCCGCGGTAGGCCTCGAGCACCGCTTCCATCACCATGCGGAAGCTCGGCATGCCGCGGCTCGCGTCGGGCGGGAAGTAGGTGCCGCCGTAGAAGGGCACGCCCTCGGGGTCGAGGAAGACGGTCATCGGCCAGCCGCCCTGGCCGGTGAAGCCCTGCACGGCCTCCATGTAGATCGCGTCGACGTCGGGCCGCTCCTCGCGATCCACCTTCACGCAGACGAAATTCGCGTTCATGAAAGCCGCGGTGTCGGGGTCCTCGAAGGACTCGCGCTCCATCACGTGGCACCAATGGCAGGCGGAGTAGCCGACCGAGAGCAGGACCGGCATGTCCTCCTCGCGCGCCCGGCCGAGCGCCTCCTCTCCCCACGGATACCAGTCGACAGGATTTTCGGCGTGCTGAAGGAGGTACGGACTGGTCTCAGCGGCGAGCCGATTGCTCATCGATTTCAGGGTAATTCATCCGCCGACGCGGGAGCTTCGGGTAGTTTCGGACGTTAAGTGAGTGTGGATAGCAGCGGCAGGCGGGATGCCGCCCTCCAATCGGTGCTGGCGAAGTTGGAGCCGACGGACCGTCAAGTGGTGCTTGACGCGCTCGACGCTGCCGCGAAGACAGAGAGCGAGCTGCGCTATCTCGCCGATCACGATCCGCTCACCGCGCTGCTCAATCGGCGCGCCTTTCGCGCGCGTCTTGACTCCTATGTGAACTTCTCCGCGCGTTACGGCGGACGCGGCGCCGTGATGGTCGTCGACGTCGACGGCCTGAAGGGGGTCAACGACCGCCTCGGCCACCAGCAGGGCGACAACCTGATCCGCCGGGTCGCCGCGACGATGCGCGAACGCATCCGCGCCACCGACATCGTCGCGCGGCTCTCCGGCGACGAGTTCGCGGTGCTGATGCCACAGACCGACGTCGAAGGCGCGTTGCAGCTCGGCGAAGACCTGCGGGTCGAGGTTGCCGATGCCTTCGCGGGCGACCCGGAGCTCGCCGGGGCGTCGATCAGCGTCGGGATCACGATGTTCGGCGCCGAATCCGACGGCGGCGCCGAGGCGGTGCTGGCCGCCGCCGACGAGTCGATGTACCGGGCGAAGGCGGAGGGTCGCAACCGGATCTCGCTGTTCGAGGCGCCGGTCGAAGCGATGGGCGACGCGCGCCGCCTCACCACCAGCGCCAAGATCCGCAACGCACTCACGCAGAACCGTCTCAGCCTGGCGACGCAGCCGATCGCGAGCCTCGCTGACGGGGCGATCGAACGCTTCGAGCTGCTGCTGCGGATGCGCGGCGAGGCCGGGGAACTGCTGCCCGCGTCGTCCTTCATCGGCGTGGCCGAGCGCTCCGGGATGATCCAGGAGATCGACCGCTGGGTGGTCGGCCAGGCGCTCGACCTGCTCGAGCGGCGTGAACGGGCCGGCGTGCCGGTCTCCCTCCACATCAACCTCTCCGGCGCCTCGCTGACCGACATCTCGGTGCTCGAGTTCATCGAGCGGCGGCTCGACGAAGGCGACGCCGATCCGTCCCGCTGCACCTTCGAGATCACCCAGACCGCGCGGGTCGACGACCTGGAGACAGCCGCGGGCTTCGCCGACCGTCTCACCGAGCTCGGTTGTGAAGTCGCGATCGACGACTACGGCGCCGGCTTCGGCCCGTTCGAGTACCTCAAGCGCTTCCCCTTCGACGTGATCAAGATCGACGGCGCCTTCGTCCGCGATGTGGTCCGCAACGATGCCGACCAGCTCACCGTCAAGGCGATCGTCGGCATCGCCCACGGCCTCGGCAAGACGACGATCGCCGAGTTCGTCGAGGACGAGGAGACCGCCGCCCTCCTGCGCGGCTATGGCGTCGACATGGCCCAAGGCTTCCAGATCGGCGCCCCGGTCGGGCTCGAGGAAGGGTTGCTGGAACCGACGTAGGGCGCGGGGTGGGGATGGGGCCTTTTCAAACCGTCGCCCGAAGCCCGAGGGACCCGGCCCTCTCGTCCACGGCCTTGGCGGGCTGTGGCCGTGGCCGAGAGGGGCCGGGTCCGTGAGGAGTGGAGGAAGAGGGACCGGGGAGTGACGGAGGGGTCACGGCAGAGCCACGTAACCGTCACCGATCCCAGACCTCGTCAGGAAGTCCGTGAGATCTCCACGCTTCCTCCCGTCTTCCCCAATGGTCAAGGATCTCCGTGTGGAGTTTTGGTCGCTCAGCGCCCAAAAGTCGACGCGCGTTCTGTAGGCCCCTCGATCCGGGCCCGGAAAGAGGCAGAAGGGTCCGGAAAGCGTGACGTTCCCGGCATCTTCGTCACCGATCGATCCCAGGTGTGCCTCCTCTCACACCTCACCGCCATGTAAGTCCGACTTCGTCACGTCCCTGCGCCGGCTCCCCCGCGGAGCCGTCACGTCCTGGGCGCCTCATGGCGGTCACAGCCTGCCAGGACCGCCATGAGGCGCCCAGGACTCACCTCCGACGCCCGCCTCCGACGCCCGCCTCCGACCCCCGCCTCCGACCCCCACCTCCGACCCCCACCTCCGACGCCCGCCCCCCGGCCCGCCCCTGGGCGCGCCCGCCCCTACCCGCCCGCCCTCACCCTTCCCCCCGCAGCTGCGCCCGCCGGACCTTGCCGGTGGTCGTCTTCGGCAGTTCGTCGACGAAGTCGACGATGCGGGGGGCCTTGTAGGGGGCGGTCTGGGTGCGGCAGTGGTCGATCAGCTCGCGGGTGAGGGCGTCGCCGGGCTCGCCGTCGCGCAGGACGACGATCGCGCGGACGACGCTGCCGCGCTCCGGGTCCGGGGCGGCGACCGCGGCGGCGTCGGCGACGGCGGGGTGGGTGAGGAGCGCGGCCTCGACCTCGGTCGGGCCGATCCGGTAGCCGGAGGAGCTGATGATGTCGTCGTTGCGGCCCTCGAAGAAGAGGAAGCCGTCGTCGTCTTCGGCGACGAGGTCGCCGGTCGGCCACCACTCGCCGTCGAAGCGCTCCCCGTCGAGATAGCGGGAGAAGAAGGTGGGGGAGGAGGCGGCGCGGAGCTGCAGCTCGCCGTCCTCGACGCGCACCTCCGTTCCCGGCAGGGGCTTGCCCATCGAGCCGAGGCGGACCGGCTCGCCCGCGAGGTTGGCGGTCACCTGCCCGGTCTCGGTCTGGCCGTAGCCGTCGGCAGGCTCGAGCCCGGTCGCCTCGCGCCAGGCGCCGATCGTCTCCGGGTCGAGCGGCTCCCCCGCCGAGACCATGCGGCGCAGGGTGGGGAGGGGGCGCAGGGCCGTGCGGCGCGCGAGCATCCGGTACTCGGTCGGCGCCTGGCAGAGGACGTTGACGCCGAGCGCCTCGGCGAAGTCGAGGCGCTCGGCCGGGTCGAAGCGCCCCTCGTGGATCACCGCGGCGGCGCCGGTCAGCCACGGCGCGAGGAAGACGTTGCGGGCCGACTTCGACCAGCCGGTCGCGGTCGTGCACCAGGCGAGGTCGCCGGGCCGCGAGCCGAACCAGTGCTCGGCCTGCACCCGCTGCCCGAACAGGTAGCGGTACGCGTGCACGACCCCGCGCGGGTCGCCGGTCGTGCCCGAGGTGAAGACGATCAGCGCCGGGTCCTCGGAGTGCATGTCCTCCACCGAGGCGGGCGTCTCCTGCGGCCGGTCCTCGTCGAGGACGTCGGCCACCTCGGCCATCGTCATCGCCGGCACCCCGGCCGGCAGCTCCTCCAGCAGCCGTTCCTCGCCGACGCACAGCACCGGGTTCGCGGCGGCGACCCGCAGCTCGAGGTCCTTGCGGCGCAGCTGGGTGTTGCAGGGGAGCGCGACCGCCCCCATCCGCCAACAGGCCAGCAGCGAGAGCACCCACTCGATCCGGTTCCCGACCAGCGTCATCACGACGTCCCCGCGCTTCACCCCGCGCGCCGCGAAGGCGCCCGAGAGCCCCCCGGAGGTGGCGATCAGTTCGCCGAAGTGCCAGTCGCGCCGCCGCGCCTCCGGATCGATCGCGACGATCCCCAGCCGCGACGCCGGCGACCGCTCCATGAGGTCATCGATGATGTTCACGGCCCGGCAGTCTGCCGGCAACCGTGGTTGATGGGCCGAAAAGCCACGGTATACCGTGGCTTTTCGGCCCATCAACATCGTCTACCGGAGTTCGCTCGAGTTCTTGCCGAGGAGCTGGCGGGCGACGATCAGGAGCTGGATCTGTTGGGTGCCCTCGAAGATGTCGAGGATCTTGGCGTCGCGGGCCCACTTCTCGAGCAGCTGGGTCTCGCCGAGGCCGACGGCGCCGCAGAGCTCGACGCAGCCGAGGGTGACATCGACGCAGGTGCGCCCCGCCTTCGCCTTCGCCATCGAGGCCTGGAGCGAGTTCGGCTTCGAGTTGTCGGCCATCCAGGCCGCCTGCAGGGTGAGGAGCCAGGAGGCCTCGTAGTCCGCCTCCATCTCCAGGAAGCGGGCCGCCGCCGCGGGCTGGGAGAGGGCGGGGGTGTCGTAGTCGATCTCGACGCCCGCCGAGGCGAGCTGGCGGCGCGCCTCCTCGAGCGCCGCGCGGGTGACCCCGACCGCCATCGCGGCGACCAGGGGCCGCGTGTTGTCGAAGGTTTCCATCACCCCGGCGAAGCCTTTCTCCTTCACCTCTGGGTCGCCGAGCAGCGCGTCTTTCGGCACCCGGCAGTCCTGCAGGGTGAAGTTGGCGGTGTCGGAGGCACGGATGCCGAGCTTGTGCTCCAGCCGATCGAGCTTGAGGCCCGGGTTGTCGCGCTCGACGATGAACGACTTGATCGCGGCCCGCCCCTTGGAGCGGTCGAGGGTCGCCCAGACGACGATCAGGTCGGCGCGGTCGCCCGAGGTGACGAAGATCTTCTCGCCGTTCAGGACGTACTCGTCGCCGTCGAGCTCGGCGGTGGTGCGGATCGCGGCCGAGTCGGAGCCCGCTTCGGGCTCGGTGATCGCCATCGCCGCCCACTTGCCGCCGTAACGCTCGAGCTGCTCCTCGGTCGCCACCGAGGCGATCGCCGAGTTGCCGAGGCCCTGGCGCGGCATCGAGAGCAGCAGGCCGACGTCGCCCCAGCAGAGCTCGATGATGCCGAGCACGGTGGAGAGGTTCGAGCCGTTGCGGTTCTCGCCCGGATCGGAGCCGTTGGCGGAGCGCCGCACGCCGGCGGCGCCGGCGCCGCCCATGTCGGAGCCCTCGTTCATGCCGTCGATCAGCGACGCCAGCATGTCGAGCTCTTTCGGATAGGCGTGCTCGGCCTCGTCGTACTTGCGCGAGATCGGGCGGAAGACCTCGGTCGCGACCTGGTTGGCCTGCGTCGCGAGGGGCTTGAACTTCTTCGGTATCTCGAGGTTGATCATGGTGTGTCCTTTCGCTCGTCGCGGCGGTGCCTAGACGAGCAGGGCGCCCTCCATGACGCCCGCGGATCGCAGGTCGCGGTACCAGCGCTCGACCGGGTGCTCCTTGACGAAGCCGTGGCCGCCGAGCAGCTGGACGCCGTCGGAGCCGATCTTC
>JBPYFM010000131.1:0-2840 GCA_051986435.1 Solirubrobacterales bacterium | reverse complement strand
ACGTCGTCGAGCAGGCCGCGCCGGTCGGTGAGCTTGAAGTTCTCGGCCAGGTACCGGTCGATCTCCTCCCGCGGCGTGCGGTTCATCACCATGTTGGCCGCGATCAACCGCGCACTCTCGTCCTCGGCGCCGTTGGTCGACCGGGGCGGCGGCGCTGCCGAGGCATCAGTCGGCGCCTCTCCGGCGGCGGCGCCGGCGACTCCGGCTGACTGCCCGAACGGCTCCGCCGACGGCACTGCAGGGGCGGCCTGCTCGAGCGCGGACGCCGGCGCCGCGGCTGCCTCACTCCCCGGCGCTGGCACGGCGCCCGCCTCATCCCCAGGCGGAGGCGCTGCGCCTGCCTCAACCGCCGGCGCGGGCACGGCGCCCGCCTCATCGCCAGGCGGAGGCGCTGCGTCCGCCTCATCCGCCGGCGGGGGCACGGCGCCTGCCTCACCCCGGGCGCGGGCGCCAACCGGGCCTTCTGGCTCGAACACCGGCCGCGGAACCACCGCATTCTTGACCGCGGACAGGTTGCGCTCTAACAGCTGGAGGTCGGCGTTCAGCCGGTTGGACCCCGTCCGCAGCGACTCGATAAGCGCGCCCAACTCGGCCTCCATGGCGTCGATCCGCTCGAGCATGCCGGTGGTCGACTCCGCCACCTTGCCCACATAGTCGCGCGCCTCGGAGGTCGCGTGCTCGCGACTCGTCCCCGCCTCGGTGCGCGCCTCGGCCCGGATCTCCCGCGCCTCGTCCTCGGCCTGGCGCTGGATGTCGGCGGCGGTCGTCTCGGCGGCTTCGACGATCGAGCGTACCTGCTCGCTGGCGGTCGCAGCCAGCGACTCGCTGCGCCGGCGGGCGGAGCGCTTGAGCTCGTCGATCTCGTTGGCGAGGGCGCTCAGGTGGGCGTCCACCGCATCAGGGTCGTAGCCCCGGCGCCCAATGGGGAAGTCCTTCTTCTCGATGCTCTGTCGGTCCAGCGCCACGGAACTACCTCCGTCTCGAGGTGGGGAAGCGTCCGGAGCGTACCGAGTAGCTCCAGCCCGCCGAGCCACACCCACGCCGGGCTAGCGGGCTCAGCCTGCCGGTGCGTAGCCCTCGGCGATTGCCTGATCGAGCTGGCGCTTGAGGGCGCGGATCTCGTCTCGGAGCTTGGCCGCGTACTCGAAGCGCAGCTCCTCGGCGGCCGCGAGCATCTCCTCTTCGAGCTCAACGATCGTCTTCTCGATCTCTGCCGGCGGCATCTCGGTGGCCCGCTGGCGCCGGCGCCGCGACCGGGGCACCTTCGACTCCGCCTGGAGGAACTCGGCGATGTCCGAGATCCCCTTGACGATCGTCTCCGGCGTGATCCCGTGCTCCTCGTTGTAGGCGACCTGGATCGCCCGGCGGCGGTCGGTTTCGTCGATTGCGGCCCGCATCGCCGCGGTCTCCTTGTCGGCGTACATCAGCACCTTGCCCTCGATGTTTCGCGCGGCGCGGCCGATCGTCTGGATCAGCGAGGTCTCGCCGCGGAGGAAGCCCTCCTTGTCGGCGTCGAGAATCCCGACCAGCGACACCTCGGGCAGGTCGAGGCCCTCGCGCAGCAGGTTGACCCCGACCAGCACGTCGAACTCGCCGAGGCGCAGCTCGCGGATGATCTGGATCCGCTCGAGGGTGTCTATCTCCGAGTGCAGGTAGCGCACCCGGAAGCCCATCTCCAGCAGATAGTCGGTCAAATCCTCGGCCATCTTCTTGGTCAGGGTGGTGACCAGCGTCCGCTCATCTCGATCGACTCGCCCACGGATCTCGTTCATCAGATCGTCGATCTGGTTGCGGGTCTCGCGCACCTCGACCTCCGGATCGACAATGCCGGTCGGCCGGACGATCTGCTCGACGACGCGGCTCGAGTTGCTCCGCTCGTACTCACCGGGCGTGGCCGAGACGAACACCATCTGCGGGGTGATCGAGAGGAACTCCTGGAACGTCTGCGGGCGGTTGTCGAGCGCGCTCGGCAACCGGAACCCATATTCGACGAGCGTCTGCTTGCGGGAGCGGTCGCCCTCGTACATGCCGCCGATCTGCGGGACGGTCTGGTGCGACTCGTCGATGAAGCAGACGAAGTCCTCGGGGAAGTAGTCGAGCAGGCAGTAGGGACGGGATCCGGGCGACCGGCCGTCGAGGATCCGCGAGTAGTTCTCGATCCCCGAGCAGAAGCCCAGCTCGCGGAGCATCTCCATGTCGTACTGGGTGCGCTGGCGCAGGCGATGGGACTCGAGCAGCTTGCCTTCGGCCTCGAGCTCGGCGCAGCGCGCGTTCAGCTCGCGCCCGATCTCCGCCACCGCGTCCTCGATCATCCCCTCGCGGACGTTGTAGTGCGAGGCCGGCCAGATGCCCACATGCTCGATGTCGTCGCGCAGGACCTCGCCGGTCAAGGGATCGAACTCCTGCAGGTGCTCGACCTCGTCGCCGAACAGCACGATCCGGAACGCGGTCTCGGCGTAGGCGGGGAAGATCTCGAGCGTCTCGCCCCGCACCCGGAAGGTCCCGCGCGCCAGCGCGGTGTCGTTGCGCGTGTATTGGATCGAGACCAGCTTGCGTAGCAGCGCGTCGCGGTCGATCATCTCCCCCTTGCGCATCGTCTGCAGGTTCTCGTCATACGTCTGCGGCGAACCCAGCCCGTAGATGCATGAGACGCTCGCCACGATGACCACATCGCGCCGGGCGAACAGCGCCGCGGTGGCCGAGTGCCTCAGCCGGTCGATCTCCTGGTTGATCGCCGAGTCCTTCTCGATGTACAGGTCCTTGCTCGGGACGTACGCCTCGGGCTGGTAGTAGTCGTAGTAGGAGACGAAGTACTCGACCGCGTTGCGCGGGAAGTACGT
>JBPYFM010000130.1:0-6974 GCA_051986435.1 Solirubrobacterales bacterium | reverse complement strand
GTCCCCCGCGACGGCCGCCACGGCGAGCCTGTGGAGCTTTACCGCCTCATTGGGACGGTAAGGCTCCACGGGCGCCTGTGGCGCCTAACTCGCGTATAGGGCGAGTCAGGCGCCACGGCAGAGGCCTGGGTGGTGGGAAGGCATGAGGAAGACGGGAGGAAGCGTGGCGTTCTCACGCTCTCTGTGACGAGGCCTGAGTTCGGTGACGCTTCCGTGAGCCTCCCGTGTGTCTCCCGTCCCACTCCCTCCGCACTCCCGTGACGCCTCCGTCCCGGCTGCCTCCCCCGTACACCCGGCCCTCTCCCCGTCCCTTTGCCGCCGGGCGCCAGCTTCAAAAGGCCCGAACCCTCTGCCGCCCTCCGCCGCACCGACCCCCTAAAGGTCGTAGCGCCCTAAGTCTTCGTCGAGGCGGCGCCGGTCCTCGGCGCTCGGGCCTTCGACCACGGGTAGGTGGTCGTCGGGGCCGCCGGACGATCGGCGCCACTTCCAGACCGCCGCGGCCAGGAGGAGGGCGGCGACGACGAAGGCGACGATCGGGACCACGTAGGCGGAGATGCTGAAGCCGCTGCCGTTCGGTTCGGCGAGGACGGCGTCGCCGTATTGGGCGACCAGGGCGTCCTTGATCTGGTCCTTGGTCTTGCCTTCCTTGACCAGCTTTTCGACGAAGGCCTTCTCGCGGGTCGCCTGGGGCGATTCGGCGAGGCCGAGGAGGGTGCCGCAGACCGGGCACATCACTTCTTCCTCGATTTCGTTGAGGGTCGTGCGCAGGCTGGTGGGGGCGTCGGCGGTGGCCGAGGTGGTCGGCAGCGCCAGGGCGGTAAGCGCGGCCAGGACGGCGAGGACCGTCAGCAGCCTGCCGCTTCGCGGCCGCGGGCTCACGATTCCTTCGATTTGGGCGGGAGGAACGGCGTCACTTGTTCCTTGAGGATCTTCGCATCCACCGGCCCCGCGACGGCCCAGGCGAGCTTGCCGTTCGGTTCGAGCAGGTAGTTCTCCGGGACGCCGGTGGTGCCGAATTCGTGGCCGGTATCGCCGTTGCCGTCGTGCAGCTGCGGGTAGGTGAGTTCGTACTGCTTGGCGAACTTGGTGCCGTCGTCGCTCAGGTCCTGGGTGTCGATGCCGACCACGGTGAAGGTCTTGCCGCCGTGTTCCTTCTGGAACTGCTCCAGGTCCGGCGCCTCGTCGCGACAGGGGATGCACCAGGAGGCCCAGAAGTTCACCAGCACCCACTTGCCGCGGTATTCCTTCAGCGAGCCGCTGCCCGGTTCGTCGAGTTTGGGCAGCGTGGGGGAGGGCGCCGCTTCGCCGACGGCCAGGCGGGAGTTGCCTTTGCTGACAAGCCCGTAGACGAGCAGGGCGACGATGGCCACGGCCACGAGGACGGCGATGATCGAGCGGATGCGCACGGGACATCAGAGACTACGAAAACCGCCTAAGCGCCGGTTCAAGGTGCCCGGGGGTCAGCGCAGGGGGCGCTGGGTGTCAGCGGTGCGGCGAGGTCCGCGAGCCGCGCGTCAGTCGCCTTCGCCGAGGTGCGGGAAGGGATCGGCCATGACCGCGAAGGCCTCGTCGATCAATCCGATCAGGTTCTCTGCGCCGTCGCTCTGCGACCACCGGGTCAGCGCCGCGTCGAGCGCCCCGAGCGCCGCGCCGACCAGCGCCTCGACCTTGATGTCGTCGCCGCCCACGCCGAGCCGCTCCGCCAGCGCCTTGCCGATCACCGCTTTCCACTGCTCCAGCCGGTCCAGCTGGTGCGAGCGCAGATCGGGCGTGCAGCGGATCAGCCGCAGGCGCGCCAGCGCCTCGTCGGGGTCGCGCTGGTAGGTGGCGACGGCGACGTCGAGCGCGCGCCGCAGCGCCGCCCAGGCGTCCTCGCCGTCGGGTCGCAGCCGCAGCCCCTCGGCCACGTTGACGCCCAGATTCTCCTGGGCGACGAAGACCGCGTCCTCCTTCGACTCGAAATAGCGGAAGAAGCTCGCCCGCGAGATCCCCGCCGCCGCCGCGACTTCCGTCGCCGTCACCTGGTCGAAACCGCGCTCGGCGAACACCTTGAACGCCACCTCGGCGATCTCCGCCCGCAAGCTCTCGCGCGACCTGCTCCGCAGGTCAAGCCCCTTGGTCCGGGTCGTGGCCATACCCCATCTTAGGTACTCATCCGGTTCTCTGGGCAACTTTCCCTTTCCGGGGTCGCTTTGCGATAACTTGCGCACCCGATGAACCTGGAACAGAAAATCGGCCTCGGCTTCTGGATCTTCGTCGCGATCTTCCTCCTCTCCCAGATCCTCCTGGTCGTCTTCGTCATCGCCTTCTTCCTCGGCCACTTCGTCTGGCCGCAGTGACGAGGGGGCGGCGCACCGCCTCCGCCGCTCCGAACTAGAATCCGCGCAGCGCGGCGGTAGCTCAGTTGGTAGAGCGCAAGCTTCCCAAGCTTGAGGTCGCGGGTTCGAAGCCCGTCCGCCGCTTCCTTTTCCCCATTCCAGAGCCATTTGTGGGGCCTGCGTTCGACACCCGTCCGGTGTCCGGCTCCGGAATTGCGAACCGCGGGGGCCGCCCCGTATTTCGGTTTGGGGGCGTAGACGACCCCGAGGCGGACCGGCGTCATCACCGACGTCGCCGAAGGATCAGGGCGAGTCAGCTTTTTCTTGTTATGCAGAAGGTCACCGATTTTTACCTGCAGATAGGCGCTTTTCGCCGACCTGCACTCCAGGCTTGTACCGGTGGGCCCGTCAGTTGTGTGACTTGCGGGATTTCGTCGTTCTGGAGCCGGTTGCGCCTTCCGTCCGGCGGTAGACGACGGCGCGCCCTGCGCCAGTAGCTTGCTCGGTGGGGGAGCGTCGCATAGGCTCGGGATCCCGAGAGAGAGCGAGGGATCCAATGCCTTACCTGATGATCCATTTTTGGCCCGGTGGCACCGAGGAGCAGTACCGGGCGAACATCGCCGCCGTTCATCCGCCTGACGGCTTGCCCGAGGGCCAGACCTTCCATGCGGCGGGTCCGACCGAGGGAGGGTTTCTGATCTCCGCCGTCTGGGACACGAAAGAGCACAGTGATCGGTTCATGGACGAGGTCCTGATTCCGAGCATGCCGGTCGAGGGCGGTTTTGCCGGCTCCCCGGAGGAGCGCATTGCCGAGGTGGTCAACTTCGAGACGGCGTGAGCTAGGAGTGTCGTCAAGAGGTCCGACTTCCGCCGGGCTTCACGCGGGGCCCCCTTGCTCTGGGCCAGACGGCCGGACGGGTAGGAGCCAGGCATCCAGCCAGGGGAATCCGCATGTCGCATATGGGGAGGCCGCAAGACACATCGCCGGGCCGGCTTCCGGCCACTGGTCGACGCCGCCCAGAAGCGCCGCGAGTTGCGCGGGCCGATCGTCGGCCTCCATTTCCCTGCAAATCGTCATTTCCGATCGAGCGTGGCAACTGCCCGGACCGCGTTGCCATGCCGAAGGTCGAGGGTTCGAATCCCCTCAGCCGCTTCGCCGGTCCCGCGCCATGCGCCTTTGGGTCCGGTCCCATGGCGTGCACCCGCGACTGGCCGAGGCAGCCGCATACCGCGGCGTCGCGCGGGGAGAGATCGGTTGTGATCGTCCTCTTCGACGACGAGGATGACTGCGCGCGAGGGGACGCGACGTTGAGCGCGATGCCCGCCGACGAAACTCCCGGGACGCGCACGGCGGTCGGCAGATACGGGTCGCGGTGCGCGCAACTGCCGCTGCTCACCGCGTCAGCGCGGCCTCGTACTCGTCGGGCAGCTGCACCGTCACGTCGCGGAACTCCTGCTCGCCGACGGCCTCGCGCAGGGTGACGAGCACCGCGCGGGCATGGTCGCGCGCGTCCTCTGGGCCGACGCCCTCGCGCTCGGCCACGCCGGCCACGAACTGATCGAGCGACATCGGCCTCGCCTTCCCGCCGCTGCGCTCCCGCCCCCGCTTCAGCGGCGGGTGGAGACGCGGAGGGAGCCGCGCGATCAGGTCGTCGACCTCGCCGCCCGCGATCCGTTCGGCGAGCGTTTCCAGCACGGCGCCGATGGCGCGCTCGGCGGCCTCCTCGCGGAGCCCGGCGCGGTCGGCGACGCGCCGCAGGAACGTGTCGGCCGCCAAGACCTCGATGTGCGGCCCCCGCGGCAGCAGAGGAGCGAAGTCCTTCGGCAGCTCCGCCTGCATGTCCGCGAACTCGGCCGCGGTGATGCTGCGGCGCAGCGCCTCGAAGACCGCCCGGGCGTGCCGCTCGGCGGTCTCGACGTCCACCCCCTCCCGCTCCGCGACGCGGCGCAGGAACTCGTCCACGTGGAACGGCTCGGCTTTCCCGGTGGTGGCGATCGATGGCGCCAGCTCCGGCGGCAGCTGCTCGGCGATGTCGCGTGCCTGGCCCTCCGCGATCCGCTCGCCAAGCGTCGCGAGCGTCGCCTGCGTGGCCCGCATCGCCCGCTCGCGGCCGATCTCGGCCAGCTGCTCGACCGTCGTCAGGAAGTCATCTTGGTCCTCTGGAGTGCTCATGCCGTGGTAGGTAGGCCGCCTCGCTCGGAGCTAAAGGCCCGGAGGAGCGGCGCTGGTCGTCGTGACACGCGCGCGCTACACCTCGAAGGGGAAGGTCTCGGGCACCTCCCCCTCCGGTATCCAGCCGGGGTCAGGGTCCAGCGGCCACAGCGCCTGGGTGCGGTCGAGATGCGCGACGGCGTCGAACTGGCGGGCCATCTCGGCCTGGAAGTAATGGCTCTGGCGCTCAGTCTGCGGGCGGTAGATGACGCCGATCGCGCGCTCCAGGCGGCTGGGATCGACCTCGAGGCCGGTTTCGAAGAGCAGCAGGTCCCGCCTCAGCCCGGCGTCGTGCAACTCGCCCTCGTAGGCGTCCTCGCGGCCTGGCAGCACGCCCTTGACGAGCGCGGGCGCCCCCCAGTCCGAGGCCGCCGTCACCGTTCCTTCGTAGGTCGTCATGCCGACGAGGTAGGTGTTGGCCCCGTCGCGTTCACGAGCGAGCTGGCCGAGGGTCAGCTGGCCTTGTCGGCCCATCTCGGTGTGGCGGGCGTCGCCGACGTGGGAGTTGTGCGCCCAGACGACGATCTTGGAGGGCAACCGCGGCTGGTCGAGATGATCGAACAGCGCGTCGAGCGTCTCCGCCATGTGGCTGTCGCGCAGGTTCCAGGAATCCGGCCCGCCCCTGAACATCGTCCGGTAGTAGCGCTCGGCGTTGGCCACCAGGCGGGCATTCTGGATGGCGAAGAAGTGGGCGTCCTGCGGCAGGCGCGTGTCCCGCTCGGAGCGCCCGGCCTCCATCTGCCGCAGTTCGAGCAGCTGCTCCAGGACGCCGGCTTCGCAGCCCTCCTCGCGGCCGCTGACCACGGCGGCGCCGTAGCCCTGGCCGTCGTCGCCGTGTCGGTGGTCGAAGCAGGAGTAGCGCTCGCGGGCGCGCTTCGCCGCCTCGGGGTCGACCTTCTCCAGGTAGCGCAGGACGAGGGCCACCGACTCGTGCAGGCTGTAGAGGTCGAGGCCGTAGAAGCCGACCGGGTTGGGCGCCGGCTGGTTATGCGAGCGCAGCCAGACGACGAAGGCCTCGACGACCTGGTTGCGCCACATCCAGCGCGGGAAGCGCTGGAAGTCTCCCAGCGCGGCGGCCGCCGTGCGGTCCTTCCCGGCCCGGCGGACGAAGCAGTTGACCCGGTAGGCGGCGGGCCAGTCCGCCTCCACGGCGATGGCGTTGAAGCCCGCCTCTTCGATCAGGCGCCGGGTGATCCGGGCACGCTCGACGTAGAACTCTTGCGTCCCGTGCGAGGCCTCACCGATCAGGACGCAACGGGCGTCGCCGATGCGATCCACGAGCGCGTCGTAGTCGTTCGCCTCGCCGGTTATCGGGAGGGCGGCCGACAACGTCGCATTGGTCCCCATAGCGCTCATCTCTCATTCCATGTAGGCCGCTGCGCGCGGTAGCCAAAGGGAATTACGCCCTGAGTCGGGCGCGGGGCCCGGAGCTCAGCCGGTGTGGGGATGCGTCGGCGTGGTGCCGTCCGGTGCGAGGAGGTCGAAGCCGTCGGGGATCTTCAGGTGGTGCGGCCCCGTCCCCGGCTTGCCGGTCACCCCGTACTGCCAGACGATCTTCTTCGTCCTCGGGTCGATGATCACGACGCGGTCGCGGTAGTCGTCGTTGGCCGCGATCAGGCCGTTCGGGAGGCGCTCGGCGAGGCTCGGATGGTTCAGCATCCCGTTCCCCGATTCGGGCGCGTAGGACCAGAGGATCCTGCCGGCGCGGTCGAACTCATAGATTCCCCCTGGCTTCGTGTAGTCGGCGACGAGATAGCGGTCGGGGCCGAGTTGCTGGGGATCGGAGGGGTATTCGATCGGCAGCTGCACGCTCCACTCGAGCTTCCCTTGGGGCGTGATTTCGTCGATGTAGGAGCCGTCCACCTCGGAGACGAGGATGTTGCCGTCCGCCAGCGGCGTGTCGCCGTTCGGGGAGCCCAGGTGGTTCGGCGGTTCGTGGGTGCAGGCTTCGGGGCTGCCGATTTCCTGCAGCACCTTCTTCTGGGGCGAGATCAGCAGCACGCGGCAGTTCTGTGCATCGGCGACGGTGACGTTCCCGTCTTTCAGCAGGTAGGCGTCGTCGGGCTCGTGCAGGTAGCCAGGTTCGGAGCCGACCACCCCGGGGTGGCCGTAGGACCAGAGTAGTTCTCCGCCGGGATAGGAGAGCTGGACGATCCGCTCGTTCTGCTCCTCGTTGGAGATGATCCCCTTGCCCCCGTGGATGAAGAAGGCATCGTCAGGGAAGTAGAACCCGCCGGGCGGCGCCGGATGCGCCTTGGAGGGGAAGCGCCAGAGGATCTTCTTCTTCGCGTTGACCACCAGCAGGCGGTCGTTGCCGCGGTCGGCGATCATCAGCTGCCCGGCGAACGGCCATGTCGGGGCGGCGTCGGCGGCGCTCCCACCGGCCGATTCGGGCTTCGGTTCCGCGACCCTCGTGCGCTGCATGGTCAGTTCGACGACCGTCG
>JBPYFM010000129.1:0-55358 GCA_051986435.1 Solirubrobacterales bacterium | reverse complement strand
GTGCGTGGTCGCCTCGACGATCGCCTTGGCGCGCCGCGCCGGATCTGAGGATTTGAAGATCCCCGAGCCGACGAAGTTGCCCTCGGCGCCGAGCTGCATCATCAGCGCCGCGTCGGCGGGCGTCGCGATGCCGCCCGCGCAGAAGAGCGGCACCGGCAGGCGGCCGGCGGCGGCCACCTCCTGCACGACCTCCAGCGGCGCCGGCAGCTCCTTCGCGGCGGCGGCGAGCTCCTCCGGGCGCAGCAGCGAGAGCCGCCTGATGCCGGAGGTGATCTCGCGCATGTGGCGGACGGCCTCGACCACGTTGCCGGTGCCGGCCTCGCCCTTGGAGCGGATCATCGCCGCCCCCTCGCCCAGGCGCCGCAGCGCCTCGGCGAGGTTGGTGGCGCCGCAGACGAACGGCACCTCGAAGGCGAGCTTGTCGATGTGGTTGACCTCGTCGGCCGGGGTCAGCACCTCGGACTCGTCGATGTAGTCGACCTCCAGCGCCTGCAGGACCTGGGCCTCGGCGAAGTGGCCGATCCGGGCCTTCGCCATCACCGGGATCGTCACCGCCTCCTGGATGCCCTTGATCATCGCCGGGTCCGACATCCGCGCCACCCCGCCGTCGCGGCGGATGTCGGCGGGGACGCGCTCCAGCGCCATCACGGCGACGGCACCGGCCTCCTCGGCGATCCTCGCCTCCTCGGGGGTGACCACGTCCATGATCACCCCGCCTTTCAGCATCTCGGCAAGGCCGGTCTTCAGTCGAAACGTCGCGCGGTCACGACCCGTCCGCTCCGAACGGTTGGCACTCATCCGCGGTCTCCGCCGGCGGCGCTGCCGAGTCCCATGTGATCGCAAACCGTGGGGACGACCGGGTCCAGCCTCCACGGTCTCACCTGTTCGAGGATCCGGCCCAACCGCAGGGCGACGTCATCGCGGAAGCGCCGGGTGACGATCTGCAGCCCGACCGGCAGACCGTCGGCGGTGAGCCCGGCCGGAACCGAGACCGCCGGTTGCCAGGTCATGTTCGCCATGCCCATGTGCGGCTCGGCTTTCGTCAGGCTCGAATCCTTGCCTTCGATTTCAAGCGGCCCGTCCTGGTCCGCGCCGATCGGCGGACAGGCCGTGGTCGGGGTCAGCAGGACATCGACCTGGGAAAAGAGGTCGGCGGCGGCGAGTTCGACCTCGCGCCGGGTCCGGTAGGCCTCCGCGAGTTCGCTCGGCTTCTCGGCCGCGAAGTCGAGGCCGCGCCGGGTCAGCGAAGCGAGCTCGTCAACGCGGTCTGGGTAGATCCCGTCCAGTTCGAGCTCGCCCTTCATCAGGAAAGCGACCATGCGCACCCAGGTCACGACGGCGTTGGGCAGGCAGAACGGAACCTCAACCTCGTTCAGCCCGGCCGCCTCGACCAGGGCGTCGGCGGCGCTCCGCGCCAGGGCCGCGACCTCGGCGTGGACCGCCGCGTAGCCCATGTCCGTCGACCAGGCGACGCGCAGGCCGGCGACGTCGAATGTCTCCGCCGCCACGACGAGGCTCCAGGGCCTGGCCGGCAAAGAAGTCCGGTCGAGCGGTCCTGGCCCGGCGGCGAGGTCGAGTGCCAGGGCGGTGTCGGCGACCGTATGCGTGAGCACGCCGACGGTCGAGAGGTCGGAGGGCTCGTTGAACGGGATCATCCCCAGCGACGTCTTGTGTCCGACCAGTCCACACCAGGCGGCGGGGCTGCGGATCGAGCCACCTCCGTCGGAGCCCGTCGCAAATGGGACGAGGCCGGCGCTCACGGCCGCGGCCGATCCGCCGCTGCTGCCGCCGGGCGAGCGGCTCAGATCCCAAGGGTTCCGGGTCACGCCATGAAGAGGGCTCTTCGTCGCGCTGTCGAAGCCGAACTCCGGCACCGCCGTCTTGCCGATCGGGATTCCGCCCGCGCCGCGCAGGCGAGCGACCATCACCGAGTCGCTCGTCGCCGGCTCCGCGTCCTTGCGGGTCACCGAACCGCCACGGGTCGGCATCCCCATGCAGTCTTCGAGGTCCTTGACACCGAACGGGATGCCTGCCAGCGGTCCGGGATCCTCGCCCGCCGCGACCCGCCGGTCGATCTCGATGGCGGCCTGGTGGGCGCTCTCGCGATCGAGCTCGACGAAAGCGGTCAGCTTCTCGTTGTCCTGCTCGATCCGGGCGAACGACTCCTCGACCAATTCCGTCGCCGACCGTTCGCCCGATCGGACATCCTCCGCCAGATCCCGCAGGGAGCGGTAGCTCCTCTCGTTCATAGCGCCAACCTAGCCTAAAATGAAATCGAATGCGGCTTCAAGTAGCTACGGACGGAAGTCCTGGGACAGCTCCATCCAGCTGTGGCACCGACGCGAAGGGGGCGATGGCTGAGGTCCCCGGATGGCGCGGGGCGGAGAGGCGGATCGACCCCATCGACTGGTGCGCTTTTCGCTTCCCGAAGTGGTGCACTTTTCGGTTCCCCTTGACACTGCAGGAAGCGCTGAGCTCACCAGGTCCATCGAACGACCTCCCTCTACCCGAGAAAGAGAAAAGCCCCCGCCACGGGGGCAGAGGGTCTCCCTCGAAGCGGTTGCTCGACGGCGATCAGCTATCGAGGCCCAGAGACGTTCACAAGCGTTCCTCCGGACCGGATCCTGGTGGCCAACCCTGGTACGCGCGATAATCCAGCCGCCTGCCCCGGTAGCTCAGCTGGAAAGAGCGCCGCTCTCCTAAAGCGGAGGCCGCTGGTTCGAATCCAGCTCGGGGCACTTTCTACTGTTCACGCTTCAGCTCAAGAAACTGGGCGCGAATCTCGAAGTCGATGCCCCCGAGGCACCGTTCCGCCCGTTCCTAGCGCCACGGCGGTTCGAACCTGCACCCCGCCAAGCCACATCGGAAACGACAGTCCCCAGCCGTCCGACGCTACCTCGAGGAGGACGAGGGCCCGCACAACCAGAAGGGCTACCTCTCTTCGCCGGGAGACACGGCCTACCGGCCCCGAGCTACTTCCAGGACCACGGCGGCTGGCGAGCGGTGCGGCGAAGGGCCAAGGCCGAAGCGAGGCGACAGGGCGCCAACTGACCGGGATGGGCCGGGAAGGTGCGCGAGAAGGAAGAGCAGGGGCGCTTGAGGGCTCAGGAGAAGCGGTTCGAGTTCCGGAGCACCCGCGCCTGGCGTCTGCTCCACCACTCCTGTAGTTCGGCGGTGGTCATCGGCAGTGCGGCGTCCTCCTCGACGTCCGAGAGATCTCCGAGCGCGCGGTAAAGGTGTTGAAGGACGGCGGAGGTCGAGTCGATCGGATAGCGGTCGAGGTAGAGCTCGATCCCTTCCTCGACCGGGATCCCTCCGCTCTCGTCGATCGTCTTCACGTCGAAGCAGTCGCGCGCCTCGCCTCTCTCGGCGAGGATCTTGATCCTCATCGCCATCAGGTCCTGGAGGCTTCCTATCCTCAGTCCGGCGACGGTCTGCGGCGGCGCCAACTGCTTCAGTGCCGGATTCACGAAGATCTCCAGCTTGGTGGCGCCGTAGAGGCCCTTCAGCGTCCCCTTGTCTTCGGCGGTGGCGGCGAACCGCCCGACTTTCCCCAAGGTCTTCTTCAGCCGGTCGAGATCCACGTTCTCGCGGGAGAAGAAGTCAAGGTCGCGGCTCTCCCGATGTTTCAGGTGCACCATGACCGCCGTTCCCCCGCCGAGGTAGAGCGGCTCAGGGAGATGAGGCGCCAACTCGATCCAGGCCTTCGCGGTGTCGCTCGGCAACAGACGACGGACATCGGTGGGGATGCCGGCGGTCTGGGTCGGCTGCGAACCGCCATCTCCGCGTCCCATCGGTCGACGGCTCCCGCCGCCGTGGCGGCCGCTTCAAGATTGCGTCCCCAGCTGCCTCACGTCGGGATCGAGACCACGTGCTGACAGGCCTGCCCGCCAGTCCTCGGCGCGGAGGGTCGCCGCCCCCCACGCGAGGCCCTGGATGTCCATCGTCCGCAGCAAACGCCTTGCGATGTATGGGCCGGCGGACTCGACGTCGAGCTGCTCGGGCGCCGTGTTCCAGAAGAGATGGAGCAGGTGCGCCGGCACCCGGGCGTCGGAGCTGCGTCGCGGACAGTCCGACGAGGCGTCCCGGCCAGGCAACTCGACCCTCTCCAGGCATGGAGAAATCTCACGCCAGCGAGGGTGCCCGACGTTGGCGCGCCAGATCACCATCTCCTTGGCGGTGCCTGCTGCGACCACCTCGTCGCTTCGGGTCACGAGGCCCTCCTCGAGCAGGGCTTCGAGCGCTTTCCCTGCGGCCGTCGGGGACAACGTCGATCTACGGGCCACCGCACGGATGGACACCAGCCCGAGGGGCGCCTTGCGCAAGGCGGCGAGGACCATCACCTCGCTCCGACTCAACCCGTCGATCCGAGGGACGAACCCGAGCTCGTCCCGCAGCTTCTCCAATGCCTTGCTCGATGGAACCGCTCGCTCGGCTCCCAGGGCCGCCTCCGGCATTTCCTGAACACCGGCACTTAACTTTGCTCAGGTGCATCTTGCTGCGCCCTTGCAAGATTTTTGGGTCCTCTCGCCACCAGGACGGTAGATGGACAACGAGTCAAGAAAGACGCCAGGGCTCGTCGCCGACCAGGTGCGGCGGTTTCGCCGGGGAGATGGTCAGGCGGACGGCAAGGAGATCGGCCGGGAACCGATCGACTACCCACTGGTCGATGAATCGCTTGACGTGCCGCCGTCAGGGGCAGAAGGGAGCGGCCATGCGTCGTCAGGGAGTCGCGAACCCTGAGCCTGCCCAGGGTTCGCAGCGGTCCGGGCTGCGCGGACCCGGCGCGCAGGTGCTGCGCCTGATCGGCTATCCGGTGGTCCGCCAGGTGTTGGCCGACCTCGGGCGGCGGAATCGCCGCCCGCGTGAGATCGATCTCGGCCGGCGGGTCGAGGCGATCACGCGGCGGGGCGGTCGGCTTCGGAGAAGCGTGGGCCGTCGAGGAGCGCCGAGGGCACGACGCCCGGCCGACACGCCTCAGCAGGTGGCGACGCGGGCTTTGAGCGTCTTCTGCACCGTGGAGTGGCGGTGGCCCTTCTTCAGCAGGACGCTGATCTTGGCGGTGACGAGGAGCGAGGTGCCCGCGGCGACGCCGGTCGTCGCGTAGGTGGCGCGGAAGGGCTTCTTCTTGTCGGTGAGGAGGAGCTTGTCGTCGAGGAAGAAGCTCACTTTCGGCACCGAGTAGGAGGCTTTGTGGGCGCGGCTGCCCTTGCGCTTGACGCCGACCGCGGCCTGGAAGGTCTGGCCGCCGGCGACGCAGGCCTTCGGCGTCGTCAGGACCGCCTGGAGGCCCTTGCCGACGCTCGCGCCGGTCGCCTTGGTCGGGCCGGTGTAGTGCGGCGAGGGCGGCGTCGGGGCGGGCGGCGGCGTCGGCGACGGCGGCTCGCCCGGCGCGACCGGCATGGCGAGGACGTGGGGCGGGTTCGCGCCGTTGAATTCCTGCCAGGTCACCCAGCCGTTGCCGGCGGCGTCGACGGCGAGGTGCGGTTCGCGGAAGCCGGGGCCGGTGGTGAGGGTCTGCGGGTTGGTGAAGGAGGTGTTGCTCGCGTCGCGGGCGTAGCGGTAGCGCAGCGTCCCGTCCGGATCCGCCCAGGCGAGGTGGAGGACCCCGGCTTCGTCCTGACTCAGCGCGAACCATCCCGCGACCGGGCTCGAATCGGTGATCGCGATCGGCGGGGTCCAGCCGCTGCCGGTGAACTTGACCAGCATGACCGGGCCGTTGCCGGGCGCGTCGTAGGCGGCGTAGAGGCCGGAGGGACCGCCGGCGAGGACGACGTTGTCGTTGCCGGCACCGAAAATGGCTGGGGCGCTCCACTTGGCGCTCGAGTTGAGTTCGCCGAGGTTGCCGAGGCCGTCGTACCGGCGCCACTTGAGGTTGTTGCCTTCGTCGAGGTCGATGTAGGCGGTGACCAGGGTCGACCCCGCCATGCCGATCGCCGCGTCGGCGGTCTCGTGGCCTCCGCCAGGGCCTTCGGTGACGTTGAAGTATTCGAGTTTGGTGGTCGGGCTCGCGCTGAGCGCTTCGGTCACCTGCAACTCGGCGCCGGCGGTGACGGGACCGCCGTTGATCGTGGCGATCAGCGGCGTCGTCGCCACGGTCCCCGCCGGGACGTAGAGCGCGTCGCTGAATTCCGGGACCCGGCCGCCTCCGGCCGTGGTCGCGACCACCCACCCGGTCGCGAACCCTTCGAGGCCGCTGTAGAGGCGCTTCGCCTGGACCGGACCGGGGTTGTTGCCGAAGCGGTCCTCGAGGACGAGCGCGTTGCCGCTCGAGTCGAGCAGCGGTGCGTTCCCCGCCGCGTATTGGGAGCCGGCGGGGCGGCCGAAGGCTTTCGATGCCGAGCACGAGGTCGCGCCGGGATCGAGGCGGCAGTAGATGGTTTCGTTTTCGAGCGGGTGGGATTCGTCCCTGCCCGCCCACGTCAGGTAACCGTGGCCAGTGGAGTCGACGACCACGCGTGGGCCGTGTTCCCCGAGCCCGAGGTCGATCGGCGTGGCCGCCGCGGCGCTCGCCGCCGGCAGCACGAGGGCCACCAAGGCGAGGAGGAAGGTGAGGACGAGACCGGAATGGCGACTCTGAGCATCTCCCATGGTCGCGGCAGACTACGTTGGGGACCTCGGGTAGTAAACCCTGCTATTCGTCCAATCGCGGCGGGGCAAGAGCGTCGATCACGGCTGCGTACATGCCCCGCTTGATCGCGCCGATGCCGTGGCGCGGTTTGCCCGCGAGGTCGGCGGCCAGGGTCGCGGCGCGGTCGAGCACCTCGTCCTCGGCTGCCAGCTCGGTGACGATCCCGGCGGCGAGGGCCTCGGCCCCGGTGAAGCGATGGGCGGTGACCATCGCCCGGTGGGCGACCGGCGGGCTGAGCCGCGCGGTGATGAGCGCGTTCATCCCCGGCGTGAACGGCAGGCCGAGGTCGGCCTCGGGCAGGCAGAAGTAGCCGCGGTCCTCCCGCATCACCGCCAGGTCGAAGGCCAGCCCCAGCATCGCCCCGGCGGCGAAGGCGTGACCGTTGAGCGCGGCGACGGTCGGCACGTCGAGCGCGAGCACGCGGCCGAAGAGGGCGTGCACGCGGGCCAGGATCGCCTCCGCCTCGTCGGGATTCGCCCCCATGTATTCGAGGTCGAGCCCGTTGGAGAAGAACTTGCCGCTGCCGGTGAGGACCAGCGCGGTGGGTCCGTCGTCGGTCTCGATCGCACCGAGGACCGCCTCGAGGCCGGTGAGCAGCTCCGGGTGCAGCCGGTTCTCCCCGCGGCTCATCGTCACGATCACGACGGGGCCGCGGCGCTCGACCTCGATGCCGTCGGGAAGCGAAGCGAGGTCATCCATGGACGCGAGCATAACTAGAATCTAGGTATGGCGCTCCGGCACGTGCTCCTCGGCCTGCTCGCCGAGCGGCCTGACCACGCGTACTCCCTCAAGCACCGGCTCTCGCCGGGCGTCCCGCGCGAGCGGCTGATCAACGACGGCGTCCTCTACCCCCTGCTCGCGAAGCTCGAGTCCGAGGAGCTCGTGAGAAGCGCCGAGCGACCCGGGCGCGCCGGGCGACCGCGACGCGTCTACTCGATCACCCCCGCCGGCCGTCGCGAGTTCCGGCGCTGGCTGCGCTCCGAGGAGGACGAGGAGGAGCCGCCGGTCCACGCGCTCTTCGTCGAGCACCCGCTGGTCAAGCTCCTCTTCGCCGACCACCTCTCGCCCGCCGCGCTGCGCGCCAAGCTCGACCGCCACGCCGAGCACCTCGGCGAGCGGATCGCCGCGCTCGAGGAGCTCCGCCGGATCGCGCCCCCCTCGGCCGGGAGCCTCGGGGGCTCGCTGCTCGATCTGGAGCTGCGCCAGCTGCGCGATCGCCTCGACTGGCTGGCCGGCCTGCCCGACCGTACGTGTCACTAAGAACTGCGGTGTCAGTGTCACCGTGACACTTGTCGACACCGGGGTTCACAGTTACGTTCGCTGTGGGGAGAAGAGTGGGTGAACGAACCGCAGCCGGCTTCGACGTCTCGATCGGTGATGTCTACGCCGGTGGCCAGGTGATCGTCGGCGACCACACCACGGTCCAGACGACCGCCGGGACCAAGGTCACGGTCCTTCAGGTCGACGAGCGGCCGCGCCCGAGGCTGCGGCCCCGACCGGTGGACCGCCGGCCGCGAGCGGTAGCGATCCTCGGTCGCGCCGACGAGCTGGAGCTGGTCGCCGCCGTGGCCGCGGAGGCGCCGGTGCAGCTCTACGGTCCCGACGGCGTCGGCAAGACCGCGGTGCTGAAGCTGGCCGCCGCCCGCGCCGCGCCCGCCGCGGGCGGCGTCGTCTTCGAGCCGATGCGCCACCGCTCGCTCGACGAAGTCCAGAGCGGCCTCTACGCAGCCTTCTGGGAATGCGAGGTTCCGTTCACTCCGGCTCCGGTCGAATTCGAGGAGTACCTGGGCGAGCTCGAGGCGCTGTTGGTGCTCGACGACTGCGGGCTCGGCCGCGACGAGCTGGCGACGCTGCTCGATCGCCTTCCCCGCTGCGCGGTGGCCCTCGCCGCGGAGCAGAGGACGCTCTGGTCGCGAGGCCAGGCACGGGCCTTGGGTGACCTCGATCTCGACGCAGCGATCGGACTGCTCGAGCGGGAGCTCGGGCATCCGCTGGACGCCGACGAGCGTGAGGCGGCGGAGGCGGTGGTCGCCCGGATCGGCGGGAACCCGCAGTCGCTGGTCGAAACGGCGGCGTTGATCGAGGACGGGCGAAGCTCGCTGGTCGAGCTCGGGCGCGATCCCGACGGGCTCGCGCGGCGCTTCGACCCGGCGGCGCTGAGCGACTCCCAGCAGCGCGTACTGGGCGTCCTCTCGGCACTCGACCGCAGCGCGCTCGGCACCGAGCACGTCGCCGCCCTCGCCGGCGTGGCCGATGCCGGCGAGGACCTGCGCGACCTGGAGCGTCGCGGCTGGGTGAAGGCGGGCAGTCCCCGCTACCGCGCCGTCCGCTCGGTCCCGCCCGGCATCGGCGTCTCCCGCGAGGAGGTCGCCCGGGCGCTCCTCCCGCAGCTGACGCGGTGGGCCGCGAAATCGTCCCCGGGCGCGGTCGCCGCGGAGGCGGAGGGGATCGAGGGCGCGCTGCGGCTCGGGACCGAGCGCGAGCGCTGGGAGGAGGTCTTGGCGCTGTCGCTGGCGGCGCAACGCGAGCTCTTCGTGTCCGCGGCCTGGAGCAGCTGCCGCCGGGTCCTGCGGAGCGGACTGGACGCGGCTCGGATGCTCGACGACAAGCCCGCGGCCGGCTACCTCCTGCATCAGCTTGGCAGCCAGTCGCTCTGCCTCGGCGAACGGGCGGAGGCGGAGGCGGAGTTGACCGAAGCCCTGCGAACGCGGGAGCGCCTGGGCGACGAGAAGGGCGCCGAGCTCACCCGCCACAACCTGAGGCAATTGTGGGGTGAGGGCGGTGACGGCGGCAGCCACGGTGGCGAAGGCGGGGACGGCGGGCCGGGGCTTCCCCGCGTGCCGATCGCCCTCGGCATCGTGGCCGTGGTGATCGCCCTGGTCATCGGCGCGATCGCGCTCGCCGGTGGCGGCGGGGAAGAAACCGCGAAGAGCCACAGTGGGAAAGGCACCCACGGCGGACCGGACGGAGACGGAGGGGGCGGGAGTGGGGGCGGGAAGGACGGCGGCTCGTCGGGCGGCGGCACGCCGGCCGGCACGCCGACCATCGAGATCGCGAACCCCGAAGACGGGGCGACCTTCAAAGAGGAAGAGGAGTTGGGAGAAGAAGAAACGTCGGCGATCTTCACCTGTGTCCCCGCCGAAGGCGGGGAAATTGAATCGTGCGAAGGCGCGATCGACGGTGGGTCGGTGGAAGACCTGGGCGCCCTCGTGATGGACCCCGGTGAACACGTCCTGGTCGTCGATGCGATCGAAGGTGGGGAAGTCACGGCGACCCGATCAGTCACCTACACCGTCGTCGAAGGCGAACCGCCGCCTCCTGAACCAGAACCAGAAACGGATGAACCGGAAGAACCCGAACCAGAACCCGAAGAACAGGAAGAAAAGGAACCGGTGGTCAATTGACGGCACCAGAGGAAAGCACGGGCAATAAGTTCAACCTCAAGATCGGCGATGTCCATGGCGGCCAGGTGACGGTCGGCGACTACGCCCAGGTCACCCAGAACGTCGGCCTCTCACCCAAGGAAGCGGGCGAACTGCGCGACGTCTTCGACGGCCTGCGCGCGACGGTCGCGGAGAAAGCTCCGGCCGACAAGCGGGAGGCGGCGCTCGCCCAGGCCAAGGCGCTCGAAGGCGCGATCGTCACCGACCATCCCCAGCCGGACCTGGTGCGTCGGGCGCTGCGCTGGTTCCGCGACAACGCGCCGGAACTGGCCGGCGCGGTCGCGGGAATCGTGGTTAACCCCTTGGTCGGGAAGGTCGTCGAACGCGCCGGCAAGGGGATCGCGGACCAGTTCCGCGAGATCGCCGACGCCGAGAGCTGAGGGACCCGCTCGCGCCCACGGGACCCGCGGGCGGGGCAGCGAGGGCGCTCCTCGGATGCTCAGGCGGCCGCCGGCGCGGCGGCGAGCGTCCCCTCGAGGATCGCCTCCTCGAGGCCGCGCGGCGAGCGGCAGTCGCCGGCGCTCACACAGGGGATGCCGGCCGTCCACAGCGCGTCGCCGAGGGCGTCCTCCGGCACCCGGCCGAGAGCGAGGACGACGGCGTCGACGGCGAAGGCGGTGGTGCGCTCGGGGGCGAAGATGCTGCGACAGATCACCTCGCCGCCGTCGGCCGAGTCGAGCTCCAGGCCGGAGACGATCGCGACCCCGGCGCGCTCGAGGCGGGCAAGATACTGGTGGCGGGCGTACTGGTGGACGGAGAAGCCGGGCATCGGTGCGGCGGTGACGAGGATCGCCTCGCGACCCGCGGCGGCGAGGAGCTCGGCGGCGTCGAGGCCGGTCGGCTCGCCGCCCCAGTCGGCGACCAGGACGCGGCCCGAGGGTCGCGCGCCGGCGAGGACGTCCCAGGCACCGACGACGGGGACGTCGCCGAGCTCGTGCGCCGGCGCGTAAGGGCGGGCGCCCGTCGCGAGGACGACGAGGTCCGGGGACAGCGCCGCGATCGTCGCCGGGTCGGCCTCCGTATCGAGGCGCAGGTCGACCTCGCCGCGGTCGATCAGCGTTCCGTAGTTGGCGACGAGCGTCCGCGCCGTCTCCTCGTGTCCGGGCGCGGCGCCGAAGAGGCGGGCCTGACCGCCGATCCGCTCCTCGCGCTCGAGCAGGACCACTTCGTCCCCGGCACCACTCGCCTCGACCGCCGCGGCGAGCCCCGCAGGGCCGGCGCCGACGACGACGGTTCGCCGCGGTTTCGCCCCGGCGGCCGTGTCTGCCCGCCTCCGGTCCCGCTCGGCTTCGCCGCCCGGGCGCGGCCCGTCGCGCCGTCTCGGCGGCGGCAGCGTGAGCTCGCGTCCCGCCCGCGGGTTCTGCGCACAACGGATCGGCGTCCCGGCGTGGTAGTGGGCGATGCAAGCGTTGCAGCCGATGCAACGGACCACCTGGTCGAGCTGCCCGGCGCGGACCTTGCGAGGAAGGTCGGGGTCGGTGATCAGGGCACGCGTCATCCCGACCGCGTCGGCCGCGCCGCTCGCGATCAGCGCGTCCGCGTCCACGGGCTCGACGATCCGGGTCGTCGCCAGCACGGGCACGCCGAGCCGGAACGGCTCGGACAGGCCGGCGACCGCGTTGCGCGGCGTCGGTGGCGGCGGCGCGATGCCGGTGCTGCCGATGAACGTGGCCGAGTGGCCGATCGCGAGGTGGATGAAGTCGACCATCCCGACGACCCGCGGGGCGATCGCCCGCGCCGCCGCCGAGTCGGCACTGAGGCGGATCCCGAGCGCCAGGCCCGGCGCCGCGTCCCGCACCGCCCCGAGGACCTCGGTCACGAACGCGGCCGGCTCGCCATATCGGTCGTCGCGCTCGTTCAGCTCCGGGTCGAAGAACTGCTCCAGCAGGTACCCGTGGGCGCCGGTCACCTCGATGCCGTCGAGGCCCGCCTCGGCGGCGATCCCCGCACAGCGCCCGTAGCCCACCACGAGCTCCTCCACCTCCTCCGTGCGCAGCGCCCGCGGCTCGGTCTGGAAGCGTGGGCTGGGCCGCGCGCTCGCCGAGATCACCTCCGCCCGCGGCGCCGACGAGATCGCCTCCCGCCCGCCGTGGAAGAGCTGCACGAACAGCTTCGTCCCATGTGGCTGCACCGCCGCGGCGACGCGCCGATACCCAGCGGCGGTCGAATCGAGATAACCGCCGAGCGTGTGCGCGGTGAGCAGCCCCGAGGGCGCCACCGCCACCGCCTCCATGATGATCAGTCCCGCCCCGCCCTCGGCCCGCGCCCCTTGATAGGCGACGAAGTCCGCGGTCGGCAGATGATCCTCGACCAGCGTGGTCTGGTGCGAGGTGGAGACGATCCGGCAGGGCAGCGTCGCCGGGCCGAGCTCGAGCGGTGCGAGCAGATGGTGGAGCGCCTCCACCCGGATCAAGCTATCCGACGGTCAGCACCATCTCGGACGGCCGCCGGCGCCCCGCTCAGGCGGACTTCGGGATCAGCTCGATGACCGGGATCTTCCGGTCGGTCTTGAGCGCGTATTCGCCGAACTGCGGCTGCTGCTCGGCCTGGAGCGCGTAGATCCGATCCCGCTCGGCGCCGGTGAGCTCCTCGGCGAGGACCTCGACCCTGTCGGTCCCGATCTCGATCGAGACGTTCGGTTGCGCCTTCAGGTTGTGGAACCAACCCGGGTGGACCGGGGCCCCCCCTTTCGAGGCGAAGACGAAGGTCCGCCCGCCATCGCTCAGGTAGACGAGCGGCGTCACGTATTCCTGACCCGACCGGGCGCCGACGTTGTGCAGGAGCAACAGCGGTTTGCCCTCGAACATGCCCCCGGCCGACCCTCCATTGGCCCGGAACTCCTGGATGACCTCGGCGTTGAAGTCGTTCGGCGTCGTCGACATGGCCGGAACCCTAGCCGGCCGCGTCCCTCGGCTCGGCGCTGTGACCGACAGCACGGGGGGAGAAAATATCGTGACGCGATATTTTCTCGGGATGCCTGCCCCCTCCCGCTCCACCGACCTCCGTCACCTCGGCGACTTCGACGTCGGGCCGCGCCTGCTCGCGATCACCGCGTTCGCGTTGCCGATCGGGGCGATCAGCGCCGGCGTCGCCTGGTGCCTGCTGCGGCTGATCGGGCTGATCACCAACCTCGTCTTCTACCAGCGTGTCGGCACCGCGCTGGTCGCCCCCGGCGAAATCCACCACTCGCCGCTGCTGATCCTCGCCGCGCCGATCGCGGGCGGCCTCGCGATCGGCCTCGTCGCCCGCTTCGGCTCGGAGAAGATCCGCGGCCACGGCATCCCGGAGGCGATCGAGTCGATCCTCAGCGGCGGCAGCCGGGTCCAGCCGCGGGTGGCGGTGCTGAAGCCGCTCGCCTCGGCGATCGCGATCGGCACCGGCGGCCCGTTCGGCGCCGAGGGCCCGATCATCATGACCGGCGGCGCCTTCGGCTCGATCTCCGCGCAGCTCCTGCACCTGAGCGCCGACGAGCGCAAGACCGTCCTCGTCGCCGGCGCCGCCGCCGGCATGGCGGCGACCTTCGACGCACCGCTCGCCTCCGTCCTCCTGGCGGTCGAGCTCCTGCTCTTCGAGTGGCGCCCGCGGAGCTTCATCCCGGTCGTCGCCGCGGTCGCCGTCGCCACCGTCCTGCGGGTGCCGATGCTCGGCAGCGGCCCGGTCTTCCCGGTGCCGACCGGAGCCCTCCATCTCGACGCCGCCTCCTACGGCCTCTGCATCGTCTCCGGCGCAGTCGCCGGCCTGCTCGCCCTCGTCGCCACCTCGCTCGTCTACCTCTCCGAGGACGCCTTCGGCCACCTGCCGATCCACTGGATGTGGTGGCCGGCGATCGGCGGCCTCGTCATCGGCATCGGCGGCCTGATCGTCCCGCAGGCCCTCGGGGTCGGCTACGACGTGATCGAAGCCGAGCTCAACGGCACGATCGCCCTCCACCTCATCGTCGGCATCCTGATCGTGAAGACGCTGATCTGGTCGCTCTCGCTCGGCTCCGGCACCTCGGGCGGCGTGCTGGCGCCGATGCTGATGATCGGCGGCGCGCTCGGCGGCCTCGAGGCGGAGATCTTCCCCCACGTCGCGGCCGGCTTCTGGCCGCTGGTCGGCCTCGCGGGCGTGCTCGGCGGCGTGATGCGCTCGCCGCTCACCGGCGTCGTCTTCGCGCTCGAGCTGACCCACCGCTACGAAGCCCTGCTGCCGCTCCTGATCGGCGCGACCGCCGCCTACGCGATCTCGATCCTCGTCCTGCGCCGCTCCGTCCTTACCGAGAAGATCGCCCGCCGCGGCATCCACCTCACCCGCGAATACAGCGTCGACCCACTGGAGGTGCTATTCGTCGGCGACGTGATGGGGGACGCCAGACCGGTCGGAGCAGACGACGCGCCGATCGTCTTCGCCGATGACACCCTCCGCCACGTCGCCTACGTGATGGCCGAGTCGGGGCGGACCGAGCTGCCGGTCGCCGAGCGCAACCTCCCGGAGGTGCCGGTCGGCACCGTGCGCCTCGAGCAGCTCCTCGCAGGCCGCCTCCGCGATCTCGACGAGGAGCGCCACCGAACCCGCGAGCTGCGCCCGCTGGAGCTGCTCGGCGTCGGCCGCGCGGCCGCTCCCGGCGGCGGCCGATGACTCCCGCCCGCCGGCCGACGGCGCGGGACTACGAGGAACTGCTCGGCTTCCGCACCGCCCTGCGCCGCTTCCTGCGCTGGAGCGAGGACCAGGCCCGCGCCGTCGGCCTCACCCCGGCCCAGCACCAGCTGCTGCTGGCGATCAAGGGTCACCCCGGCGCGGCGGCGCCGACGATCGGCGAGCTCTCCGACTACCTCGTCTCCAAGCACCACAGCGTGGTCGAGCTGATCGACCGCGCCGTCGACGCGGGCCTGGTCGATCGCCACCGCGACGAGGACGACCATCGCATCGTCCACCTCGAGCTGACTCCGCTCGGCGAGGAGCGGATCCAGGAACTATCCCAGCTCCACCGCGAGGAGCTCCGCCGCCTGGCACCCCTGCTCGACCTCACTCCTTAGCCGAGGGGAAAGCCGTCCGTGACGCTCGTCGATCCATGGGCGCCACAGGGCTCCAGGTGGAGGAAATCGGCCTGCAGGCGCTCGCGCAGCTCGTCCGCCACCCGCTCGGACTCGTCCCCCTCCTCGTCGGTGGTCACCAGGATGACGTCGGTCGCCGGATAGGTGCGGAGCTGGTCCTCGACCGCCAGCACCACGTCCTCGTCGCCGATGTCGGCCCGGGCGGTCAGGCCGGCCTTGCTCAGCGCGGCCAGCGAGAGGACGCAGCGGCGCTGGGCTGCTTCGACCGTGCCCCGCCGCTCGCCGCTCCAGCGGTCCAGCAGACGGCCGGACCTCGGCACCAGCAGGCGCACCTCGCTCTCCGCCGACCAGGGGTCGGCGGAGAGGCAGAGCTCGGCGATCTCCTCGACCGCCCGCGGGTCCTCCAGCGGCGCGCGGCTGACCAGCAGGATGTGACGGCGCAGATCGTGCAACGGCGCCGGGACGATCGGCCCGCGCGGCTCCGCCCGGGCAGCGAGGAAGATGGCCGTGGACGCCGCCAGGCCCCCCACCGCCAGGCCCAGGCCCGGCCCACCGACGTAGAAGCCGCCGACGATCGTCACCGCGATCGCCGCGACGATCAGCGGCAGCGCCCAGGCCGGGAGGACGAGGTCTTCGTCACCGTGGGACTTGAACGGGACCACCGCTCGCTCCTGCCGCCTGTGCCGTGTGCTCGCGCACTTCCTCGGAGCTCATCAGGGCGTGCACCGCGCCGGGCACGCCGAACTCGTAGGGGCTGCCGACCACGCGCGGGATCTCGTCGAAGTTGAAGCGCGGCGGCGGCGAGGAGACCAGCCACTCGATCGTCCGCGCCCGCCACGGGTTCGCCCCGGCTTCGGGACCGAACCGCCAGGAGACGACCATGTTGTAGATGAAGACGAGCTGCGCCGCCCCGAGCATGAAGCTGAAGCAGCTGATCAACAGGTTCCAGTCGCCGAACTGGGAGGCATAATCCGCCACCCGCCGCGGCATCCCGTCCATGCCGATCCAGTGCATCGGCAGGAAGGTCCCCCAGGTGCCGACCAGGGTCATCCAGAAGTGCACCCGGCCGAGCCGCTCGTCGTACATGCGCCCGGTGATCTTCGGGAACCAGTAGTAGATCCCGGCGAAGATGGTGAAGACCGACCCGGCGAACAGCACGAAGTGGATGTGGGCGACGATGAAGTAGGTGTCGGTGACGTGGATGTCGATCGGCACCAACGCCAGCATCACCCCGCTGATGCCACCGACGATGAAGCTGACGATGAAGCCGAGGGCGAACAGCATCGAGGTGGAGCGGAGGTGGATCTTGCCGAAGAAGAGGGTGCCGAGCCAGGAGAAGATCTTGATCCCGGTCGGCACCGCGATCAGCACCGAGGTCAGCATCATCGGGATGCGCAGCCAGCTGAACATGCCCGCGACGAACATGTGGTGCGCCCAGACGGAGTAGCTGAGCACGATGATCATGATCAGCGACAGCGACATCAGCCGATAGCCGAAGATCGGTTTGCGCGCGTTGGTCGAGATGACCTCGCTGATGATCCCGAAGCCGGGGATGACCATGATGTACACCGCCGGGTGTGAGTAGAACCAGAAGATGTGTTGGTAGCTGACGACATCGCCACCGGAACCGAGCTGGAAGAAGTTCGTGTGCAGGATGCGGTCGAACAACACCATGAACTGCACCCCGGCGATGAACGGGGTCGCCGCGACCACCAGCAGTGAAGTGGCGAGGTTCGCCCAGATCAGCAGCGGCATGCGCCAGAAGCTCATCCCCGGTGCGCGCATGGTGATGATCGTGACCAGGAAGTTCAGCGCCGCGAGGATCGAGGAGAAGCCGGCGAACTGGACGCCGATGTTGAAGAACGACTGCCCCAGCGGGGCGCCGGTGGAGAGCGGCGCGTACCCGGTCCAGCCCGCGTCGAAGGCGCCGCCGGGGACGAGGAAGCTGACGATGAAGATGATCCCCGCCATCGGCAGCAGCCAGAAGCTGAGCGCGTTGAGGCGCGGGAACGCCATGTCCGGCGCGCCCAGCATCAACGGCATCACGTAGTTGGCGATCCCGGCGAAGACGGGGATCACGAAGAGGAAGATCATGATCGCCGCGTGGGTCGAGAAGAGGCTGTTGAAGGTCGAGGCGCCGACGATCTGGGTGCCCGGCTGAGCGAGCTCGGCCCGGATCAGCATCGCCAGCAGGCCACCGATCAGGAAGAAGACGAAGGTGGTGACCATGTACTGGATCCCGATCACCTTGTGGTCGGTGTTGAAGGTGAGGTAGTCGCGCCAGCTCGCCGCGCCGTGCCCGCTGTGGTCCTCCTTCTCGGTCGGCAGCCCGAGACCCCAACGGATCCAGTAGTCGAAGGCGCCGAAGCCGAGCAGGAACCCGAGCGGCGTGGTCACCAGCGGCACCACGAAGTGGGGGTATCCGGTTTGTTCGGTCTGCCACAGCGAGAGGCCGGAGACGGCGCGCAGGACGACGACCAGACCCAACCCCAGGGCGGCGCCGAAGACCGCGCCGCCGAGCCCCTTCAGCCAGCGCCTGCGGAGTTCCGCACCGGAGATGCCGAAGTCGGCTTCGCCGCTGGTCAGGCCGCCTTCGATGGTCCTCCGCTGGAGGGTTCTGCTCGCCATTTCGTGTCCTCCGTGGATCAGATGCTCAGTTTCTACATGATCGATGTGAAAATAGCACCAACCCGCGAGCCAGTTATACCCACTGTAGGTGTGTAAACTGTCCGGCCCCCGTGAACGCGAAGGTCGAAGTCGACGCAGGCACCTCCCTCGGCGAGGCGACCACGGCGGTGATGAGCGGCCTCGCCCGCGACGCGCTGACCGCGCTCGCCGCCGCCGGGCAGGCCGACCAGGCCAACCGCCTCGCCGCCGGCGCCTACGCGCGGCTGCGCCACGACGACCCCGTCCAGGCGCAGCGCCTCAACGCGCTCATGCACAAGCTGTGTCGTCCGCCCCGCAAGCAAGCAAACGAGGAGGAACCCATGTCGCCCAACGATCCGGATCTCGACGTCCGCAACGAGATCCCGGCCCGCCGCCACGAGCTGATCTTCGAGACCTACGAGGCGCTCGGCGCCGGCGAGGGCTTCGTCCTCGTCAACGACCACGACCCCAAACCGCTCGAATACCAGTTCGCCGCCGAGCGGGCCGGGCAGTTCACCTGGGACTACCTGGAGCAGGGCCCGACCGTGTGGCGGGTGCGGATCGGCAAGCCGGGCGAGGCCACCGGTTAGATGACCGCGGGCGTGCCGGGCCTCGCCGCGCTGGCCGCGGACCCCTCGCCAGACCTGGTGCGTGACCTGCTGCACGGCGTCGTCGACCCCGAGCTGGGGGTCGACATCGTCGAGCTCGGCCTCCTCCGCGAGGCGACGGTCTCGAGCGGCGTGGCCCGCATCCGCTTCACCGTCACCACGCCCGCCTGCCCGCTGTCCTCCTATATCGAAGACGAGATCCACGCCTGTCTGGCCCAGGCACCGGGGCTGCGCCACGTGCTCGTCGAGTGCGAGATGGAGCCGCCATGGTCACCCGAGGACATGAGCGAGACGGCGCGGACGGCGCTCGGCTGGAAGGACTGAACGGGCCCGCCGGCCCGGCCCGGCCGCGCCCCTCCCGGCGCTCCCGCCTGCTGCGGCGCGCGCCGCTCCTGGCGGCGGCCCTCGTCGCCCTCCTCGCCGGCCTCTGGGCGGGGCTGCTGCGGCTCGGCATCGACCTGCCGTCGCTGCGACCGAAGCTGGCGAGCCTCCACGGCCCGCTCCTCCTCCTCGGCTTCCTCGGCACCCAGATCGGCCTCGAGCGCGCGGTGGCGCTGCGCCGCCGGCCGCCGTGGCCCTACCTCGCCCCGATCGGCGCCGCTGCCGGCGCGACCTGGCTCCTCGTCGGCCTGCCGACGACGGTCGGCCAGGTCCTGGCGGCGCTCGGCGGCGTCGCCCTCTGCGCCGTCTTCGTCGCCGTCCACCGGATCGACCCCACCGCGCACAACATCGTCATGGGCCTCGGGGCGGCGGCCTGGGCGACGGGGGCGATCGTCTGGCTCGTCGACGGCGAGGTCTTCCGCGCGGTGCCCTTCCTGGTCGCCTTCCTGGTGCTGACGATCGTCGGCGAGCGGCTCGAGCTGTCGCGGATGCGCGGCCCGGCGCCGCTCGCGCAGGCAGCGCTGCCGGCCGCGATCGCCCTCTTCGTCAGCGGCGTGGTGGCGACGCTTCCCGACGCCGGGCTCGGCGTGCGCCTGGCCGGGGCGGGGATGCTGGCGCAGGCCCTCTGGCTCGCCCGCCACGACGTCGCCCGCCGCACGATCCACATGGCGGGCGTCACCCGCTTCATGGCGGTGGCGCTGCTGGCGGGGTACTTCTGGCTCGCCGTCGCCGGCGTCCTCTGGCTCCGCTACGGGGCGCTGCTCGGGTTCGGGTTCACCTACGACGCGATGCTGCACGCCGTCTTCCTCGGCTTCGTCTTCTCGATGGTCTTCGCCCACGCACCGGTGATCGTCCCGGCGGTGCTCGGCGTCGCCCTGCCCTACCGCCGCGCGATGTACGCGCCGCTCGCGCTCCTCCACGTCGGCCTCGTCCTGCGGATCTTCGGCGACCTGGCCGAAGACGTCACCGCGTGGCGTTGGGGTGGCGTGCTGGACGAGGCGGCGATCCTCGCCTTCCTGGCGACCGCGGTCGCGACCGCGGCAACGGCCCGGCAGCGACCCACGCGTGCACGTAGCCGATCCACGTGAGGGTCGCCAGCGCGACGTGCACCCAGACGAGCTCGGTCGGCACGGCGAGGGCGTACTGGGTGATGCCGACGACCCCTTGGGCCGCCAGCAGCAGGCAGAGAACGGTGAGCGTGCGCACCAGCTCGGCGGACGCGTGCCGGCACCGCGCGACCCACCAGGCGCGCACGGTCGCCAGACCGAGGGAGGTGACCAGGAGCCCGTGCGCGGCGACCAGCCGGGCGAGCGTTTCGGTGCCCCACCAGCCGAGCCGGTGGACGAGCTGCCCGGTCCCGGAGGCTCCCGCGTGGGGGCCGGCGGCGGTCGCCGCGCTGCCGAGCACCAGCACCACCGCGGCGCCGACCACCAGCGCCCGGACGTAGCGGACCGTCCACCGGTCGGCGCCCGGGCGCCCCAGCTCCTCGGGTTCCAGGCGCGAGCGGTGCCACAGCTCGAACGCGGCGACCAGGATCACCATCGAGAGCCAGTAGTGCGCCATCACCCAGACCGGCGCCAGCTTGTAGAGGACGGACTCGCCGCCGACCACCGCCTGGGCGAGCACCCCGAGCGGCAGCGCCGCGCCGAGCAGCCGCAGGTCGCGGCGCCGGGGCGACAGCGGGCGGCGCACGTAGGTCCCGAGCCAAGCGGCGAGCGTCGCCACCGTCACCAGGACGACGAAGATCCGGTTGGAGAACTCGATCAGCGAGTAGGCGTTGAGCGGCGGGTGGAAGGAGGATGCCGTGCACTGCGGCCAGTCCGAGCAGCCGAGGCCCGAGCCGGTGAGCCGGACCGCGGCGCCGCTGAAGACGATCAAGGTGAGCAGCACCAGCGCCGCGAGGGCGATCCGCTGGTAGGTCCGCGGGGAGATCAGTTTTACACAGAGCCGATGTATAAAAACAGCAGCCTAGCTGGTCGGGGACCGGGATCGCCTCGACCGGCTGCCGGCCGGCGGACACGGACGTTCCCTTAATTGCACAGTGCCGATGTGCAAAAATCGGAGCCTTGGACCTGCCGCCGAACAGCGAGGACGTCCTCAGCCAGCGAACGCGGGCGCAGATCTTTGCCTGGCTGGTCGAACGGAGGGCGCCGGCGAGCACGGAGACGCTCGCCAAGGCGCTCAAACTGCATCCGAACGGGATCAGGCGGCACCTGGAGCGGATGCACGAGGCGGGGCTGCTGGAGCGCAGTCGCAGCAAAGGGCGTCGGGGGCGGCCGGGGGACCTCTGGTCGGTGGCACCCGAAGCGGCGCCCAGCGGCGAGCGGCCGACCGGTTACGCGGACCTCGCGCGCTGGCTGGCGCGGGCGATCCCGCCCGGCCGCAACCGGCTCCGCGAAGTCGAGAAAACGGGCCGCGAGATCGGCCGCGAACTGGCGCCGGTCGGGCGCACCGAGGAACCGGTCGAAGGGTTCCGCCAGACGGTCGCCTCGCTCGGGTTCGCGCCCGCGGTCGAGACTCGCGACGAGGGCGGCTTCATCTGCAGGCTCGAAAACTGCCCCTACCGGGCATCGGTCATGGAGAACCAGGATGTCGTCTGCGCCCTGCACAAGGGCATCACCAGCGGCCTGCTCGCCGAGCTCCTGCCGAACACCAAGCTGACCCGCTTCGAGCCGCACGATCCGGAGCGCGCAGGCTGCGTCGTCGCCGTCTCGGGGTCGGTCGACGGTGGCGACTGAACCGCCCGCTCCCCCGGCCGGCGCAGCACATCGCGGAGGTCGATGCCGACATCGCCCGGCCTCCCGCCGGGCGGGCGACCTGCGCCCGACCGACGTCGTCAGCGCCTTCTTCGTCTGCGGCATCGCCTTCCTCGCCGCCGCCGCGCTCGCCGGGATCGTCGAGGCGATCCACCCCTGGCCCTGGGGGCGCTGGCTCGCGCTGCACCTCGCCTTCGTCGGCGGCGTCTCGCCGCTGGTCCTCGGCGCGAGCCAGTTCTTCGTCGGCGCCTTCCTCGCCACCGACCCACCGCCGCGCGCCCTCGTCCGCGCCCAGCTGGCGGCCTGGAACCTCGGCGCGATCGGGCTCGCGCTCGCCATCCCACGGGGCGACGGCGCCGCGATCTGGGTCGCGGTGGCGCTCCTCCTCGCCGCGCTAGTCCTCTGGGCCGCCGCGATCGCGACGATGTGGCGCCGCTCCCTGCGCCGCTCGCCCTGGGCGGTCGCCTGGTACTGCGCGGGCGCGCTCTTCCTCGGCCTCGGGATGGTCGCCGGATCGCTCCTCGCCCACGGCGTCCTCTGGACCCACGGCGACCTCCTCGGCGCCCACATGTCGTTCAACCTGGCGGGCTGGTTCGGCGGCTCGATCGTCGGCACCCTGCACACCTTCTTCCCCTCGCTGACCCAGACGCAGCTGCGCCGCCCGCGCCTGCAGCCGCTCGCCTTCACCGCCTGGACCGCGGGCGTGGCGGCGCTGGCGGTCGGGTACGCCTGGGCGCTCGACCCGCTCGCGATCGCCGGCTGGCTCGCCCTCTGCCTCGGCGCCCTCGCCCTGCTGGTCAACGTCGTCGCCTCCCTCCGCGTCGCGGCCCGGCCGCTCTCGCTCCCCGCCCGCCTGGTCGGCGCCGCACAGCCGTTCCTGCTTGCCGCGCTGGTGGTGGCGACCGTCGGCGCGATCGCCCACGGCCCCTCCTCCGCGCCGGCAGGTGACACCCGAGCCGCCGTCGGCACCCTCCTGGTCGCCGGCTGGATCGGGCTCACCGTGCTCGGCTCGCTCCTCCACCTGCTGGCCGTGGTGGTGCGCGTACGCGGCGGCTTCACCGCCCGCATGCCCGACCCGCGGCCGCTCCTCGACGGCACCGTCGCGGCGCTGGCGATGCTCGCGGTCGCGGCCCTCGCGCTCGCCCAGGAAGGCGGCCCGGGCGCCCTCCACGCCCCGGCGAAGTGGCTCCTCCTCGCCGTCTACGCGGTGCTCGCCGCCCGCGTCGCCCAGCTCGCCGCCCGCGTCCTCCTCCGCGCCCGACCCAGCCTGTGAGACGACGATGAAACGCGCCGCCGCCCTCCAGCCCCTCTCCCGCGAGCACCTCGGCGCCCTGCTGGCCGCCCGCAAGCTGCGCCAGGCGGGCGACGTCGCCGTCGCCGCACACGACTTCCTCGCCTTCTGGGAGAAGGACGGCCGGCGCCATTTCCGGATCGAGGAGGAGGTGCTGCTGCCGGGTTGGGCGGCCGACGGCGAGCTCGACCGTCCCGGCGTCGCGCGGATGCTCGAGGAGCACCTGGCGATCCGCCGCGAAGCGATCCGCCTGGAAGCGGGCGAGCTCTCCCTCGACCAGGTCCACGCACTTGGCGACCTCCTCCACGACCACGTCCGCTTCGAGGAGCGTCAGCTGTTCGTCGCCGCCGAAGCGGCGCTCGAGCCGCCCGCCCTGGAGCGCCTCGCGGCAGCGATCGAGGCCGCCGAGGCCGCGGGCTGAGCGCCCGCACCTGATATTTTCCACAGCATAAGTGTCTAAAAGACTGGATCCAGGAGGACCCAACCGATGGCCTACGTGATCACCGAGCCGTGCATCGGCACCAAGGACAATTCGTGCGTCGAGGTCTGCCCGGTCGACTGCATCCACCCGACCCCGGACGAGGAGGGCTACGAGGCGGCCGAGATGCTCTTCATCGACCCCGACGAGTGCATCGACTGCGATGCCTGCGTCGAGGCCTGCCCGGTCGACGCGATCTACCCCGAGGACATGGTCCCGCCGGAATTCCAGAAGTACATCGCGATGAACGCCGACTACTACAAGGCGAGCCAGGGGACGCAGGGGTGATCCCACTCGCCGCCTCCGTCCCGCTGGTCGCGGTCGAGGTGGTGGCGTCCTCGATCTGGGTCGGCGGGCTGGTCGCGATCTTCGTCGTCGCCCGGGCCGCGTCGGCGACGCTCGCCCCGGTCGAGCGGATCGCCTTCTTCCGCGCCCTCGGCCGCTCCTACGCGATCGTCGGCACCCTCGCCCTCCTCGTCGCCCTGGCGGTCGGCGCGATCCTCCTCGACGCCCACCCCTGGGACGGCCTGCTGGTCGCCACCGCGGCTGTCGCCGGAGTGCTCCTCGTCGCCCTCGCGGCGGGGATGGCGCAAGCGCGCGCGATGACCCGGCTGCGCCGCCGCGCCCTCAAAGCGCCCGAGCTCGACGGCCGGGTCGACCGCGGCGCCGCCCTGGCGGGCGCGCTCCGCGGCCTGATCGCGGCGCTGACCCTGGCGCTGGTCGTCCTCGCCGCCGCCCTGATCGCCTGACCCGCCCCGAGCGCCGACGCGCTTACAGCGCGCACTCCCCCTCGCCGCGGATCACTTCGTAGGGGCTGGTGCGCTGCCAATCGATGAACTCGTCCATCGTCTCGAGGCTGAACTCGACCGGCAGGGTCAGCGCCTTCACCTCGGCTTCGAAGCGCTCGTTGCCGACCCGCTCGACGAAGGCCTCGAAGGTCTCCCCCGCCTCCCGCTCGGCCTCGTACATCCGCAGCCAGCGCTCGACCGCGTCCGGCACGCGCTTGGCGGGCAGCCGTGATTTCAGCCGCTTGCCGAAGGCCGGGTCGCCGCCCTCGCCGCGCCCGCCGAGGTGCGGGATGTAGGCCGGCATCTGCCTGCCGCCCACCTTGATCGAGGCGCCGTAGAAGCCGATCGTGCCGATGTGGTGCTGGCCGCAGCCGTTCGGGCAGCCGCTCATCTTGATCTGTACCTGGCGGGTGAGCGGGTCGGTGACGTCCATCTCCGCCAGCCGCGCCGAGATCGCCGCGTTCAGGCCCATCGAGGCGGTGATCCCCATTTTGCAGCTGTCGGTGCCGGGGCAGCTGACGACGTCGTCGACTTCGAAGGCGCCCGAGGCGGCGAGGCCGAGCGCGTCGAGCCGGCGCCAGAGGTCGTAGAGCGCCTCGGTGCGGACCCAGCGCAGGATCACGTTCTGCTCGACCGAGGTGCGCGCGTTGCCGCCGCAGAAGTCGCGCATGATCGCCGCCAGGCCGCGGAACTGCTCCGGGGTGAGGTCGCCGCGGTAGACCTTGACCGCGACCGCGTTGAAGGCGTCCTGGCGCTGCGGGGTGACGTTGCGTTCGAGGAAGCGGTCGAAGGCCGCCTGGTCGCCGTTCGGCTGGGCGCCGGAGGGCGACCGACCGGGCGCGCGCGCCTCCTCGTCGTCGTCGAAGCGCAGCCGGGCGACTTCGGCCGGATAGTCGCGCTCGTCGGCCCACTCGCCCGCGAGCTCCTCGTCGACCAGCTGCCGGAAGGCATCGGGGCCGATCTTCTCCAGCAGCACCTTGATCCGCGCCCGCGCCCGGTTCACGCGCAGCCAGTCCTGACGGTCGAAGACGCGGACGATCGCCTCGCTCACCTTCAGGTATTCACCGTCGTCGGCGCCGACGAAGTCGTAGATCTTGTGGGCCAGGCGCGGCATGATCGCGGTGCCGCCGCCGACCCAGACCTCGAAGCCGCGCTCGCCGTCCTCGCGGACCACCGGCAGGAACCCGATGTCGTGGATCGGCACGATCGCGCGGTCGGCGGGCGAGGAGGAGAAGGCGGTCTTCCACTTGCGCGGCATCGCCTGGGTGACCGGGTGGCGGACGAAATAACGGACGTACGCGCCCGCGTAGGGGGTCGGGTCGAAGACCTCGTCGGGGGCGACCCCGGCGTAGGGATCGGCGGTGACGTTGCGGACCGTGTTGCCGCAGCCCTCGCGCGAGGAGAGCCCTGCGGCACCCAATTCCCGGATCAGCTCGGCGGCCTGGGCGAGCGGCACGTGGTGGAGCTGCACGTTCTGCCGCGTGGTGATGTGCCCTTTGTTCAGCGGCACCCAGCGTTCGATCCCGTCCGCGAACGCCTCCAGCTGCTCCGGCGAGACGCCGCCGAAGGGAAGCTTCACCCGCACCATCTGCACGTTGGGTTGGCGCTGCCCGTAGACGCCCTGTTTGAGGCGGAAGGGGATGAAGGTCTCCTCGCCCTGGTCGCCGGCGAGGAACTTGCCCGATTCGACACCGAAGTCGTCGAACTCGTCCTCGAGTATCGGGATCACGTGGCCGGGGACGTTCTCGTAGACCTCCGGGTTCTCGCGCGATCCGATCGGGCCCTTGCCGCCCCTGCCTTTGCGCTCGTCGACATCGAGGCCGGCGAGGATCGCCGCAGCACCGTCAGTCATCGTCGTCGCATCCATCGCCTCGTCCTCCGTCCGGGTTCTCTCCGGGTCTAAACACACCGGGTCTGTGGAAAATGACGGACCGGAAACTAGCAAATCCTGACCGGGATTTGGGTATTTAGGTCCGGACCGCGGACGATCCTCGACCACCCGCCGGTGGGCGGGGACGGGGCCGGCGAGGTCGAGGAGGCGGCCGCGGACGGGGGGCGCGGGGGCGGTCGCCGACGACGGCTCGCCCGGCATCGGCAGCATGCGCGGCACCGACACTGCCTGACCCTCGATCGGCGCATCGATTTCGGCAACGCCGCTTGCCTCTCGTGCCCGGAGAGCAACTTCCGCGGCCTTTCCCCGTTTAATCCCCTGAGGCATGACCCCCGGACCCGGCAAACGTCTTCCCGCGCGGCTGCTGATCGGCGCCGCGCTGCTGCTGGTGGCGCTGGCGAGCGCGGTCGGCTCGGCCTCCGCCGCCGCGCCCGGCGCGCGGACCGTCCATTACGCCGGGCGCGCCGTCCACGTTCCCGCGGGCTTCAAGGTGGTCCGGGTGGCGCCGCACTCGCGCACCTGCGTGCGCCTCGACCGCCGGGTCGTCTACCTCGGCGGGCCCTCGAAGCAGCAGAGCTGCCCGGCGGGCCCGCTCCTCGGCAAGCGCCGGGCGATCGTCGTCACGCCGAACGGCGGCCGCGCCGCCGCCGGGTCCCTGATCCGCGCGCGCCCTGCGCCCGGTGCCGCGCACGCGAGCAACGCCCCCGCCACCGCCTCGGTCGGCGGCTCCGTCTTCACCGGCCTCGGCTTCGACACCTGCAGCGCCCCCTCGACCAAAGCGATGGCGGCGTGGGCCGAATCGCCCTACCGCGGCATCGGCATCTACATCGGCGGCGAAAACAGCGCCTGCTCGCAGCCGAACCTGAGCGCCAGCTGGGTCAGCGCCCAGACCACCGCGGGCTGGCACCTGATCCCGACCTACGTCGGCCTCCAGGCGCCGACCTCGAGCTGCTCGAGCTGCGCGAAGCTGACCAGCTCCGGGGCGAGCAGCCAGGGAGTCGCGGCCGCCGAAGACGCGGTCGCCGAGGCGGCGGCGATCGGCATCGGCCCGGGCAGCCCGATCTACTTCGACATGGAGGCCTACTCGCGGACCACGAGCGCCACCAACGCCGTCCTCGCCTTCCTCGGCGCGTGGACCGAAAAGCTCCACCAGCTCGGCTACCAGTCGGGCGTCTACTCGTCGAGCAGCTCCGGGATCGCCGACCTCGCGGGCGCCTACGGCACCACCTACGCCTCGCCCGACGACATCTGGACCGCCAACTGGAACAGCGCCGAAAACACCCTGGACTCGGTCGTCCCCGCGACCTCCTGGGCCAACCACCAGCGCATCCACCAGTTCCGCGGCGGCCACAACGAGACCTACGGCGGCACCACGATCAACGTCGACAGCGACTACGTCGACGGCGCGACGGTCGGCGTCGGCACCCCGCCGGTCGGCGAAAGCGATCCGATCGGCTCGCTCGAACTGACCGGCTCCCCGGCCGCGGGCCAGGTCCGCATCAAGGGCTGGGCGCTCGACCCCGAGGCGCCGACCGAACCGCTCTCGATCAACGTCGTCGTCGGCGGCCGCGAAGGCCAGAAGGGCGTCGAAACCTTCGAGCTCGGCCAGGTCGCCGGCCAGGAACGCACCGACGTCGCCGCCTCCCACACGCTCGCCGGCCCGATGCACGGCTTCGACAACACCCTCTTCACGATCAAGTCCGGCCCGGAGCCGATCTGCGTGTACGCGCTCAACGTGGCGCTCGGCGGCAACCGCCTCCTCGGCTGCAAGACGACGAACATCCCGGTCGCGGTCACCTTCACCCGCCTCAAGGCGATGCCCCACGGCGTCAAGGTCACCCTCGCCTGCCAGTGGCCGGTCGGCACCTCCTGCCCCGGCCACCTCGGCCTCCGCACCACCTTCAAGGTCGCCACGCCCCGCCGCCACAAGCCGCCCCGCATCCACGCCGTGACCCGCTCCCTCGGCTCCCGCACCTTCCTCCTCGACGGCGGCCAGTGGCACACCTTCTACCTCCCCTTCACCGCCGGCGCCCGCAAGCTCCTCCAGGAACGCGGCAAGCTGGCGACCCAGGTGATCGCCGCGATCCCCGGCGGCCGCCGCGGCGCCGGCCTCCCGCTGGAAGCCCCCGCGCCCCGGCGCTAGTCGCCGAGGGCCTCGCGGAGCCGGGCGATCTCGCCTTTCAGCTCGAGCAGTTCCGATTCGAGCCGGTCGAGCCGCGCCACTTCGTCGGCGGCCTCGGCGGGCGTCGGCGCCTCGGCGACGCTGACGAACTCCTCGTCGCCGGGAGCGCGGTCGTCCTTTGGCCCGGCGTCGGCTTCGCCGCCGCCCAGCACCTGCTCGTAGCGGTCCTCCTTCTGGCCCGGGCGGCGGGGATGGCGGACGACGTAGCCGCGCTCGATCAAGCGCTCGAGGACCTCGTGGACGGCGGCGAGGTCGGCGAAGCCCTCGAGGCGCTCCGTCCGCTGCTTGAGCTCGCCCGGCGTCTGCGGGCCGCGCAGCATCAGCACCGCGAGCACGGCCGGCTCGCCGCCGTCGATGCCGAGCGCCTCCGGCAGCAGGTGGCGGTACTTGCGCGCCCGCGACCCGGCCCCGCTGGCGAGCCGCGTCCAGCCGCGCACCGCGGTCCGCCGCAGGGCGTCGGACACCGTCGCCTCGTCGTAGTCGACGACCGGATCGCGGTTCGTCGACTGGTTGCAGGCCAGGCGCAGCGAGTTCAGCGACAGCGGATACGCGTCCGGAGTCGTCCGCTGCTTCTCGACCAGGCAGGCGACGACGCGGATCTCGATGGCGTCGGGCTCGGCAGCCATCGCTCGCTCCCCCGGCCTCAGGCCCGGTCGGGCCGCTCGGGGTACAGCTCGTCGATCGTGACCAGGGCGCGGTATGGCGCCTGCGCGGCGGCTTCGATCCGCTCCGCGCCGCCCGCAAGGCGGTCGACCACCGCGACCACGCCGGCGATCTCGAGGCCCTCCTCGCGGCAGCGCTCGATCGCTTCCGCGGTCGAGCCGCCGGTCGTCACCGTGTCCTCGACCACCAGGCACCGCACGCCCGCCTCGACCGGCCCCTCGACCCAGCGCTGCAGCCCGTGGTCCTTCTTGGCGCCGCGGACGAAGAAGGCGACCAGGTCCTCGCCGCCCGCCACCGCCAGCGGCGCGCACGCCGGCGGGATCGCCGCCGTCGCCGGCCCGCCGACGGCCGTCGCGCCGACCTCGTGGGCCGCCGCCGCGATCAGCTCGCCGGCCGCCCGGAAGCCGCCCGGCCGCATCAGCGTCCGCCGCGCGTCGACGTAGTACTGGGCGACCGCCCCGCTCGCCAGCGTCACCTCGCCGATGAACAGCGAGTGCTCCCGCAGTTCCGCGAGGAGCGTCCGCTTGGCAGCCGCGAGGTCAGCCACGACGGCCGTTTTGAGGGTCTGGGACCAAGCAGATCAAGGACGCAGGGAAGCGAAGCGAGGGGAGCGCACTCCAGTGCGTGACCCGAGCTGAGCGACCGAGGACGCCGATATGCGCCGCGTTCCAGACCCTCAAAACACGAAGATGGACTCGCCGAAATGAAGCTGTTCGTAGATCCGCGGCTGGTCGGCGATGAAGGTCCGCACGCAGCCGTGGCTCGCCGCGTAGTCCGGCACTTCGGCGTAACCGTGGACGGCATAGCCGTTGTGCCAGTAGAAGCTGTAGTACATGCCCTCCGAGTTGTAGCCCGGTTCCTGGCGGTAGAACTCGTAGTGGCCGGTGATCGTCGGGGTCGAAGGCTTGCCGGTGGAGACCGGGTAGATCGCGAACGGCTCGCCGCCCTTGACCAGCACCAGCACCTGCTTGTCGAGCGGCACCTCGGCGTGTTCGCCCGCGGCGGGGTACTTCACGTGGTAGCCGCCCTTGCCTTCGAAGGCCGACTTGACGAGCCCCGGGCCCGCCTTTTTGGTGCGGTCCATGTCGTTGACCTTGCGGTAGGCGAGCACCTCGCGCCCGAGCCGCGACGTGAAGCACTTGCCGCCGCCGCTGACGTAGCCCATCTTCGCCAGGTGCGATTTGAAGGCCTGGACGACCGGCCCGCATTCACCGCGGTTCAGCTTCGGGAAGCTGACCGTCCAGCTCTTGCGCACGGTCGAGTCCGAGCCGAGGGCCGCGGTCGCCTCGTGGTGGGCCGACACCGCGTACTTGCCCCCTTCCTTGAGGACGACGCTCGCTTCGAAGGTCCCGGTTTCCTCAGGCCCCTGCTGCACCGCCACCTGGCGCTTCACCACTTCGTGGCCGTTGCGGTAGAAGACGACTTCGACGTGCTGGCCGGGGACGAACGGCTTCAGCGTCCCGGTGACCGGCACCGTGTCGAGGATCTGCGCCTGGCCGCCGTGCAGGTGCCCGACGTCGATCGTCACCGTCGCCTTCGGCGCTTCCTGCTTCTTGGGCGCCTTCACCGTCGACGTCGGCACGCCTTCCTTCGCCGCCGCCGCGGTTGCGGGCACCGCCAGGAGCGCGGCGGCTCCGACGGCGAGGGCAAGGCGGCGGATCACGGCGGAGATCCTACTGGCCGAGCAGGGCGATGGAGTTGTTGATCATGTGCAGCAAGATCCCCGGCACGATCGACCCGGTCCGCTCGTAGAGCAGCGCCAGGAGGAAGCCGAAGACGATCAGCGGCGGCACCGCGGTCACCCCGGTCAGCGCGTGCAGCCCGCCGAAGATCAGCCCGGTGACGAGCGCCGCCGCCAGCCGCGGCAGCTTCTCCCGCAGCCCGCCGAAGAGCATCCCGCGGAAGCAGGTCTCCTCGGCGATCGGCGCCGCGATCACGATCAGCAGGACCTGCACGATCGTCGGCCCGAAGCTTTCGGCGATGTCCTTCTGCCTCGGTTCGGTGATCACCAGCGAGTAGAAGATCGTGAAGGCGATGTAGAGGACGAAGGCCAGCGCCATCCAGCCGAACGCAGAGGGCCTGAAGCCGCGGAAGCCGAGCCGGCGGAGCGATTCCTGGATGCCGGTCGAACCCCGCATCGAGGCGAGCGCGAAGGGCACGAGCAGGAAGCCGAGCTCGGTCGCGAGCTGGGAGATGATGCTGCCCGCGGTCGTCAGCGTGCCGTCGAGTTCGCGGGCGACGAAGAGGTGGCCGGAGCCGGCGAACTCCATCGCGCTCGGCGAGTTGCCGGCTTCGATCTTGCCACCGCTGCGTTGCGGCGCCCGCGCGCCCGCCGCGCGCCCGTACTCGTAGATGTCGCCGTTCGGTTCGGCGATCCAGAGGCTCCCCTTCCCGTCGACCGCCAGCGATTCGAATTCGTCGCCCGATTCCGGCTCGAGCTCCCAGAGGAACCGGCCGGCCGGCGAGAACGCGAAGACCTTGCCGTCGCCGTTCCCCGAGAGGACGAAGACGTCGCCCCGCCCCGGCCCGCGCGCGGTGTCGACGGCGATGTCGTTGTCTTCGCTGCCGAGGTCGAGCGAGCCGCCCGGGACCTGCAGCGCGCTCTGGTATTCGCCCTTCGCGTCGAAGCGGAGGACCTCGCCGGCGGCGGCGTCGATCGCGTAGAGGCCGCCCATGTCGGGCGCGGCGGCGAGGCTTTCGGGTTCGAAGTCGCGCCGCTGCGGCGGCAGGTCCTTCGAGTCGAGCGTCCCGATCCGGCGCGGCGCCCCGTGCCCGACGGCGAAGTAGACGATCCGCCCCAGCCCCGTCTCGGCGACGAAAAGCGTCCGGCGCAGCGCGTCGAACGCCAGCCCGTGCGAGTCTTCGATGCCGCGGATCGTCGACCCGCCGAGTTCCTGACCGAGCGGCCCGAAGACCCGCACTTCGTCTTCGTGGTCGGCGAAGAGGCGGTTGGTCTGGGAGTCGACCGCGAGCGCCGTCGCGTCGCCCTTGTCGAAGCTCGCCCCGCTCGAGTAGTCGGGCGGGAAGAGCGCTTCGATCTTCCCTTCCTGGCTGCCGACGAGCAGCGCCGGGACGGAGAAGACGAGCCCGATCGCGAGCGCCGCGAAGACGCCGAGGATCGCCGCCCACGGCCCCCAGTTCGCGTAGGGGAACTCCCGCTTCGGTTTCGCGACTTCGTCGCCGCCTACTAGGTTGGCCTCCATGGCTCGCGCAGTCTCACAGGTCTCCCGCACGACGCGGACCCGGCTGACGATCCTGCGGCGGCTCCTGCTGCTCGCCGCCTTCCTCGTGGTCGCGGCGATCGTGCTCGCCCAGTTCACCTCGCTCGGCCGCCTCGCCGCCGGCATCTTCGCCTCGACCGCGGTGCTCGGCCTGATCATCGGCTTCGCCGCTCAGAACACGATCGCCAACATCATCGCCGGGATCCTCATCGCGATCACCCAGCCGATCAGGATCGGCGACCGCATCGGCTTCGAGGAGCGCGAGGGCCGCGTCACCGACATCACGCTCTCCTACACCTTCGTCGACCCCGGCGACGGCAGCCGCGTCGTCATCCCCAACCAGCTCCTGGTCGAGGGCATCGTCCACAACCACTCCGGGACCGACACCGCCGCCTGAGCGGCCGGCCCGCGACCGCGGGCCTTAGGCTCTTCTCCATGACGCAGCGGGGTCGGCGTCGGCAGCGGCGTCGTGGCAGCGTGGGGACCAAGGTGGCGATCGTCGCCGGGGTCGTCCTCGCCGCGCTCGCGATCGCCGTGATCGGGGTGACCAGCTGGGTGCTGAACGTCGCCGCCGACGCGCCCTCGCTGGCGAGCTGCAAGACGGCCGAGAGGCACGGCAACTCGGTCATCTACGCGGCGAACGGGGAGCGCCTGGGGGCGGTCGTCTCGCCGGAAGCGAGCGCCCCCGTGCCGCGGGCGCGGATGCCGCGGAAGCTGGAGCTGGCGACGGTGGCGATCGAGGATCAGCGCTTCTTCCAGCACGGCGGCCTCGACACGCTCGGCATCCTGCGCGCGGCGGTCACCGACCTGGAAGCGGGCGAAGCGGTCGAGGGCGGCTCGACGATCACCCAGCAGCTGGTCCGCAACCTCTGCATCGCGCACCCGAAGAAGACCCTGGAACGCAAGATCGAAGAAGCGAAGCTGGCGCTCGAGTACTCCGAACACCACTCCAAGGGCCAGATCCTTGCCCAGTATCTGAACACCGCGACCTACGGGACCGTCGAAGGCTCGACCGCGGTCGGGGTCGGCGCGGCGTCGGAGATCTACTTCTCGCGACCGGCGTGGAAGCTCGACGTCGCCCAGATGGCGCTGCTCGCCGGCCTCCCCCAGGCGCCCTCCCAGTACAACCCTCTGCTCTACCCGAAAGCGGCGAAGGCGCGGCGCAACGAGGTGCTGCAGAAGATGGCGAAGCTCGGCTACCTGGCGCCGTCCCGGGCCCGCGGCCTCGAAGGGCGCGGCCTCGAGCTGAGCCCTTCCCAGGACTACTTCGCCCACCGCGAGCCCTACTTCTTCGACTACGTCGAACACCTGCTGATCGCCCACTACGGGGCCGAAGAGGTGCGGCGCGGCGGCCTTCAGGTGCACACCACGCTCTCCCCAGAGCTCCAGCGCGTCGGCCGCGCGGCGATCGCCGAAGCGCTCTACGAACCGACCGACCCGGCCTCGGCCTTCGTCTCGATCGACCCCCGCAACGGCGACATCCGGGCGATGGTCAACAGCACCGACTACGCCACCGACCAGTTCAACCTCGCGGCGCAGGGACACCGCCAGCCCGGCTCGACCTTCAAGGCCTTCGTGCTCACCACCGCGATCAAGCAGGGCATCGACCCCTACACGACCTACTACGAATCGAAGCCGCTCGACCTGAACCTGCCGCGGTGGGGACACTGGGAAGTCCACACCGCCGACGAGGGCTACCAGGGGACGATCAACCTGAAGCAGGCGACCGTCACCTCCGACAACACCGTGTTCGCGCAGCTCGACCTCGACGTCGGGCCGCGGAACGTCGCCGCGACCGCCAAGTCGATGGGGATCACGACGCACCTGCAGGGGTTGCCCGCGGAAGGGATCGGCGGACTCAGGTACGGGGTCAGCCCGCTCGAACTCTCCGACGCCTACGCGACGCTCGCCTCGGGCGGCATCCGCCACCGCCCGGTCGCGATCGCGAAGGTCGTCTTCCCCGGCGGCAAGGTCGACCACCCGCAGGGCCCGCGGCCGAAGCGCATCCTGAGCCCAGCGGTCGCCTGGCAGGTGACCCGCCTCCTGCGCGACAACATCACCGAAGGCACCGGCACCGCCGCCTACACCGGCTGCGTCGGCCAGGCGGGCAAGACCGGCACGACCGACAACGAGACCGACGCCTGGTTCTCCGGCTACCAGCCGAACCTGGCGACCGCGGTGTGGGTCGGCTACCCGGAATCGAACGCGATCTCGATGACCTCGGTCCACGGGATCACCGTCTTCGGCGGCACCTTCCCGGCGGAAATCTGGCACTCCCTGTATACGAACGCAGGCGCCAAGTGCGAGGAATTCCACGAACCCGAAGAACAGATCGAATGGTCGACCGGCTACGGCCAGTTCACCGCGGCGGCGCCCGGGACCGAGGGTGCGAAGCTGAAGAAAGGCCACGCGAACGAAGCGGGCGGCGGGACCGAAAAGGAACTTCCCGGCCAGAGCTCGGTCGGCGGCTACGACCCGAACGCCTACGCCCCCGGCGTCGGCCAGGAACCAGCCCCGCTCCCACCCCCGTTGCCCCCGAAGTACGGCGGCCCCGAACCCAGCGTCGGCACCACCAAGGAAGCCGGCCAGTGACCCCCCATGTTGATGGGCCGAAAAACCACGATATACGTGGTTTTTCGGCCCATCAACATCGACGCGCGGGCGGGTAGCGGGCGATCGCACCGGGGGTTGCCTATGGGCTCATGTGGGCGGGGTTCCTCGCCTACCTCGGCGTGCTCGCGGCGGCACCGCGGATTGGCGGCCGCGTCGTCGGAGGGCTGATCGTCGTCGCCGTGCTGGCCTTCGCCTGCGCCCCGGTCCTCCTCTCCCACGACGCATTCAGCTACGTCGACTACGCCCGGCTCGGCGTGCGGCACGGGCTCGATCCATACCTCAACACGCCCGACGCCGCGCCGAACGACCCCGCCTTCGCCCACGTCACCTGGACCGAAACGCCGAGCGCCTACGGCCCGCTCTTCACGCTCGTGACCTACCCGCTGGCCTGGCTGCCGATCTGGCTCGCCGTGGTGATCCTGAAGGCGGTCGCGGCGATCTCGGTCCTCGGCCTCGCCTGGATCGCCTCCCGCCTCGCCGCCTGGCGCGGCGTCGACGCCGTCCGCGCCGCCGCCTTCGTCGCCCTCAACCCCCTCGTCCTCGTCCACGTCGTCGGCGGCGCCCACAACGACGGCCTGGCGATGCTCCTCGCCACCCTCGGCGTAGCCGCGCTCGAGCTCCGCCGCGAGGCGAGCGCCGGCGCCTCCCTGGTCGCGAGCGCCGCGATCAAGTCCTCGTCCCTCTTCGTCGCCCCCTTCGCCCTCGCCGCCACGGCTAGAGACCAGATGTTGATGGGCCGAAAAGTGCGCCATATCGTGGTTTTTCGGCCCATCAACCGCGCGGTGCGCGGGGGGCTGGGGCGGATCGCGTTCGGAGCCGGTGCCGCGGCGGTGGTCATCGGCGTCGCCGGCTACCTCGCGTTCGGCTGGGAGTGGCTGCACGCGTTCGGGCTCGCCGGGGAAAACCAGGGGCGGACGAGCCACATGTCGATCCCGGTCACCTTCGCCCGCCTCACGGGCGCCGACGAGGGGGCGGTGCGGGTGGTGGCGCTCGGCCTCTTCGGCGTCGCCGTCGCCTGGCTGCTGGTCAGGACGTGGCGCGGCGCCGACTGGATCCGCGCCGCCGCGTGGGCGGGGACGGGGCTGCTTCTGGCCACCTCATGGCTGCTGCCCTGGTACCTGATCTGGCCGCTGCCGCTGGCCGCCGTCGCCCGCGACCGGTCCCTCGCCCTCCTGCTGCTCGTCCTGACCGCCTACCAGCTGGGCGCCCGCATCCCGCTGTAGCGCCGCGCCGCGCCGCGCCCGCCTCAGAGGATTTCCGGCGCGTGGGCGACCGTGGTTTCCTCGGTCGAGGCTTCCTGCTCTTCCGGCGACGGATGCAGGATCCCGGTGTGGATCGTCCACCCCGCGCGGCGGCCGATCGCCGTGACCCCCGCCACGTAGATCAATTCGCCGACCGTCATCACACCGCGCACGGCGATCGAGATCAGCGAGCCGACCGCGAAGCTCCGCCCCGGCAGCGCCGCCTTCACCGCCCAGGCGAACGCCGCGTCGCGCACGCCGAGCCCGGCCGGCGCCACCAGCGTCACCAGCGCGGCGAAGTACCCGATCGCCTGCGCCGAGCCGACCAGCAGGATGTCGCTGTAGGGGATGAAGGTGACCGAGCGGGCGACCGAGTAGATGCCGAACGCGACCGCCAGCCAGACCAGCGAGTAGTAGACGATCAGCGAGATCACGTCGCGCAGCGACATCACCACCGGCAAGGGGTCGCGGCCGAAGGCCCGCAGCGCTTTGCTGGAGAGCCGCCCGAACACCTTCGGGTGCAGGATCAGCACGGCGAGCGGGATCAGAAGCACCACCGCCCAGCGCTCCGGATAGCCCTGGAGGTCGGGGTGCCTGATGATGAAGTAGGCGGCGACGACGATCGCCGAGGTGGCCGAGATCGCCTGTTCGTAGACGATCGAGGCGAGCGAGATGCGCCGCGGCACCCCGGCGCGCTCCGACAGCAGCACCCGCCCGAGCACATACAGGACGCTGCCCGGCACGTAGCGCGCCAAGAGCGGCTGGCCCCAGGCCACCTGCGCCCGCCCGAAGCCGATCCGGTAGCCGAGGCTGCGCAGGATCAGGTCCCAGCCGAAGCCGGAGAGGACGTAGTAGAGGACCAGGATGATCAGCGCCGGGATCAGCCAGAGGACGTGGAAGTGCACGCCTTCGTTCTGGATCTCCGACCACTGGTTGATGACGGTGAGGACGAGGAAGCCGAAGACGACTACCGCGAGGCCGACCTGCAAAGCAAGGCGCACGCCTTTGCTTCGAGGGGGCTTGGTCCCGATACTGGCCCCTGCGTCACCGAGCCGGTGGAGGAGTGGTTGCTTTCGCTCCACTCCTCTTCAGGTTAAAGGTCGGGCCAGAGCGAGCGCGCCGCGCGTTCTGGGATAGTCGCCGGATGGGCGAGTTCGAGCTGCTGGCGCTGCTTCGCGAGCGGCTGCCGGCGCCGGGACCTCAGGTGCGCCTCGGCAGTGGCGACGACGCGGCGGTGACCGTGCCCGGCGGGGCGGTGGCGACCTCGGTCGACGCGCTCGTCGAGGGCGTCCACTTCCGCCGCGAGACCGCCACCCTGCACCAGATCGGCCGCAAGGCGCTCTCCACCGCGCTCTCCGACCTGGCCGCGATGGGCGCCGCACCCGGCGAGGCCTACGTCTGGCTCGGCGCGCCGGAGGCCATGGGCGAGGCGGAGCTGCTCGAGGTCGGCGCGGGACTGGCGGCGGTTGCGGCGGCGACCGGGGCGACGGTCGCGGGCGGCGACCTGACCCGCGCCCCGGTCCTGAGCCTCGCCATCACCGTCACCGGCCACGCACAAAAGGCCGACGACTTCGTCACCCGCGGCGGCGCCCACCCCGGCGACACCCTGGTCGTGACCGGCGAGCTAGGAGGAGCCGCGGCGGGGCTGCTGCTCCTGGAAGACCCCTCACTCGAAGGTGAGGACGCACTCCGCGCGCGCCACCTGGATCCGACGCCGCGCCTCGCCGCGGGCCAGGCGCTTGCGCGGGCCGGCGCCACCGCCATGATCGACATCTCCGACGGGCTCGCGGGCGACGCCGGCCACATCGCCGAGGCAAGCGGCGCGCTCCTCGTGGTCGACGCCGAGGCGTTGCCGATCGCGCCCGGCGTGGCCGCCGTCGCCGCGGCCGCCGACCGCGACCCGCTGGAGCTCTCCGCGGCGGGCGGCGAGGACTACGAGCTGCTCGCGGCGCTCCCGCCCGCGTCGGTCGCCCCCGCCCGGAAGGCGCTCGCCCGCCTGGGGGTCCCGCTCACGCCGATCGGCGAGGTCGAGCCCGCGGAGGGGCGTCCGCGCGCCGAGCTCAGGCGGCGTGGTGGTGGAGCTGTGCCGGTCGGTGGCTTCGATCAGCTGCGCCCGCGTAGGCACCGGTGAGAAGCTCGCGCACGCCCCGGCGCCGCAGCATCGCGGTCGCGACCCGCGACGGGTCCGGCTTGTAGGTGCCGGCTTCGACGAGATTCTTCAGTTCCGTTGCCTTCATCGAGTTTGTTATCGGCTCGCCCATCAAGATCCTTAGTTTCAGGTAGTCCTACATGCGTCCATTAGGTAGTCCGGACACCCGTCCGGCCCATTCAAGCGCTCCCGGTACGTTCGCGGTAGGACACGGATTACCCTTCTAGATGTGGCAAATGGGTCTGCCCGCATCCTCCTCGTCGACGACGAGCAGTCGATTCAGACGCTGCTCAGCTACCCGCTGCGCAAGGAGGGCTACCACGTCACCTCGGCGCTGGACGGCAACGAGGCCCTGCAGCGCTTCGACGAAGGCCGCTTCGACCTCGTCGTCCTCGACCTGATGCTGCCGCGGCGCGACGGCGTCGAAGTCTGCCGCGAGCTGCGCTCCCGCAGCCAGGTGCCGATCATCATGCTGACCGCGAAGGGCTCGGAGTCCGACAAGGTCGCGGGCCTCGAGGTCGGCGCCGACGACTACATCACCAAGCCCTTCTCGATGCGCGAGTTCCGCAGTCGCGTCAAAGCGGCGCTGCGCCGCTCCCGCATGGCCGGCTCGGCCGCCGAGCGCGGCGACGACGCGCCGATCTCCCACGCCGACCTGACGATCGACTTCGACCGCCGCCTCGTCACCCTCGCCGACGAGGAGATCAAGGTCACCTACGTCGAGTTCGAGATCCTCGGCGCGCTCGCCCGCTCGCCCGGCCGCGTGCTCACGCGCGAGACGCTGCTCGAGCACGTCTGGGGCGACTCCGAGTACCGCGACCCGCGCACCGTCGACGTCCACATCCGGCACCTGCGCGAGAAGATCGAGCGCGACCCGAAGGAGCCGGAGTTCCTCTTCACCGTGCGCGGCGTCGGCTACCGCTTCGTCGAGTAGATGCGACGGCGACTGCGACCGAGCCGCTTCGGCGGGCGCATCGCCCTCACCACGGTCGGCATCGCCCTCGCCACCGCCGTCGTCATCTACGTCTACGTGGTCGAGATCGGCGGCGCGGGCTCCGGCGGGGTCAAAGGCCAGATCGTCGTCGGCGGGATCATCGCCGCCGCCCTCGCGCTCGCCGCCGGCATCTACTACGCGAACGTCGCCGCGACCAACGTCCGCCGCCTCCAGGACGCCGCCCGCAAGGTCGCCGACGGGAACTTCGAGACGACGATCCCGGTCGCCTCGGTCGGCCAGCTCGCCCCGCTGGCCCGCACCTTCAACGAGATGCAGCGGCGCCTGGCCGAGCTCGACATCGCCCGCAAAGTCTTCATCGCCAACGCCAGCCACGAGCTGCGCACGCCGATCTTCAGCCTCGGCGGTTTCGTCGAGCTGCTCGAAGACGAGGATCCGAGCCCGGAGGAGCGCGAAGAGTTCGTCCGCACGATGCGCCGGCAGATCGACCGCCTGACCAAGCTGGCGACCGACCTCCTCGACCTCTCCCAGCTCGACGCCGGGGCCATGGTGATGACGCCGGGCAACGTCGACCTCGGCGAGCTCGCGCGGGAGGCGGCGCGCGAGTTCGGCCCCCGCGCCGAGGCGCACGGCTCACGGCTGCAGCTGCGCACGGCCGAACGCCCGGTGATCGCGCTGGCCGACCGTGAGCGGGTGCGGCAGATCATTCGTATCCTCCTCGACAACGCCCTCACGCACACGCCCGAGGGCACCGAGGTATCCGTGACCGCCAACTCCTCCAGCCGCCGCCGCGCCGAGCTCATCGTCTCCGATCAGGGTCCAGGCATCCCACAGCGGGTACAGGGACGTATCTTCGAGCGCTTCTACACCGGCGATTCCTCGGGCGGCTCCGGGCTCGGCCTGGCGATCGCCTCCGAGCTCGCGCAGCGCATGGACGGGCGGATCACGATCAGCTCGAGCCGCCGCTTCACCGCCTTCACCCTGGAGCTGCCGCAGGCCCGCGTGGGCGACGGGCCGGCTCCGGGGCGCCCGCTGGTCAAGGCCGGCCAGTGAGGAACGGGCGGGCCGCGCCCGCAGCACTCCTGGCCCTGGCGGCGGTGCTCGCGCTGACGCTGCCGGCCGGTTGTGGCAGCGGCTCCTCGACCGTCATCTTCAAGAACAAGACCGAGGAATCGACGACGAGCCCGGCGGGGGCCGAAGGCGAAGGCGCGGCGACGGGCGAAGCGGAAAAAGGCCCCGAAGCGCCGCCGCCGGTCCCTTCCGAACTGGCGATCGAGACCGGCTCGCCCGGCTTCGACGCGGCCGAGATCTACCGCGAGGTCTCGCCCGGCGTGGTCACGATCCGCTCGGTCTTCAGCGGCTCCGCCGGGGGCGCCGAGGGCTCCGGCTTCGTCCTCGCGTCGAACGGCGAAATCGTCACCAACGCGCACGTGGTCACCGAAGAATCGAACGGAGGACGCACGTCCGCGAAGGAAGTCTTCGTCGAATTCTCGAACCGCAACGTGCTGGAAGCTGAAATCGTCGGCTTCGACCCGTTCGCCGACGTCGCCCTGCTGAAGGTCGAACCGGAAGGCTTCCCGCTGCACGCGCTCCAGCTCGGCAACGACGCCGAACTGGAAGTGGGCGAGCCGGTCGCGGCGATCGGCAGCCCCTTCGGCGAGCAGCGCTCGCTCTCGGTCGGCGTCGTCTCGGCGACCGACCGGGCGGTGAAATCGCTGACCCAGTTCGAGATCGAGGGCGCGATCCAGACCGACGCCTCGATCAACCCCGGCAACTCCGGCGGCCCGCTCCTCGAAGCGCAGGGCAAGGTGGTCGGGATCAACCAGCAGATCGAGACCAACTCCGGCGCCAACGACGGCGTCGGCTTCGCCGTCCCGACCACCGCGATCCAACGCTCCGTGGAAATGCTGCGCGAAAACGGGCACGCCGAATACGCCTACATCGGCGTCTCCTCACAGCCCCTCTATCCGCAGCTGGCGAAGGAGCTCGGCATCGAAAGCGAATTCGGCGCCCTTGTCGCCCGCGTCGTCCCCGGCGGCCCGGCCGACGAAGCGGGGCTGCGCGGCGCCGACGGCACGATCCAGTTCCAGGCGGCCGAATACGAAACCGGCGGCGACGTGATCGTCGAAGTCGAAGGCCACAAGGTCGTCGAACCCGACGCCCTGGTGAAGGCGGTCGGCGACAAGGAACCGGGCGAAGAACTCGAACTCACGATCCTGCGCGACAACAAGCGCAAGACCGTGAGCGTGACCCTGGGCAAGCGGCCCGACCAGGTCAGCCCGGAATAGCCCCGGCAACACCGCCGAGCCGCCGATCGCGCTGCATGAGTTTGGGCCCCCAGCGCGACTTCGTCACACAGCCGTCCACTTCAAAGAACTCAACCGCCCTGGCGTGTAGAACTCCGGCCTTGCTTCAGGAAGTCGCAATCGGACAGAAGTCGCTCGGCGACTACGCCAGCATCGTCGGCCGCGAGACGACGGAGCGGATCCTCGAGCTCGCCGAGCCGCTGAAGGGCAAGCGCGTGCTGCACGTCAGCGCCACCGCGTTCGGCGGCGGCGTGTCGGAGATCCTTTACACGATCGTGCCGCTGATGCGCGACATCGGCCTCGACGCCCACTGGCACGTGATCTTCGGCAAGGAGGAGTTCTTCGAAGCGACGAAGCTCCTCCACAACTCGCTGCAGGGGGCGCCGGAGACCCTGTCGGAGGAGCAGTGGAAGGTCTTCGACGAGATCAACCAGATCAACGCCGACGGGCTCGAAGGCGAGTGGGACGTGGTGATCGTCCACGACCCCCAGCCGATCGGCCTGCGCCGCGGCGCCGCGCACAGGAGCGGCAAGTGGATCTGGCGCTGCCACATCGACCTCTCGACGCCGAACCCGGCGCCGATCTCCCGCCTGCTGCCGCTGATCGAAGAGTACGACGCGTCGGTCTGGCACATGGACCAGTACGTGCCCAACGGCATGGGCGCCCACCGCGACGCGGTCAACATCATCCCGCCGGCGATCGACCCGCTCTCGCCGAAGAACATGGCCTTCTCGCGCGAAGACGCCGCCTTCATCTGCCAGCAGTTCGGGATCGACCCGGAGCGGCCGCTGCTCACCCAGGTCAGCCGCTTCGACCCGTGGAAGGACCCGATCGGCGTGATCGACGCCTACCGCCAAGTCACCGAGCAGGTGCCCGAGGCGCAGCTGGCGATGGTCGGCTCGATGGCCACGGACGACCCCGAGGGCCGCGAGTACTTCCAGAAAACCTACGAATACGCCGACAACGACCCGGACATCAAGATCCTGTCGAACCTCAACAACGTCGGCGCGATCGAGGTCAACGCCTTCCAGTCGCAGTCCGACATCTGCCTGCAGAAGTCGATCCGCGAGGGGTTCGGGCTGACCGTCACCGAGGCGCTCTGGAAGGGGCGGCCGACGATCGGCGGCAACGTCGGCGGCATCCCGCTGCAGATCGAGGACGGCATCTCCGGCTTCCTCGTCAACTCGCCCGAGGAGTGCGCCGCCCGCAGCCTCGAGATCCTCAAGGACCCGGGGCTCGGCAAGACGCTCGGCCGCGAGGGCAAGGAGCACGCCCGCCGCGAGTTCCTCTCGCCGCGATTGCTGCGCGACTGGCTCGACCTGCTGAACCGAATCGAGGCCTGACGTAACCTTCGCGGCGTGAGCGACGCGCCGCTGATCATCGTCTCGAACCGGGGTCCCGCACAGTTCGAGCGCGACGGGGACGGCAACCGCACGGTGCGCCGCGGCGGCGGTGGCCTGGTCACGGCCCTCTCGGGCCTCGTCTCCCACCGCGACGCGCTCTGGATCGCCTCGGCGATGACCGAAGAGGACATCGTCGTCTCCGAAGAGGAGGGCGGCCCGGTCTCGCTGGAGATCGACGGGATCAACTACCGGGTGATGATGGTCGAGTCCGACCCCCGCGCCTACGACCGCTTCTACAACGTCATCGCGAACCCGATCCTCTGGTTCATCCAGCACTACCTCTGGGACCTCTCCAACGCGCCGGACATCCGCCAGGAGGAGCTCGACGCCTGGGACGAGGGCTACCAACAGGTCAACTCCGACATCGCCGCCGCGGTGGCGCGGCAGATCGAGGGGACCGACGAGCCGCTGGTGATGCTCCACGACTACCACCTCTACACGGCGCCGGGGATGATCCGCGCGGCGCGTCCCGACGCGTTCCTGCACTTCTTCGTCCACATCCCCTGGTCCCAGCCGGACAGCTGGCGGGTGCTGCCCGGGCGGATCCGCGAAGCGATCTACGAGGGGATGCTGGCCAACGACATCATCGGCTTCCACACCCACGCCTACACGATCAACTTCCTGCGCTGCTGCGACGAACTGCTGGAAGGAGCCGACGTCGATTACCTGGCCGGCGAAGTCCGCTACAAGGGGCACCGGACCCTGGCGCGCGCGTATCCGCTGGGGATCGACGCCGAGCGCCTGCGACGGGCCGCGGCCTCCAAGGAGGTGGCGGAGGCGGAGCGCGAGGTGCTGGAGCGGCGGCGGCGGTACCTGATCATCCGCGTCGACCGGGCCGACCTCTCGAAGAACGTGCTGCGCGGCTTCACCGCCTTCGACACCTTCCTCACCCAGCATCCGGAGTTCCGCGAACAGGTCACCTTCATCGCCCACCTGCAGCCCTCGCGCCAGGACGTGCCCGAGTACGCCGAGTACCGCGAGCGGATCGAAGCCCTGGTCGCCGTCGTCAACCACCGCCACGGCACCACGGACTGGATGCCGATCGACCTCCGCATCTACGAGAACTTCGCCGACGCCGTCGCCCGCTACAAGCACTACGACCTGCTGATGGTCAACGCGATCTTCGACGGCATGAACCTCGTCGCCAAGGAGGCGCCCGCGGTCAACACCCGCGACGGGGTCCTGATGCTCTCCGAGAACACGGGCTCGCACCAGGAGCTCGAGGACTGGGTGATATCGGTCAACCCCTTCGACATCCAGGAGCAGTCCGACGCGATCTACCGCGCCCTGACCATGGCCCCGGAGGAGAAGGCCGAGCTGGCCCGCGGCCTGCGCGACATCATCTTTGCCCGCGACCCGGGCGGCTGGGTCGACGACCAGCTCGCCGACATCGAAAAGGCCCGCTCCGAGCGGGCTTCCTCCTAGGCCCGGGGGGGAGAGATCGGGCGGGCCGGGCCCTTGGCGGGGCGTGGCCGGAGTCCGGATCAGATGGCGCGCGGTCGCGCGCGGGGCGGCGATCGTCGTCGCCGGGCTGCTCGCCCTGCGGCTGGTGCCGAGCCTGCTGCGCGTGCCCGAGCCGCCGCCGCTTGGGCGCGACGTCGGGCTGCCGCGCGCGGTGCGGCCCGAGGGTGGGCGGCGCCGGTCGCCCGGGCGCGTGCGCTCCTCGCCGGTGCTCGCGCACGGGCACCGGGACTCGACGCCACGGAGCACGCACCGGGATCGACCGGCGCGCCGACGCGCGCGCGCGGCGCGGCGGAGCCGACCCACGGCCGGGCGCACCGCCTCGGACGCCGAGGCGCCGGCCGCGACCGCGACCATCGGGACCCGAACGCGACGCCGCGGGGGGCGCGACGACCGCACCAATCGACCACACCCGTCGCCTTCTGCCCACGAACCGACCCCGTCCGCCGCCCCGGAACCACCCTCCGAACCGGTCGAAGCCGCCCCTCCCCCGATCCCGGAATACGTCCCGTCGCCCGCGCCCGAACCCTCGCCGGCGCCCCTCTCGGAGCCCTCTCCGGCGCCCCTCGCGGAACCCCCTCCGACACCCGAATCCGTGCCCGGGGACGGGAGCGAGGAGTTCGCGCCGCACTGACCTCGCTATAGTGCGCCGTCGCTTTGGCCGCACCACGTGAATATGAGCTGGTCCTGATGCTGGACCCCCAGCAAGACGCCCCCGCCAGGGATGCCCTGGCGCAGCAGGCGCGTGGCCAGATCGAGGCCGCCGGCAGCCTCAAACAGGAGAACACCTGGGGCCTCCGCAAGATGGCCTACGAGATCAACCGGCGCACCGAGGCCGACTACCGCTGGTTCCGCTTCGAGGCCCCGGCCGAGCTCCTCGACACCCTCGACCACGAACTGAAGATCGCCGACGGTGTCCTGCGCTTCCGCATCTTCAAAGTCGACGCGAACACGCCGTCGATCGTGCCACCCGCCGTCGCCGCCCCCGGCCCGCGCGAGCGCACCGGCGCCCCCGGCGAGCGCGGTCCCCGCGAGGACCGTCCCGAGGCCCCCGCGGCCGAGGCCGCCGCCGAGCCGGCCGGCGAGTAGTCCCGCCCATCTCGCCCACTCCGCGCGCGGTTCGCCGCGCCCCGGCCATCCGCCGCTCCACGCCGTGTCCGCCGCGCCACTGCCGCCGTCCGCCGTGCCACCGCCGGTCGACTGCCGTCCCTCTCGCTCCGCGCGCGGTTCGCCGCGCCCCGGCCATCCGCCGTGCCGCCACGCCGCCGTCCGCCGCGCCACGCCGCCCTCCGCCGCGCCACGCCGTGCCGCCACCGCCGTGCCACCACCGCCGTCCGCCACCGCCGTCCGCCGTGCCACCGCCGTGCCACCACCGCCGTCCGCCGTGCCACCGCCGGTCGACCGCCGTCTTTCTCGCCAGCCACTCCTGCTCCCGTTGGCCACCCCCGTGCCGCCCGCTAATTCCGCGGAACCTCTCCGGCGAGGGGGGAGAGTCTCGCCGTGCCCAGGCCTAGACTGGAAGTCAACAACGAATTCAGAGGAGTGAACTCTCTTGGCAGCTTCGAACGTGAACGTGGTGGTCATCACCGGGAACCTCACGCAAGATCCCGAACTCCGCAGCACGAACAGCGGCACCTCCGTTTGCGAGATGCGAGTCGCCGTCAACAGCCGGCGCAAAGACCAGAGCGGCCAGTGGGTCGACAAGCCGAACTACTTCAACGTGGTCGTCTTCGGCGCGCAGGGTGAGAACTGCGCCAACTACCTATCCCGCGGTCGCCCGGTGGCGATCGAAGGCCGACTCGACTGGCGCGAGTGGGAGGCCAAAGACGGCGGCAAACGCCAGGCGATCCAGATCATCGCCAACACCGTGCAGTTCCTCGGTTCCCGCGACGGCGGCGGCCCCAGCAACGGCGGCGGCCAACCGCAACACCAACAGCAGCCGCAACAACAGTCCTACAACCCGCCGCCCAGCGACGTCCCGGCCGACGAATCCGACTTCGGCCCCGTCTCCACCGGCAGCCCCCAAGAAGACGACATCCCCTTCTAGCCCCGTCTCACCCGATCCCCGCACGCCCCCGCGGCGCGGGGATCGGTGACATTTGCGGGTGCCGCGGATGCCTGTCCGACCCGGGCTGGCTGAGGTCGGTACGGCATCCGCGGCAGCACGGGGTGCCCGCGGGGAGGGACGACCCGCCTCCGTGACGCAGCCGGCCGCTCGTGCACTTGACCACACCCTGGTGTGGATAACTGCACAAGCGACGGACCCGCCCTCCCGGAACCCGCACGGATCCGTGGAGAAGGACACCGGAGGCGCACGGATCGACCCCCGCCGCGCCTTCGGTCGGCGATCCGACCTCCGGCCCGCAACCCATAGACCTTTGTCACCCTGTGGGTGACAAAGGTCTATGGGTTGGCCGTGGCGGTCGGGAACCCTCACGCATCCGTGGAGAAGCCCACGGAGGCGTGACGAACCCTCGGCATCTCCCGCACCACCTCCCGACCTGGGCGGCTGATCGGGGGTCACAGCCTGCCAGGACCCCCGATCAGCCGCCCCGGGCGACAGCTTCCGCCGCCGCACAGGGCCGGAGGCGGCAGCCGAGCACCCTTGCCGGCCCCCTGGCACCTCCACCGGTCGCCACAAAGGCGCCGGCCGGCGCATATCTGTAGTCTTCGCCGTCGCTTATGCCCCGTGCACGTGAGACTTCATCGACCGGAGGCGCCCGTCGGGGTCGCCGTGGCGCCGACCGCGCCCGTCCCCGCAAATACACGCGGGTCAACTCCGAAGTCGTCGATTACAAGGACCTTAACCTTCTGCGCCGCTTCCTCTCCGACAAGGGGAAGACGCGCGGCCGGCGAGTCACCGGCCTTTCCCGCGCCCACCAGCGTCAACTCTCGGTGGCCGTGAAACGGGCGCGCGAAATCGCGCTGCTCCCGTACGTCGGAGAGCGCTGATGGCACAGGCGATCCTGCTGGCCGACGTCGAGAACCTCGGCGAGCGCGGCGAAGCCGTGGAGGTCGCTCCTGGCTACCTGCGCAACTACCTGATGCCGCGCAAGCTCGCGCAGCCGGCGACCCCGGGCGCGCTCGAGGAAGCGCAGCGCCGCATGGAGGCCGCCGAACGCGCCGCCGAAGCGCGCGCCGCCCGCGAACGCGAAGCCGCCGGCCTGCTCTCCAAAACCGTCATCACGATCCACGAGCGCGCCGGCGAGGACGGTCACCTCTTCGGCTCCGTCGGCCCGCAGCAGATCGTCGACGCCCTGCGCGACGCCCGCGACCTGCGCATCGACAAACGCAAAGTCCGCCTCGACCAGCCGCTGCGCGAACTCGGCACCTTCATGGTCGAGATCGACCTCGGGGACGGCAACGTCGCCGCGGTCAAGACCATCATCAGCGAGGAGAAATAGCCCGCCGCGCCGCGGGTGCGGCGCCGGTAGGAATCGCCTCCCCACCGCAGACAGAGCCGGCGGCTCTCCCTTGCCGCTGAGACCACTGCCGCACCCCGGCTGCCCGCGAATCCCACCTCCACGCCCTACCTCGGGCCGCGATTCTCCGCCCGCGCCAAGGCTCCCCTCCACGCCGTCGACGCCTCTCCTCCAACGCTGGACGCCCGTCCGACAACGCCCCGCGCGGCGTGCCGCAACTGCCGTGAATTGGTGACGAGAGCGCAACTTCTTTTTCACGTATTTGCATCGTCGCCGCCTCGACCCGAGCCTCGCCTTTGGTTTGATCGAGACCCGCTCGCGGCACCCCCTTTTTCCGCCGCCCCACCCTCTATCCCTGACTGAATGCCACCGTCCCCGGCAACCCACGTACCGCCCCAGAACATCGAGGCCGAGGAGTCCGTCCTCGGCGCGATGCTGGTCGCCGAGCCGACCCTGACCCGGGTCATCGACGAGGTCAAGCTCAACGCCGCCGACTTCTACCTCGACCGCCACCGGACGATCTTCGAAGCGATCCACGACCTCTACGCCGCCTCCAAGCCGGTCGACGAGCTCTCCGTCGCCGAGGCGCTCACGCAGACCAACAAGATCGACGAGGCGGGCGGCAAACACTACGTCTCGGAGCTCGCCGCCAAGGTCCCCGCCGCCGGCAACGCCAAGCACTACGCCGAGATCGTCCAGCAGAACTCCCTCCTCCGCCGCCTTCTCGGCGCCGGCCAGGAAATCCAGGGCTGGGTCAACGAGCGCGACGGCGAGCCGCGCGAACTCTCCGAGCGCGCCGAGAAACTGCTCTTCGAAGTCGCCCACAAAGAGCAGGCCTCCGACTTCCGCATCCTCGGCGACATCCTCCACGACGAGGTCGACCGCCTGGAGAAGCTCTCCACCGGCGAGACCGAGCTGACCGGCACCCCCTCCGGCTTCCGCGACATCGACGCGGTCACCGGCGGCTTCCAGCCCGGCAACCTGATCATCCTCGCGGCACGGCCCGCCATGGGGAAGTGCCAGAGCGCACAAAGCCTGATCTATGACCCGACCACCGGGGTGCGACGACGCCTCGACTCCCTCTTCGAGGCACATCGGCGAGGTGAGGACGTCTGGGTGGCGTCCCTCGCCCCCGACCTGAAGATGGTGCCGGCAAAGATCGCGGCAATCGAGAGCAACGGCAGTAAGGCCATCTACCGTCTGACGACCCGCCTGGGCCGCTGGACCGAGGCGACCGCGAACCACCCGGTTCTGACCAGCTCCGGTTGGCAGGAACTTGGAGACGTTACGCCTGGAACCAGAATCGCCGTCCCTCGACGGTTGCCTCGACCGAGCCGCGCGAGGGCGCTGCCCGACCGCGAGATCGTCCTGCTGGCCGCTCTGATCGCTGACGGAGCAATCGGAGGAACGACCCCCGCCTACTGCTACGGCTCGGGCTCGGGGATCGCCGCCACCGTGGAACAGGCGGCGCTCGAAAGCGGCGTTCGATTCCAACCGCCACGCGAACACGCCAGCGGCAGCTCTTACCTCAGCGCCGGGCCGGGCTCAAAGGCAAACCCCGTCACGGCGATGCTCACCCGTCATGGCCTGATGGGTTTGCGCTCCGCCGAGAAGTTCGTTCCGGACGCGATCTTCGGGCTTGGCGACGAGCAACTGGCCCGGTTCCTCGGCGTGATGTACGGGTGCGACGGACACGTCCACTGCAGCGACCGCCTGGCGCAGATCGGCTACACGACGATCAGCGAGCGGCTGGCGCGCGACGTCCAGCACCTGCTGCTGCGGCTGGGGATCGTGGCGACCATCCGCACGCTGAAGCGACCCGTCTACGGGGGCACCGACAAGGTCGCTCGCGAGGTGCGGATCACCGACCAGTCTGGCCTACGCCATTTCTGCGAACTGATCCGCATCCCCGGCAAGGAGGAGGCGCAGGACCGGGTGCTGGCACGGCTCGCCGAGGCCCCTCGGTCGACCAACACCGACACTCTTCCGGTCGAGATCTGGGACGACGTGCTGCTGGCCAAGGGCGACCGGATCTGGGCGGCGGTGAGCGAGCTGACGGGGAGGTCGCGCGCCCACAACTGGCACGTCGGCGCCCGCGCGCCCTCGCGCGGCCTCGTCGCCGAACTGGCGACGGCGACGGCGTCCCCCACCCTCGAGGAGCTCTGCGACTCCGACATCTGGTGGGACGAGGTCGCCTCGGTCGAGTACGTCGGCGAAGAAGAGACCTACGACCTCGACGTGCCCGGGCTGCGCAACTTCGTCGCCGACGACGTGATCGTCCACAACAGCGCCCTGGTCGCCAACATCGCCGAAAACGTGGCGGTGAAGCGCAACCTGCCGGTCGCCTTCTTCTCGCTCGAGATGTCGGAGGTCGAGCTTGCACAGCGCTTCATCGCCTGCCGCGCGCGCATCCCCGGTGACAAACTGCGCAAAGGCCAGGTCAGCCAGCGCGACTGGCCGAAGGTGCTGCGCGCCGCCAACGAACTCGAACAGGCGCCGCTCTGGTTCGACGACTCCTCCGACCTCGGCATCCTCGACCTACGGGCGAAGGCGCGCCGTCTCCACGCCCAGGAACAGGACCGCGGCGGCCTTGGCATGGTCATCCTCGACTACATGCAGCTGATGCGCTCCGACGACCCGCGCGCCAACCGCGTCGAGCAGGTCGGCCAGATCAGCCGCGGCCTCAAGATCCTCGCCCGTGAGCTCCAGGTGCCGGTGCTGGCGATCTCCCAGCTCTCGCGCGCGCCCGAGCAGCGCTCGCCGCCGAAACCCCAGCTGTCCGACCTCCGCGAGTCGGGCCAGATCGAGCAGGACGCCGACCTGGTCGCCTTCCTCTACCGGGCCGACTACTACCGCGACCCCGACGAGGAGCCGGACGGCCTCGCCAACCTGATCATCGCCAAGCATAGGAACGGCCCGATCGCGACCAAGGAGCTGGTCTTCCTCGACCGCTATCCCAAGTTCGCCGACTACAGCGGCCAGGAGGCGCCGATCGAACAGCCGGTCGGCGAAGACCCGCCGCCCTACGACGAGGCCGCCGCGGCGGGCCCCGAGTTCTGATGCGCGTGCGTCACATGCGGGGGGCGAGCTGAATGGCCGCGATCGCCCGCTCCGAACCCTTCCGCGACCAGGTCTGCACCCTGGGGATCTGCGACGGCTCGGGCTGGATCCTCGGCCCCGAAGACGTGGCGCGCCCCTGCGAGTGCCGTGCCGAGCGCCTGCGAAAGAGCGCCCACCGCGGCGTCTCGTCGGTGATCCCACGGCGGTTCCAGGGCGTCTCCTTCGATCGACCGCCGATCTCCGACATGGCGCGGGAATTCCAGGCGCGGGGTGCGGTCGCCGCCATCCGTGCCTATCTCGAGAACCTCGACGAGAACCTCGCGACCGGCCGCGGCGTCTGGCTCTTCGGAGACCCGGGGACCGGTAAGACGACGCTCGGCATGCTCGTCTCCAAATCGGCGCTCGAGCGCAAGCGCACCGTCGCCATCTACTCCCTCCCCAAACTCCTGGCGCGGATCCGGCAGAGCTACGACGCGGGCCCCGACAGCGACACCTACGTGGAGCTGTTCCGCAAGCTGACGACGGTCGACCTCCTCCACATCGACGACCTCGGCGCCGAGAAACGATCCGACTGGGTGCTGGAGCAGCTCTACGCGCTGATCAACGAGCGCTACGAGAACGAACGCAGCGTCCTCGTGACGACCAACCTCGACGAACCCGAGCTCGTCGAGCAGATCGGCAGACGCACGGTCTCGCGGCTGGTCGAGATGTGCGGCGGCTACATGGTCCCGCTGCACGGCGAAGACCGCCGCCTCGCGGCCTAGCTCACCGCACCAGCCGCCCGGAACCGTCAGAATTCACCCACGTGCCGGGCGTTGTCATAGTCGGCGCCCAATGGGGCGACGAGGGCAAGGGCAAGATCACCGATCTGCTCGCCGAGCGGGCTACCACCATCGTCCGCTTCCAGGGGGGCAACAACGCCGGCCACACGATCGTCCGCGACGGCGAGACGTTCGCCTTCCACCTGATCCCCTCGGGGATCCTGCACTCCGAGAAGACCTGCGTGATCGGCAACGGGGTCGTCGTCGACCCGCGGGTGCTGCTGAGCGAGATCGACGGGCTGAAACGGGCCGGGATCAGCGTCGCCAACCTGAAACTGTCGGCGAACGCGCACCTGATCATGCCCTACCACGTGCTCCTCGACACCGCGAGTGAGACGAAACTGGGGAAGAACTCGATCGGGACGACGCGACGGGGGATCGGCCTCGCCTACGCCGACAAGGCGCTGCGCCTCGGCATCCGCGTCCAGGACCTGCTCGACGAGAAGATCCTGCGGACGAAGATCCGCGCCGCGCTCGAGCCCAAGCAGCAGGCGCTGCGCGAACTTTCGGTCCAGCGGCGCAAACTGCGCAAGGAAGCCGGCGACGAGGCGAAGGCCGCGGCGGAGGGCTCGATGGGCGGCGTCACCGACCCGCGCCCCGACCTCCACGCGATGGTCGAGGAGCACGTCAACTACGGCCACCGCCTCGAGCCCCACATCGCCGACACCGCGAAGCTCTGCTGGGACGCGCTCGACCGCAAGGAGACGGTGATCTTCGAGGGCGCCCAGGCGACCCTCCTCGACCTCGACCACGGCACCTATCCCTTCGTCACCTCCTCCAACCCGATCGCCGGTGCGGCGACCGTCGGCGCCGGCGTCGGGCCCACCGACATCGACGAAGTGTGGGGCATCGCCAAGGCCTACTCGACCCGCGTCGGCGCCGGCCCCTTCCCGACCGAGCTCCACGACGAGACCGGCGACCAGCTGGTCGAACAGGGCCACGAGTTCGGCACCACCACCGGCCGCCGCCGCCGCGCCGGCTGGCTGGACCTGGTCGGCCTCCGTTATGCCGTCCGCCTCAACCGCATGGACGCGCTGGCGATCACCAAGCTCGACGTCCTCCGCGGCATCGGCCCCCTCCGCGTCGCCGTGCGCTATCGCTCCAAGGAGGGCGCCGTCCTCAACGACTTCCCCTACCACCAGTCGATCCTCCACTCGGCCACCCCCGAGTACGAGGAGCTCCCCGGCTTCGACGAGGACATCAACGGCTGCCGCACCTTCACCGACCTTCCCGCCGCCGCCCGCGACTACCTGGGCTTCATCGCCGAGTTCGTCGGCGTGCCGATCAAGCTCGTCGGCGTCGGCCCCGCCCGCGACCAGGTCGTCTGGGTCGACTGAGCGGCCGGCGCCGCGAAGGAGCTCCAGGTCCGTCGAGCGCTCGCCAGGCGCCGAGACCGGTCCCGGTCTCAAACGTCCAAGTTCGCTAAATAGTTCTTGAGCAAGCTCCCCCGCGGTGCTACGTTCTTGGGCGCGCAAGGGTTCCTGATTGGTACTGATGAATCCTCCCGCCCAGTCGCAGTCACTTACGAGAGGAGCTGGTCTTGAGTGTCCCGACGCCCGAAACGAGCATCCCACCGAGCCGTCGCAAGCTCGATCGACTGAAACCGGGTCGAAGTCAATCCCACCTCGACGTCGTGAACAGCCAACGCGCCCGCCTGCAGCGGGCGATGATCGAGATCGCCGCGCGCGACGGGGTCGAAGCGATCACCGTCCGCAAGCTGACCAAGGGCGCCGGCGTCTCGAGCCGGGCGTTCTACGCTCGCTTCTCGGGCGTCGACGACTGCCTGCTGACGAGCTACGGCGACGTCATGGCGGCGACGGCCCGACGGGTCGTCGAGGCGCGCTCCCCCGCGCTCGAGCCGGTGGAGCAGATCGACCCGGCGCTGCGGGCGCTCCTCGATCGCCTGCTGGCCGACCGCGACGTCGCGCGCTTCGCCTTGATCGAGATCTACGCCGGCGGGCCCGCCGCGCTGACGGCGATCGCCGACGAGGAACGGCGCCTCCAGTCGGCGCTCCGCGGATGCCTCGACCGGCGCTCGCGGGAAGTGCCGAGCCTGAAGGTCGCCGCGATCGTCGCCGCCACGCTGCGCTGTGCGCGGATGCAGCTGATCGACGCCACGCCGACGGAGGCGCGACGAACGACCGACACATTGATCGACTGGGCACGCGACATCATCGACGACCGGGAGGAGCTCGGCATCGCCGTCGGCGCCCCCTCCCCGGACTCCCCGATGCCGCCGTCGCCGGAGGAGGGACCAAGCGCCCCAGGTGAGCGCGACGAAGAAGACCTCCTCCTGGCGGCCGTCCTGCGGCTCGCGCTGCCGCACGGATTCCACGGCCTCACCTCGAGCAAGGTCAGCTCGACGGCGGGCCTGCCGGCGGTGCGGTTCCGCCGTCACTTCATGAACCTTGCCGACGGTTACCTGGCGCTCATCCGGCGAACATGCCGCTCGTTCTTCATCGAGCTGACAGCCGACGGCACCCCGGGCTCGACGACGCGGGTGCCGATCCGCACCGCCCTCCAGCGAGCCTCCCGCCGCGCCGCCTCCGATCCCGCCGCCGCGCGGCTCACCTTCACGCAGATCGTCGACGCCGGCGTCGCCGGGCTCACATGCCGCGAAACGCTGATCACCGAGCTCGCCGCCGCCTGCGACGGCGCGGATCCCGCCGCGGCGTCCATGCAGATCAGGGCCGAGGCCCGGGTCGCGGCGCTCTGGGCGACGCTCGCGGAGACCTCGCAGCGCCGCCGCGCCCCGATCGGATAATCCGCGTACCCAAAGCGACCATCGGACCGCTTCTTTCAGCCCGCCGTCGGGTTTATACAGTGCGAACGGGTGGTATAGGTTGACCCGCGCACAAACCGTTCCACGGTTTGACGCAACGTTTCGACGGCCACCGCCCCCGATGGGCAGGCCGCAAAGGAGAGATAAAGGGTATGCGCAAACACTTGCTGATCGTCCTCGCCTTGGGGGCCCTGATCGCCGTCTCGGTGGTCGGGATCGCGACCGCCGCCGGGGGCGAAACCCCGGTCACGGTCAAAGTCGGCAACCTCGAACTGACGGCGAACGGCGGCTTCAGCCCGAAGGCGCTGTCGAAGAAGAAGCAGACGCCGATCGAACTCAAAGCGTCGGGCGAAGTCAAAGAGGCCGACGGGTCCCACCCGCCGGCGATCCGCGAAGTGATCTTGGAAGCCGACAAAGCCGGCGAAGTGCACCTGAAGGGGATCCCGACCTGCAAATCGGGCAAGCTCCAGGCGACCGACACGAAGGCCGCCGAAAAGGCGTGCAAGTCGGCGATCATCGGCTCCGGCCAGGCGACTGCCCAGGTGGCCTTCGCCGAACAGAAGCCGATCAACGTCAACTCGAAGATCCTGGTGTTCAACGGCGGCGAAAAGGGCGGCAAGGCGACGATGTTCATCCACGCCTACTTCTCGAACCCGATCTCCGGCGCGATCGTCACCACGGTGACCATCACCAAGCACAAGCACGGTCGCTTCGGCACCCTCGCCGTCGCCAAGATCCCGCAGATCACCGGCGGCAGCGGCTCGATCACCAAGTTCAACCTGGCGATCAAAAAGAACGTGGCGGGTCACAACCCGATCAGCTCGAAGTGCGTAGACGGGAAGCTGAAAGTCCACGTCCTCGGCAAATTCGAAGACGGCACCAAGGCGGAAACGGAAATCATCCGCGCCTGCACGCCGAAGGGCTGAGTCTTCAAGGCAAAGCTCTCCTGACGAGAGCGCAACACCGAAAGGGCGGCCTCCGGGCCGCCCTTTCTGGTCTCTGGGGCCAATACCCAATAGCCGTCTTGATGGACAAGTTCCCCCTTCTTATAGTGGTCGGGTCGGCAAGGGAAAGGACGCAGTGGGAGGCACCTGCAGCTACGACGGAGGAGCGATCGCCGCAGCCGAGCTCCGGTT
>JBPYFM010000128.1:0-6343 GCA_051986435.1 Solirubrobacterales bacterium | reverse complement strand
CGAACCCCCGCCGCCTCTCCCACGAAAGCCTCACGTCCTGGGCGCCTCATGGGGGTCACAGCCTGCCAGGACCCCCATGAGGCGCCCAGGACAGCCGCCGGCAATCCGAAGTGGTGTGGACGGCCGGCCCGAAGTGATGCGGACGGCCCGCCCCGCCGCCACGCTAGTCCCGCTCCACCACCAGAATCACCGCCGCGAGCTTCGGATCGCCGCTGTCGATCCGGTCGCGGACCTCGTCGAGGGACACCTTCTCGGTGTCTTGGCCGGAAACCAGATCCGCGACGGCCTGCAGCGCCGAGTCGGCCTTGATCACGATCGCGGCCGGGCCGCGTTGGGCGCGGCGGCCTTCGGTGGCGGTCTCCAGAACGGTCGCGGTCACGTCGGTGGAGGCGCGTTGGGCGTTCGCCCAACCCTGGCTGAAGGCGAGGTCCTGGACCGAGAGCTCCGGGCCCTCGAGGACCCGCAGGCTCGTCTCGTCGTCGCGGGTCCATCTGCGGTCGCCGAGGATGATCGGGCGGCCGGATAGCCAAGGGTCCAGGACGGTGCGCCCGAGCTCCTCCTCGGTCAGGTTGAAGGAGCGGGCGTGCCGGCGGCCGGTGGCGACCTCGATGTGGAAGGGCATGGTGGCGGCGACGCTACCGCGTTTCGGCGGCGCCGGGCCGCGGGCGCCGGGTTGGCATGATGCGCGCCATGCCACCTCAACGACCCGACGCGGTCGTCTTCGACAACGATGGCCTGCTGCTCGACACCGAGTCGGTCTGGACCCGTGCCGAGGCCGACCTCTTCGAGCGCTACGACGCCGAGTTCACCCCCACCCACAAGCGCGACCTGGTCGGCACCTCCGCCGACGTCGCCGGCGGCAAGATCGAAGGCTGGCTTGACCAGCCGGGCCGCAGGCTGCAGCTGATGGAGGAGCTGAACGAGCTGGTGGTCGCCGAGCTCGAGCACGGAGTGGAGGCGATGGTCGGTGCCCGCGCATTGCTCGAACGGCTCAAGGCCCAGGGCACGCCGATCGGCCTCGTGTCCAACTCGCCGATGCCGTTCGTGCGGCGCTCGCTGGAGATCGTCGGCTTCGAAGACGTCTTCGACGTCCTCGTCAGCGGTCACGACGTGGCGGCGCCGAAGCCCGCGCCCGATCCTTACCTCGAGGCCTGCAGGCGGCTCGGCGTCGAGGCCGGGCCGGGGGTGATCGCGCTGGAGGACTCGCCGACCGGGGTCGCCGCGGCGCGCGCCGCGGGCCTCACGGTGATCGGGGTGCCCTCGATCGACGGCGTCGAGCTGGCCGAAGCCCACCACATCGCCGCCAACCTGCTCGACGACATCGTCATCGGGCTGACCGTCATTCCGTGAGCAGGCGCCGCCGCCGCAGGATCCGCTCGGCGAGCTCGAGCGCTTCCCGCACCGCCGTCTCCGCCTCGGGCGCCAGGTCGCCGCGCAGCGCCTGCTCGGCGGCCGCCTCGACGGCGGGGAGGCGCTGCTCGAGCAGGGCGACGTCGCGGACGTGGCCCTCGTGCTCGAGCGCCTCCGGCAGCTCGACCAGCAGCGCCTCGACGCCTACCCGCAGCTGCAGCGCCGCCTCGCGGCGGCGGCCCGCGTCGAGGTCGGCGCGGGCGCGGAGCAGGAGGGTCTCGCAGGCGTCGGTCCGCTCGCGCCCGCGCAGGAGCGCCGCGATCCGTTCCTGCGGGCGCACCTCTTCCTGGCGGCGGCGCCGCGGCGAGCCGGCGGGCGCTCGCACGTCGACCTCGCAGGCCTCGCTGTAGGCGCCCTCGGCGGTCTGCTCGCCGCTGCCGTAACCGAGCCGCACGGCGACCGCGCGCTCCGCCGCGACGGCGGTGGGGAGGGGGTCGGCGACGGCCACGGCCTGGGCGTGGAGGGCGTCGTTCAGGAGCGCGATCCCGGTCGCGACGACGGCGTCGATCGACTCCTCGGCGGCGGTGGCGCCGGCCAGCCAGGCGGCCGCCTCCTCGGGTCCGTCGAAGGGCTCGAAGGCGCGGATCGCGGTCGCGCGGGCCACCGCCACCTCCGGCGGCGTCGCTGCCACCTCCGCGTCGCGCGGCTTGCGCCGGCGCCGGCCCGGCCGCGACGGCGCCGCGAGCGTCTGCAGCACGAGCACGGCATCGCCCTCGCCGTCCTCCCGCCGCGCCAGATAGCGCCCGTCGGCGAGCGGCAGGGTGCCGGCGAAGTCGAACTGCGCGAATCCGAAGAAGGGGCTCAAGGCGCTTCGGCCCCGGAGCCTAGCCCGAAGCCACGGCGCTCAGTCTTCGCCGCGCGGGTGGCCGCCGCCGAGGACCGTTTCGGCGGAGTTCTGGTGCTTCGGGTGATCGGGCAGCGAGTACTTCGACGGTTCGATCGGCACCTTCGGGTTTTCGATCTTGCCGAGGCGGTTGATCAGGTGCTCCCACTGGTTCGGCTTGAGCAGCGCTTCGTAGCCGGCTTCCAGCGGGTTGTTGCCTTCGACCGGGCGGTAGCCGATGTGGACGTGGTCGTAGTGGGACGGTTCGGCGAAGCTGATTTCGCCCGGGAAGTCTTCAAGTGAGATCACCTGATGGGGCTGCATCGGCCCCTGCAGCTGCAGGACGTCTTCGATCAGTTCGTGAACCAACGTGCCCGGGCCCTGGTGGCCGGTGACGTTGACGCCGTCGATTTCGGCGATGTCGACCGCGTCGCCGGTCGAGTGCTCGGAGACGTTGCCGCTTTCGGTCAGGTAGCTGTGGCCGCACTCCAGGGCGCTGATCCGCAGCGTGAAGCCTTTCGAGCGCAGGTACTCGAGCACCGCGAGGACGCGGCGGTCGATCTTGCCCCCTTCGATGTCTTCGCGGCCGCACTGGTAGATGTCGAGGCCCTTGTCGTTCAGGACCCGCTGCTGGAGCGCTTCCTTGGAGAGCAGAAGGACGCCGGCGCCGCTCAGCCGCGCGTTGAAGGGGCTCTTGCCCTTGGCGCGGTAGATCGCGGTCGCTTCCAGCAGCTTCCAGCCATCGAGGATCGGCTTCGGGTCGATCCGCGGCGCGCCTTTCCCGGCCGGGCGGATCGAGAAGTTGATGTGCGGGTCGGTGCCGCCTTCGCCGGCCGCGACGTGGGAGAGGACGGTGCCCGCGATCACCTTCGAGCCGCGGCGGATCGAGCCCTTGCCCGACGCTTTTTCGAGCAGTTCTTCGGCCTTCACGGCGACCTTCTGTTCCTTGCCCGCCTTCTTGCCGGAGCGGTCCGGCAGGGCGCGCAGGCGCGGCCGCGGTTCCTGGCCTTCTTCGACCGGGACCTTCTTTTGCTTGCCACTGGTGGTGACGATGGTGCGACTGTTCCGCACCAGCTTGCCGAGCTCGGCGTAGGTGTAGCGGTTGCCGAAGCTGTCTTCGAGGACGATGAAGTTGCCGAGCTTGGCGGAGTGGCCGAGCTTGCGGATCACCCCGTCGTTGACGGCGACTACGGCTGAGCCCTTCTTGGCGTAGATGTTGATCCCGCGGGGGGTCGGCGAGGAGGAGATGACTTCGGCCGCGTTGCTCGAGATCCTCGCGTCGGCGGCCGAGCCTTCGAGCGCGGCGCGGGCGGCGACTTCGTCGGAGTAGCGGGCGTTGGCGGCGATCGGGAAGTGGGCGCCCTCGGTGAGACCGGTCAGCGAGCCGACCAGGGTCGAGGGGATGCGGCCGTAGGCGCGGGCGTAGGTGAGCACCTCCTGCGCGTACCAGTCCGCGTGGTTGTAGGCGAGGATCGCGCCGTAGAGGTTCTTCTGGCCGCCGGCGACCTTGAGGTAGTGGGCGGCGGCGCAGATCGCGTCGACCGGGTTGTAGGGGTCTTTGCGACCGTCCCCGTTGGCGTCCAGCCCGTACATTTCCCAGCTCGACGGGAGGAACTGCATCCAGCCGACCGCGCCGGCGCTGGAGACGTTGAGGTTCGTGCCGAATCCGGTCTCGATTTTGTTGATCGCGGCGAGCACCTCCCACGGGATCCCGTATTCGGTGCCGCACGCCTGGTAGATCGGCAGCAGGAAGGGCGGGATCTCGAAGGAGTTGATGACGAAGTTCGGGACGCCGATCGGGGCCGGGCCGAACGGCGCGATCGTCGTCGTCGGGTTGGCCAGGGTGGGGGCGCCGCCGGGTTCGAACTGGGCGCCGCCGTCGCCGCCTTCGCCGAGCGGCTGGTCGCCGCCGCCGGTCGCGCCCGGGGCTTCGACGCCGCCGCCGCTCTTGCCGCCGCCGCTCACGTCACCGAGGCTTTCGTTGTGGGTGACGCCGCCACGGGTGTTCGGGTGGGGTTCGGCTTCGAGCGATTCGCCGTGGCCGAATTCCTTGTGGCCCTTCTTGCCCTTTTCGGACCCTTCTTCGATCGTGGTTGAGCCTGAAGTAGAGGTAGAGCCTTGACGGCTACCGCCGGTCGAGGTCGAGGTCGAGCCTTCGGGCGCCTCGTTGGTGTCGCTGGGTGAGGTGCAGTTCGGGTCTTCCATGTCGACCAGGCCGTCGCCGTCGTTGTCGATCCCGTCCGAGCACTGGGTGGTGCCGCTGGGCGTGGTGGTCGCGGGTGGCAGCGCGGTGCTGGGCGCCGTGGTCGTGGTCGTCGACGGCGTGGTGGTCGTCGTGGTCGAGCTCGTCGTCGATCCCGAGGTCGAGGCGCCGGTGCTCTGCGCGCCGCCGAGGTCGGGCTGGAGCTTTTCCGTCGCCGTGCTGAGCGGCGAGGCGGCGGTCGCGTTGCCGAGGACGGCCAGGCCGAGGAACGCGGCCAGCGCCAGGATCAATGCGAGCTTGCTCTTCATGCGCCTCATATAACGCTGCCACGGACGATCGCGTTCACGACCTCGTCCCCTCCCGGCAGGCCGTCGTCACGGTACCGACGACTCCGGTCGCGAGCAACGGATAACCGCGCCCCCAATATGGCCTTAACGATCGTCCACTCATCCCGCGGTCGGGAGATTTCCATCTGTTGCGGATGTGGTCGTTAACCTGGCGTCAACGGCACGAGAAGATTGGATTTAGCGTGAGTCCTGACGAGTACGCAGATGGGGATGGAATGGTCGGCGACGGGGAGGGCCTGCGGGCCCGCTCCGAGCAGGCGATCGGCGAGATCGCCCAGGCGCTGATCGACAGTCCCACCCTGCACAACGCCCTGCAGGCGGCGTTCGGCGCGCGTGAGAAGGCGCTGGAGGCCCAGCAGGCGGCGATGAGCGCCCTGAATCTCCCCTCGGCGGGCGACGTCGAACGCTTGGAGCGGCGGATCCGCTCGTTCTCCCAGCGCCTCGAGGACGTCGAGGAGCAGATCGACGACCTCAGCCGCGAGGTCGGCGCGCTCCGTCGCAAAATTGCCGCAAATGCAGGGAAGCCGGCGAAGAGATCTGACTCTCCCTGACCCTCAAGTCGAGGCTTAGGGATACTCGTTGCAACCGCCTGGTAGAGCCAGATCAGCCGACGAGTGCGCGGGTGGCGGCCAGCGCGGCCGCTGTCGCGCGCTCGGTGACCGACTCGTCCTCCAACGGCTCCGATCCCTCCGTCTCGGTGACGACCAGCACTGCGGCGAGGGCGACGCCGAGGTCGCGCCCCGCCGAAAGGAGGGCGGCGGTCTGCATGTCGGCGACGTCGCCGTCCGGGGTCGGGTGGCCGGGGGAGGGGTGGAGGACATCGAGGCTGGCGACCCGGCCTGAGGCCGCCTCCTCGCCGAGCTCGGCCCGCAGGCGCTCGGCCAGCGCCTCGTCGGGCAAGGCCGGGGCTCCCGCGCCGCGGCCGTCGACCGACCAGGAGCGTGCCTCGCTCACCCAGACCAGGTCCCTGGGCCGCAGGTCGGCGGCGAGCGCCGCGCAGGTCCCGACCCGGACCGCCCGCCGCACCCCCAGCTCCGCCAGGTCCCGCAGCACCAGCGCCGCGCTCGGCCCGCCCATCCCGGTCGCCTGCACGTTCAGTCCCCGGCCCTCGGCGGTCCTCCCCGAGTACCCCCACAGACCACGGGCGTGGTTGTTCATCTTCGGCCCCTCGATAAGGACCTGCGCGAGCGCCATCGCGCGACCCGGGTCCCCGACCAGGATCGCGTCCTCATATATGTCTGCCGTAGGGCGGAGTCGTCGGGGCACGGGGCGCGAGCCTAGATGGTCGTCTGGGTGGGCTGTCCGCGCCACTGCGGGCGGGGCCGTCTGCACCACTTCGGCTCAGGCTGGCCGCGTCACTGCGGCTCCGGCTGTCCAAACCACTTCGGGCAGGGCCGTCCGGACCGCTTCGGGCCGGGCCGTCCGCGCCACTGCGGCCCCGGCCGTCCACACCACTCCGCGGCGCCGGCGGGGTGTCCTGGGCGCCTCATGGGGGTCCTGGCAGGCTGTGACCCCCATGAGGCGCCCAGGACGTGAGGGGTGCGGGGGAGAGCCGGTACA
>JBPYFM010000127.1:0-38797 GCA_051986435.1 Solirubrobacterales bacterium | reverse complement strand
GCCCGGTCTGCGACAAAGGCGGCGAGTGCCCGCTGCAGGACATCACCCAGGGCTGGGGCCCGGGCAAGTCGCGGGTGATCGACGAAAAGCGCCACTTCGAGAAGCCGATCGAACTCTCGCCGCTGGTGGCGATCGACCGCGAGCGCTGCATCCTCTGCTACCGCTGCGTGCGCTTCAGCCAGGAGGTCAGCGAGGACGCCCAGCTGCAGCTGCTGGAGCGCGGCGACCGCACCTACGTCGGCACCTTCGACGACCGGCCCTACGTCTCGCCCTTCCACGGCAACATCACCGACCTCTGCCCGGTCGGCGCGCTCACCAACTACACGTACCGCTTCCGCGCGCGGCCCTGGGACATCGAGCAGGCGGGCTCGGTCTGCACGCTCTGCCCGAGCCAGTGCAACGTCAGCTTCACCGTCCGCGACGAGAAGGTGAAACGGGTGATCGCCCGCGACAACCCCGGCGTCGACGACGGCTGGCTCTGCGATCGCGGGCGGTACGGGTTCGAGATGTTCGGCGCCGAGGAGCGGGTGACGGAGCCGTGCCTCAAAGGCGGCGGCAAGGTCTCCTACGAGGACGCGGTCGCGAAAGCGGCGGCGGGGCTGGCGACGCGCGAGGGCAAGGTCGCGGCGATCGTCGGCGACGCCTCCAACGAGGAGGGCTTCCTCGTCGGAGAGATCGTCCGCGGCGCCCTCCACTCGCCGCACCTCGACTCGCGCCCGGCGGCCGGCCCCGGCGTCGACACGATCCTCGGCCTCGAGCGCCCCGAGATCCAGGCCAAGGTCACCGACATCGACGACGCCGACGTGATCCTGGTGCTCGGCACCGACCCGATGCAGTCCTCGCCGATCCTCGACCTGCGGATCCGCAAGGCGATCCGCCGCGGCGGCGCGCGGCTCGCGGTGGCGACCGAGCGGCCGACGGCGCTCGACGGCGGCGCCGAGGCGATCGCCCGCTACGCGCCCGGCCAGGCCTCCTACTTCCTCGGCGCGCTGACCGCGGCGGTCGCGGGCGGCGCCGAGAACATCGCCACGCCGCTGGCCGAGAGCCTGCGCGACGCGGCCAGGGTCGTCGTCGTCTGGGGCGAGCGGATCGGCGCCTCGGCCGCCAACGAGCTCCTCGGCCTCGCCGCCGCCCTCAATGTTGATGGGCCGAAAAACCACGATATAGCCGACTTTTCGGCCCATCAACGTGGACGGGTCGGGCTGCTGGAAGTGCCGGAGACGGCGAATGCTCGGGGGTTGCGGGAGGCGGGCGTGCTGCCGGACGCCGGCCCGGGCCTGGCGCCGCTTGCCGTCAACGGCCACGGCACCGAGGCGATCCGCGAGGCGCTGATCGACGGCAGCCTCGACGGCCTGCTCCTGGTCGGCGTCGACCCCCTGCGCGACTTCGCCGACACCGCCCGCTGGGAAGAAGCGCTGAACGCCGCGTCCTTCGTCGTCGCCTTCTCGACCTTCGCCACCGCGACCGCCGCCAAGGCCGACGTCCTCTTCCCGCTCGAGACGCACGCCGAGAAAGACGGCACCGTGACCCACCCCGACGGCCGCCTCCAACGAGTCCGCCCGTCAGCCGGCCGCCCCGGCGACATCCGCCCCGGCTGGCAGACCCTCTCCCAGCTCTCGCTTGCCCTGGGTCACGACACCGGCGTGACGTCTCAGCCCACCGCTTTCAAAGCCCTGACCGACGCGGTCCCGTTCTACGCCTCCATCACCGACGCCGCCATCGGCGGCCGCGGCATCCGCTGGCAGGAGACGGAGAGCGCCTCGAGCTTCCCGACGGGTGGAGACCTTCGTGGGCCCGACGTCGGTACCACCTCTCCGGACACTCAGCGCGATAGCGCGTCCGGAGAGGTGGTGCCGGCGGCGGGCTCGCTCAAGCTAGGCACCTACCGCGACCTCTGGGCCGGCCCGATCACCGAGCTGAACCCGCCCCTCAAATTCCTGAAGCCGTCCCAGCGCCTCGAGCTCTCCCCCGAGGATGCCGAGCGTCTGGACCTTGCGCCCGGGGACGAGGTTCGAGTGACCCAGGGAGAAAAGGCCCTGACCGCAACCGTCGCCATCCACGAACGGGTCCCCGCCGGCGTCTGCTTCCTCGCCGAGGGCATCGCCGGCGCCAACGCAAACGCGCTCTTGAACGGCCACCAGGTCAGCGTCCAGATCGAGAAGCTGAGCGAGGTCCCCGCGTGACCCACCTCGTTCCCCTGGCGGACACCCAGTTCGCCGAATCGATCTGGATCATGATCGCCAAGTCGATCGTGATCTTCGCGGTGATCTTCGGCATCCTGCCGGTGCTCACCGTGGTCGAGCGCAAGTTGATCGGCCGCTTCCAGCACCGCTACGGCCCGAACCGCGTCGGCCCGTTCGGCCTGCTGCAGCCGCTCGCCGACGTCGGCAAGCTCATCTCCAAGGAGTCGTTCCGCCCGCAGAACGCGATCTCGACGCTGTTCATATTGGGACCGCTGCTACCGGTCCTCTCCGGCGTCCTCGCCCTGGCGATCATCCCCTGGGGCGACACCAAGAACGGCGTCGGCTTCTACGGCATCGACGTCCCGATCGGCATCCTCTACTTCTTCGCCGTCGGCTCGATCGCCTTCTACGGTCTCCTCCTCGGCGGCTGGTCCTCGGGCTCCAAATACAGCCTCCTCGGCGCGATGCGCTCGGCCGCGCAGCTCATCAGCTACGAGGTCTCGATGGGGCTGGCCCTCCTCGGCGTGATCATGATGAGCGGCTCGCTCTCCCTCGTGGACATCGTCCGCGCGCAGGGCGGCGTCTGGTACATCGCCCCGCAGTTCGTCGGCTTCCTGATCTTCATGCTGGCCGGCTTCGCCGAGACGAACCGCACCCCGTTCGACATGCCGGAGGCCGACGCCGAGCTCGTCCAGGGCTTCATGACCGAGTACGGCGGCATGCGCTTCGGCTCCTTCCTCCTCGTCGAATACATGGAGATCCTGGTCGTCTCCGGGATCGCCGCGGCGATGTTCCTCGGCGGCTGGATGGGCCCCGGCCCCGGCTGGCTCGACCCGATCTGGATGCTGATCAAGATGCTCGCCCTGGTGCTCGTCTTCATCTGGGTGCGGGCGACGCTGCCGCGTCTTCGATATGACCAACTCATGACTCTGGGGTGGAAAGTGCTGCTCCCTCTCGCGACCTTGAACATCCTCGTCACCGCGGTCCTGGTGGTGGTCACGTGAGCGACGGAAGCTTCTACCGGCAGGCCGGGTCCTACCTCGACTCGATCGACGTGGTCGAGGTGCAGCGCGGGCCCGAGCCGGGCGGCGTCGGCGGCGCCTACCGCGCCTTCGGCGAGACCCTGCGGGGGCTGAAGACGACGATGTCGCGGCTGATCGAGGGCCCGCTGACGATCGAGTATCCGGAGGAGAAGACGCCGGTCTACCCGCGCTTCCGCGGCCGCCACAAACTGCACCGCTTCGAGGACACCGGCCTGGAGAAATGCGTCGGCTGCTCGCTCTGTGCTGCCGCCTGCCCGGCCGACTGCATCCGCGTCGTCGCCGCCGAGAACGTGCCCGGCGAACGGGTCTCCTCCGGCGAGCGCTACGCGGCGGTCTACGAGATCAACCTCAGCCGCTGCATCTTCTGCGGCTACTGCGAGATCGCGTGCCCGTTCGACGCGATCACGATGGGCCACGACTACGAGATGGCCGATTACGACCGGACGAACCTGATCTTCACCAAGGAGATGCTGCTCGCCGAGCCGATCGAGCGCACGCCGCTGAAAAGCGAGGGCGAAGAGACGATGGGCGCCCTCTGATGGAAGCCGTGATCTTCTTCCTCGCCGCGATCGGCGCCGTGGTCGGCGCGATCGGCGTCGTCGCCGCCCGCAACCCCTTCTACAGCGTGCTGGCACTGATCGCCCACCTGTTCAGCCTGGCGGTGCTGTTCCTGCTCCTGACGTCGGCCTTCGTCGCCGCCGCCCAGGTCGTCGTCTACGCAGGCGCGGTGATGGTGCTCTACGTCTTCGTCGTCGCGTATGTGGGCAGCGCCCACGAGCCGAGATGGGACCCCGTCCCCGGCCAGCGACTATTCGCCGGCCTCCTGGCCTTCTTCCTCTTCGTCGAGATCTCCGCCGCCGTCCTCTCCTCCGGTCTCCGCGCCCTCTCCACCCACGGTCCCGACGTCCCCGCCGGCTTCGGCGACCCCGCCGCGATCGGCAACCTCCTCCTCGAAAAGTTCCTGGTGCCTTTCGAGGCAACGTCTGTCCTGCTTCTCATCGCCGCTGTCGGGGCGATCGTCCTGGCCAGCCGCAAACGTGAGAGCGGGGTCGCCGTGACCTCCTCCGGACACTCAGCGCCGAAGGCGCGTCCGGAGGGGGTTGCGGGGACCCCGCCCGTCGGAGCTCCGAAATGAACATCAGTTGGTACATCGTCCTCAGCGCCCTCCTCTTCACGATCGGCGCGATCGGCATCCTCGTCCGGCGCAGCCCGATGGTGATCCTGCTCTGCCTCGAGCTGATGCTGAACGCCGGCAACCTCGCCCTGGTCGCCTTCAGCCGCGAGGTCGGCAACGGGCAGGGCCAGGTCTTCGCCATCGTCGTGATGGTGATCGCCGCCTGCGAGGTCGTCGTCGGCCTCGGCCTGATCGTCGCGATCTTCCGCCGCAAGCTGCCGCTGGACGTCGACGACCTGCGGAGGCTGCACGGATGAGCGCCACCGCCTGGGCCTGGCTGGTCCTGCTGCTGCCGCTGGCGGGCTCGATCGCGATCGCGCTCGGCTTCCGCGCCACCTCGTGGCGGACCGCCGGGATCATCGGCACCGGCGCGATCGGTCTCGCGTTCCTCTGCGGCGTCCTCGCGCTGGTCGAACTGCTGGGCGAAAGCCCCGACGCCCGTCATCACGCCTCGGCGCTGTGGGAATACGCGAGCGTCGCCGGCCTGCAGATCAAGCTCGGCATCTACGTCGACCCGCTCTCGATCTTCATGGTGCTGGTCGTCACCGGGGTCTCGACCCTGATCCACCTCTACTCGTTCGGCTACATGCAGTCCGACCAGGGCTACCACCGCTTCTTCAGCTACCTGAACTTCTTCGTCTTCTCGATGCTGCTGCTGGTGCTGGCGGGGAACTTCGTCCTGCTGATCGTCGGCTGGGCCTTCGTCGGCTTCGCCTCCTACGCGCTGATCAGCTTCTGGTACCGGCGGACGACCGCGACGCGCGCCGGGATGAAGGCGTTCGTGATCAACGTCGTCGGCGACATCGGGCTGGTGCTGGCGGCCTTCCTGATCTTCCAGCAGCTCGGCACCTTCGAATACACGGAAGTGTTCGCCAAGGCGCCGCACGTCTTCCACACCAACGAGTGGACCGTGACCGCGATCTGCCTGCTGCTCCTGGTCGGCGCCTTCGCCAAGTCGGCGCAGCTGCCGCTCCACACCTGGCTGCCGGACGCGATGGAGGGCCCGACGCCGGTCTCCTCGCTGATCCACGCGGCGACGATGGTGACCGCCGGCGTCTACCTGATCGCCCGCACCCACGTCCTCTTCGTGCTCGCCCCAACCGCCGCCGACATCGCCGCCTTCGTCGGCCTCGCGACGCTGCTGGTCGCCGCCACGATCGCCCTGGTGATGACCGACCTGAAGCGGGCGATCGCCTACTCGACGATGAGCCAGATCGGCTACATGATCGTCGGCGTCTCGATCGGCGCCTACAGCGCCGGGATGTTCCACCTGATGACCCACGCCTTCTTCAAGGCGCTCCTCTTCATGGCGGCCGGCTCGATCATCAGCGCGATGGCGAACGAGCAGAACATCGACAAGATGAGCGGCTTCGGCAAGGCGATGAAATTCACCTCGGTGACGATGCTCTGCGGGGCGCTGGCGCTCGCCGCCTTCCCGCTCACCTCGGGCTTCTTCTCCAAGGACGAGATCCTCGCCTACGCCTCGGCGCGGGGCGGGATGTACCTGATCTTCATGATCCTCGGGTACTTCGGCGCGCTGCTCACCGCGATCTACACCTTCCGGCTGATCTTCCGGGTCCTGCGTGGCGAGCCCTGCGCCGAGGCGCAGCACCTGATCGACACCGGCCACGTCGTCCACGCCGAGGCGCCCTTCAACCCGGCGACCGGCGAAATCGAGGACACCGACGTCGGCTTCCCGGGCGAGGAGCACCACATCGCCGAGCAGTCGCCGCCGATGAAGCTGGCGATGGGCGTGCTCGCCTTCCTGGCGCTCTTCGCCGGGTTCGTCCAGGTCCCGGGCGTCGACAAGATGGTGACCAACTTCCTCGACCCGGTCTTCGCCGACTCGCCCCTCGCCGCGATCGAGCCCTCGAACACGGCGGCCTGGATCGGCCTCGCGATCGGCGCGGCGATCTCGCTCGCCGGGATCGGCATCGCCTACTGGCTCTACGTCGCCAGCCCGGCGACGCCGCGCCGCCTGCAGCAGCGCTTCGCCGCGGTCCACACCTTCCTCTACAACAAGTGGTACTTCGACGAGGCGATCGACATCCTCGTCGTCCGCCCGGCGCTGGCGGTCGGCCGCTTCGCCAACCGGATCTTCGAGCGGTACGTGATCGACGGGGCGATCACCGGCGGCACCGAGGAGACGGTCGGCCGCGCCGGAGCGATCGTCCGCACCTTCCAGAATGGCATCGTCCGTACCTACGGCCTCTTCCTCCTCTTCGGCGCCGTCGGCCTGGCCCTCTACTTCCTCATCCAGCAGTCATGATCAACGCGCTCCTCTGGATACCGCTCGCGGTCGGCTTCGTCGGCCTCTTCCTGCCGAAGCGGGTCGTCGGCTGGTGGGCGACCGCGGGCGCGGTGGCGACCCTCGTCGTCGGCGTGATCATGGCCTTCGGCTTCGATAACGGCGCCGCCGGCCTCCAGGACACGGTCAACACGACCTGGATCTCCGGGCTCGGCGTGAACTACAGCCTCGGGATCGACGGTCTGAACCTCTTCCTTGTTCTGCTGACCGCCTTGCTCTGGGTGGGCGGAATCGCCTTCGCGGCGTTCCGTGAGCAAGAGCGGCCGCAGCTCTTCTTCTTCCTGATGCTGGCCGCGGAGACGGCGACGCTCGGCTCGTTCCTCGCCCAGGACCTGCTGCTGTTCGTCCTCTTCTTCGACCTGATGCTGGTGCCGTTCTACTTCCTCTTCGGCGCCTGGGGCGTGGACCGCAGCCCCGAAGGCGGTCCGACGGCGCCGCAGGCGACGCTGAAGATGATGATCTACACGCTGATCGGCTCGCTGCTGATGCTGGTCGGCGCGATCGCCACCGCGATCATCTCGGCGCACGGCGGCCATCTCACCTTCTCGATCGAAGCGATCCAGCACCAGGGGGTGCCGCTCGGCAGCCAGCGCTGGATCTTCTGGTTCTTCGCCGCCGCCTTCCTGGTGAAGATGCCCGCCTTCCTCGTGCACGGCTGGATGCCTGACGCCTACCGGGCGGCGCCGCTGCCGGTCCTGGTCGTCTTCTCCGGGGTGCTGGCGAAGGTCGGCGCCTACGGGTTCCTGCGGGTGGTGCTGCCGCTCTTCCCGGCGGCGACCTCGCAGTTCCAGACGATCATCCTGCTCGTCGCCCTGGCCTCGATCCTCTACGGCTCGGTGATGGCCTTCACGCAGACGAACATCAGGCTGATCGCGGGCTACTCCTCGGTGGCGCAGCTCGGCTTCATCACCGCCGGGATCTTCGCCCTGCGGGCCGACGGCTCCGACGGGGCGATCCTGCAGATGGTCAACCACGGCCTCGTCGTCGCGCCGATCTTCATCATCGTCGCGATCCTGGTCGAGCGGACCGGCACCGAGGACCTGCGCTCGATGGGCGGGATGGCGATGCGGGCGCCGGTGCTCGCGGCGCTGTTCCTGATCGTCGTCCTGGCCACCCTGGCGATGCCCGGGTCGGCCAACTTCATCGGCGAGTTCTACATCCTGAACGGGCTCTTCCAGTCGAAGATCGTCTTCGCCTTCATCGCGATCTCCGGCGTGGCGATGTCGGCCTACTACGCGCTGCGGCTCTACCAGGGGACGATGCACAACCGTAAGCCCGACGGGATCGCCTCGCGGGAGATCAGCCTCCGCGACGGCATCGTCCTGGCGCCGCTCGTCCTCTGCATCCTGGGGCTGGCGCTCTACCCGCAGCTGATCCTCCACCGGGCCGACCCGAGCGTGCAGCGGTCGGTCGCCGCGGTGACCGGCGCCGAGGGCGCGCCCGCGACCGCGTCGTCTTCCCCCGGGTCGCCCTCGTCCCCCTCGTCCTCCGAAGAAGAACTGGCGGTGAAGTAGATGGCAGGCGAAGGCTTCGTAGCCCCCCACGTCGATTACGCGGCCGTCGCGCCGGTCATCGCGCTGACCGTCGGGCTCGTGGTGATCCTGATGAGCGGGGTCTTCTCGATGACCAAGCGCTGGGCGCCGGGCCTGGCGGTGCTGACGCTGGCGGCGACCGCGGGGCTCCTGCTCTGGCACTGGAACGAACAGATCGACCTCATCTCCGGGGCGCTAAGGGTCGACAACCTGGCCATCTCGATCTCGTTGATCGCGATCTTGAGCGCCTTCACCACGATCCTGCTGTCGATCCGCGAGCGGGCGGCCGAGGAAGCCGGGCAGGGCGAGTACTACGCGCTCTTGATCGGCTCGGTGCTGGGAATGGTGCTGCTCTCGGAGGCCGAGAACCTCGTCACCTTCTTCGTCGCGATCGAGACCCTCTCGATCCCGCTCTACATCCTCTGCGCGACCAACCTGCGGCGCGAGGGCTCGCTCGAGTCGGGCCTGAAGTACCTGATCGTCGGCTCGCTGGGCTCGGCGACGCTGCTCTACGGCATGGCCTTCATCTACGGCGGCACCGGTTCGACCGGCTTCGCCGGCATCGCCCACGGGATCGAAGCCAACGGCATGCTGCACGACCCGCTGATCCTGATCGGCATCGCCCTGGCGGCGGTCGGCCTTGCCTTCAAGACCTCGATCGCCCCCTTCCACCAGTGGACTCCGGACGTCTACCAGGGGGCGCCGACCCCGATCACGAGCTTCATGGCCGTGGCGACCAAGGCGGCCGCGTTCGCGGTCTTCGTCCGCTTCTTCGTCGTCGCCCTCGGGCCGGAGACCGGCGACTGGCAGACCGGCCTCGCGATCCTCGCCGCGATCTCGATCGTCGTCGGCAACGTCGGTGCGCTGGGCCAGGACTCCCTCAAGCGCCTCCTCGGTTATTCCGGCGTGGCCCAGGCCGGCTACATGCTCGGCGGCATCGTCGTCGCCACCGAAAAGGGCCTCAGCTCGCTCGTCTTCTACCTCGCCGCCTACCTCTTCATGAACCTCGCGGCGTTCGCCGTGGTCGTCGCGCGGGAGCGCGAAACCCCCTTCGGCGACGACATCCGCGGCGTCCGCGGCCTCGGCGCGGAGCGCCCTGCCCTCGCCTGGCCCCTCACGATCTCGATGCTCGCGCTCGCCGGGCTCCCCGCCACCGCCGGCTTCATCGGCAAGCTCTACCTGATCGAGGCCCTGATCGAAGGCAGCTACACCTGGCTGGCCGTCTTCATCGCGGTCGGCACGATGATCTCCCTCGCCTACTACCTGCGGGTGGTCGCCGCGATGTGGATGAGCCCGAGCGAGGAGACCGCCGGCCCCGCCACCACCGAGGCCGGATCCCCGACGGCAGGCCCCGGCCCGACCCCGGTCATCTCCGGCGCCTCGCCGGAAGCCGACCCGGTCGACCCCGAAGCCGGCCGCCGCTGGTACCTCGTCGCCCCGGCCGTCATCGCCGCCGGCATCACCGTCTTCCTCGGCGTCATCCCCCAGCCACTGGTCGACTTCGCGACCCACGCCGGCAGCTCGCTGTTCTGATCGCCCCGGAATGGGCGTCCTGCTGGCGACCGCGCTGATCATCGCCGGCACCGCCGTCGGGGTCGGCGCCGAGCGCCGCTACCCGGCCGCCGCGGTGGCGCTCGCGCGCCGCTTCCTCAAGGTCATCCTCTTCGTCGCGGTCCCGATCGTCATCTTCTTCAACCTGGCGAAGGCGTCGATCACCCTCGACAAAGGGGCCGGCCTCGTCCTGGCGCTGGTGATGATGGTGCTGATCGGGACCTTCGCCTGGTTCTTCTCCAGCCGGGTGCTGAAGCTCTCCCGTCCCCAGACCGGCGCGGTGATCGTCGCCGCGACCGTCTCCAACACCACCTACCTCGGATACCCACTGACGGTCGCCCTGCTCGGCCACGACCACCTCTCTACCGGCGTGCTCTATGACGTCCTCGTGGCCGGCCCGGTGCTGATGCTGGGAGCCTTCGGAGTGGGAGCGGCGTTCGGCGACAACGCCGGGGAAGGCCTGAAGGAGCGCGCCAAGGCGTTCCTCACCCGCAATCCGCCCCTCTACGCGGCGATCCTCGGCCTGCTGGCGCCGAAGGCGCTGGCTCCGGCGGTCCTCGTCAACGCCTCCCAGGTGCTGGCGGTCGCTGTCCTGCCGGTGGGCTTCTTCGCCGTCGGCGCGACCCTCGCCGAGGGTGCCGAACACGGCGAGCTTCCCTTTCCCCCGCCGATCAATCCTCCGGTGGCGACCGCCGTCCTCACCCGGGTCGCGTTGGGGCCGGCGGTCCTCATGCTCCTCGCGGCGCCGCTGATCGACCTACCATCCGCCTACCGCCTGATGTCGGCGATGCCGACGGGCCTGAACGCGATGATCGTCTCCCATGCCTATGGACTCGACAACCGCACCGTCGCCGAGGCGATCACCTGGTCAACCGCGATCGTGGTCGTCGCCGCCCTGATCTCGCTCCTGTTCTGAGCGCCGCCAGTCGCGCGCCCGAGCCCTAATCTCGCCCAAGACCATGCTCCAGCACGCCGGCATCGAGGTTCTACCCGCCGATCTCGACCGCACCGTCGAGTTCTTCGCCATCCTCGGCTTCACCCGGGTCCCGGACCCCTTCGACGGCGGCTTCACCTGGCTCGAGTGCGCCGGCACCCAGATCCACCTCCTCCACGAGGACGAACCCACCGTCCCACCCCGCGCCCACGTCGCCCTCGTCTGCCCGCAGATCGACGCCACCCTCGCCCGCCTCCAAGAGCACGGCTTCGAGGTCGAACGCCGCCGCGAACACTGGGGCGAGCCCCGAGCCCTCGCCATCGCCCCCGGCGGCCACCGCGTCGAGCTGATGAAGTCCCCTCCCCCGCGCGCCGCCTAGGCCATCTGCGCCTCCTCCCCGTCGTCGGTTTCCTCTGACTTCCTCGCAGGAGCCTTGGGCCGGCCAGGCTGTTCATCCGGTCACCTCGAGGTGGATGCCGCCGAGCCACCGGCCTGGGGTGTCGGCGCAGGCATAGTCGCCGGGCGGGCGGTCGTAGAGGAGGCCCAGGCAGGCGCCCATGACTTTCTGGCCGTAGGCGTTCGGGTGGAGGGATTCGCGGGTCGAGCCTTGGGTGAAGGACAGTCGGCGGAACCACTCCGCGATCAGCGGCGACGGGCCGTCGGGGCCGACCCGCTTGGCGCGGCGGTCGCAGAGCTGGTGACCGTCGAAGGCATGGGTCAGGTCCAAGTACTCCGATCCGGTGGACTCCGCGGCCGTCCGCAGGGCTTCCGCCAGGTCGACGGTCGCCCGGTCCGCCGCCCAGTCGGCGTCCGCGTCCCAGACCGGGCAGCCGCCTTCGGTGAGCCTGCTCCACCCGTCCTCGGGATAGCGGAACCAGGACCCCTCGGGGAATGGCGACGCGTAGCCCGACGCGACCAGGCGGTAGTCGGACCGGACGTAGCCGTCGGCCCGCATCGTCCTCCGCACCGCGCGGAAGGCCGCGGTGACCTTCCGCCTCGCCGTCGGCAACGCACCCTGGATGTGGGCCTCCGCATCGCGGTGGCAGGTGGCCTGCTCGTCCTCCGGGCTGCGCGCCCAGTCGACCGCGCATTCCGCCACGAGTTCGCCGAAGCCGACATCGTTCGCCCCGAGGGTCACGACGACCATCCGCACGTCGTCCCGCCTCGCCACCGCCGCCAGCTGGTCGGCCTCCGGTGGCTCACCGAAGTGCGCCGTGCCGCCTTCGTCGCCCCGCCAGAGGTCGCGTGCCTTCGCCCCCGAACACGCCAGGCTCACCTTCTCGTCCACGTCGATCGGAGCGCTCTCGATCGGCGCCACGTCGGAGCGATGGCAGTCGTTCGCCTCACTCGCCCCGTAGATCCGCGCCGGGTCGTATTCGCACCCGAGTGCGCCACAGCCGTACGCGGCGCGGTCGGTTCCCGACCGCGTGCCGAAAGGTTCGGAGCCGTTGCCGAGCCAGCGGCCGCCCTCGCCCGAGATGAAGCTGTCGCCCATGGAGACGATCGCCGTCGGCCGCGCTTTGGCGGGCGCGACGGCGAGGACGAAAGCGAGCAGGGCGAGGGCGGTGATCCGCATGGGAGCCACCCAAGCGGGCAGCCCGCGGCGGGTCAAGAGCACGCGCGCCAATTGGTACGAAGCGGGGCGAATTGGCACATCTCCAGGCCTTTCGGCACACTCGACCGGCGCCTCACCGATCGACGCGACCGCGCCACGAGCGGAAGTTGCGTGGTGGCGGGACCACCCCCGTCGGCCCGTCCACGGACAGGCGTACGATGGCCGACCCATGCATTACCCGGCTGAACAATTCACCCCCGAGGAGAAGGCGCTGCTCGCGCCTCACTTCACCAACCTCGACCGGCCGGTCTTCGCGCTCGTGAACCTCCCGGAGACCGTCAAGGGGGCGCTTTTTGCCCGCTATTCGCGATATTCCGGGTCGGTCCGCCGCCTCTATCTCGATGAGTTCGCCGCCGACGCGCCGGCCGGCGGCCGCCCCTTCGACGCCGAGGAGGGCGCGCGCGCCGCGGGCCTCTACGAGCGCGTCTTCGTCGGTTACGGCGACGACTCGATCGCCCAGGTCGGCGGCGCCCACGTCGCCTGCGAGTGGGTCTCGAACATCCTCACCAAGGTGCTGCAGCGCGGCCGTCTCGCCGCCTACCTCGAGCAGTCGACCCGCTACATCCCCTACGACAAAGCGCTCCCCGGCGGCGGCTACCGCTTCTACCGCGACGAGCAGCTCGGCCCCGAGTTCGTCGCCGCGCTGGACGAGCTCTTCGTCATCTACTCGCGCTCGCTGGGCAAGGTCGAGAAGTGGGCGGCCGGGCGCTGGCCGCGCGGCGACGAGGAGCCCGAGGCAGCCTGGCGGCGATCGATCCGCGCCAAGGCGCTCGACCTCCTGCGCGGCCTCCTCCCGGCGGCGACGCTCAGCCACGTCGGCATCTATGCCTCCGGCCAGGCCTACGAGCAGCTGCTGCTGCGGTTGATGTCCTCGCCGCTCCCCGAGGCGCGCGAGTTCGGCGGGATGATCCTCAGCGAGCTGCAGCAGGTGATGCCGAGCTTCGTCTCCCGCGTCGAGCGGCCCGACCGCGGCGGTGAGTGGATCTCCTACCTGGAACAGCGGCGGGCCGGGACCGAGCAGTGGGTCGAGCGGCTCGGCCTCGGCCGCCGCGAGGGGGTCGACCAGTCCCCCTCGGTCGACCTCCTCCACGTCGACGGCAGCGAAGCCGACCTGCTCGCCGCGTGCCTCTACGAGGCGGCCGCGGTCCCCGAGTCTGACGTCCGCGCCCGGATCGACTCGCTGAACGACGAAGAGCGCGGCGCGCTCCTCGCGGCCGCCGTCGGCGACCGCGCCAACCGCCGCCACCGCCCGGGGCGGGGTTTCGAGGCGCTCCGCTACCGCTTCGAGATCGTCTCCGACTACGGCGCCTTCCGCGACCTGCAGCGCCACCGCCTGCTGACCGCCCAGTGGCAGCGGCTCGGCCCCGAGCTCGGCGCAGGCATCCCCGACGAGGTGCGCGAGGCGGGGGTCGGCGGCGAATTCGAACGGGCGCTGGAGATCTCCCGCGCCGAGCATGACCGGCTCGCGGCCGCCGGGCTCGACGAGCTCGCCCCCTACGCGCTCAGCCTCGCCTTCCGCATCCGTTACGTGCTCGACCTGAACGCACGCGAGGCGATGCACCTGATCGAGCTGCGCTCCGGCCGCGAGGGCCACCCCACCTACCGGGCCGTCGCCCAGGCGATGCACGAACAGATCGCCGCCGTCCATCCGGGCGTCGCCGCGACGATGAAGTTCGTCGACGAGTCGAGCGAGCCGCGGCTCGAGCGGATGATGAGCGAGATCCGCACCCACCGGAAGCGGGTCGCGGCGGGCATACACCCCGCCGACTCTTAGAGAAGACCAAGACCTTCCGTACTTCCTGAAGCGCTCAGCCGCGGCGCTTGCGCTTGCGGCGCTGAGCGCCGCCGCCCTGGGTCGGGCCCCCCGAGGATGCGTCGCCCTCTGGCTCCGGCGCCCCGCCGGGCTCGACCGGGACGTCCCCGTCCTCACCGCCCTCGTCGGGCCCGGGGCCGCCGTCCTTCGGTTCGAGTTCCTTGGCCATCCGCTCGCCCGGGGTCGGCCACGGCACCGCTTCGCCCGCCGCCCACGCGGGCGGCCGCCCGCCGGGCAGTTTCCCGATCAAGAGCAGGCCGAAGTAGATGAAGAAGATCAGGCAGAACTGCACCAGCAGCAACAGCGCCGCGACGCCGAGCGCCATCCCCAAAGAGCCCCAGAACCGTGACAGGAGGCCCACGCGCATCGCCCAGAGGCAGCTGTAGATCAGCGCCGCAGCCAGGCCGATCCGCCCCGCCAGCCCGAAGCCCGTAGCCGCGCCGCGCAGCGAGGCTTCGCTCAGCGCGTTCTTCGCCTTGCTTTCTTCCTGTTCTTCGGCTTCGCAGTCTTTGAGCGGACTCGCGCCGGAGTCGTACTTTTCGCCGAACGCCTTCGCGCCCTTGTCGCGTTCTTCGGCACGGCATTCTTCGGCGCCCTTTTCGGCGCTCAACGTCGACTTCGCTTCGCCCTTGTGGAAGGTGTCGGCCGCTTCATTGGTGGCGATCCCGTTCAGCACGCCGCTGATCGCGAAGAAGATCGGCGCGACCACGATCACCCCGACCAGCTGGCTTTTCATTTTCCCGCCGGACCGCGACAGCGCCGCGCGGAAGAGGAAGTAGAGCGGCGCGGTGAGGATCAGGAAGCCGATCGCCTCGAGAACCGACGAAATCGTCACCGAAGACGCGTTTTCGTGTGCCGAGACGAGCAGTTCGGCTTCGCCGCTGCCGTTGACGTCGGCGATCACGATCGCCGAGATGATCAGGATGACCACCGCGACGAAGGTCAGGAGCCCGGTGGGCAGGCTCCAGCGCGACTCCCAGGCGAGGACGTCCTCTTTCCGGCGTTTCAACTCAGGGTGGCCTTTCGCACGGATGCGTACGCTACATCGCATGGATGAATTGACGACGCGCGCACCGGCCGTCCCGCTCGAGGCGGGCGCCGGCCCGGACAACCCTCCCTGCCCCGCGTGCGGCGAGCCGCTCTTCGGCTGGCTCGCCGAGGAGGACCGACTCGGCGCCCCGGTGCGCCGCTGCGAGAGCTGCGGCCTCGGCATCGTCGGCGAGTCGGCGGGGACCGAGGAGGCGCTCGCGGCGCTCGACCGCCTTGGCGACCAGGAGCGGGCGCGGATCGTCAACCGGGCGAGCCTCGCCTGCTCGCTCGGCGGCGCCGGCTGGGCCGGCCTCGAACCGGGCGTCCACTATCTCTTCACGATCGAGGCGGCGCGACGGCTGGTGGCGCGCCGCGACCAGGTCGTTCGCCGGCGCCGCTGGGCGGCGGGCCCGAGCTTCGCCCAGACCTGGCAGACGCTGCTGAACTCGGTCACCTTCGGCCATAACGTGGCGCTCGGGGCGCTCGGCTCGAGCCGTCCCGCCCCCGCCGAGGAGGGCTGGCAGCGCCGCATCGACGGCCTCGCCAGCATCGTCCTGGCGATCCCGGCGGCAGTCGTCGCCGTCCCGCTCGAGCTGCTTGCCGCGCTCTTCCGCAGCGGCGCGGTCGTCGACCTCCGCTTCGAGCTGCTCTAGCGCGGCGAGCGGGTCAGCTCAGGCCTTCGCGGGCCTCGCGCACCAGCGTCACGGCCTCCGGGAAGAGGACGCGGATGGCGTTGCGTACCTGCATCGCCTGCTCGTCGGCAGTGCCGCTCAAGTCGAGCCTGCCGATCGAGGCGACGGTCATCTCGACCGCCAGCTTGATCGCGTTGTCGGCCCAGGCGACGCGCTGCGAGGACTGCATCTGCTCCGAGAGCTCCTCCATGCGGGCGCGGAACTCGTCGGGATCGCCGAAAAGATTGAAAGGGCTTCCCTCCATGCGCCAATGAAAGCAGACCCGGCACATTGCCGATCCACAGTTGGCACAACCTGCGCGCCACCCGCGCGCATTTCGCCCCTAGCGTCGGCGTATGGACGCGAACCGGAGGGAGAAGAAGAGGGACGACGGGGAACGACGCCCGCCGCGCGGCGGGCGCGGGCGGGGGGCCGACCGCCGGCGCGGGCGGGGGGACGACGGCGGGCGGAGACCGGCGGGCATCGAGCTGGCGACCGACGGCGGACGCCCCGAGGCGTCGAGCGGAGGTCGCGGACAGGCATTGCGCGGGGAGCGCGGACAGGCGACGGTCGAGAGCGCGGGGCTGGCGGCGCTGATCGCGTTGCTCTTGGTCGCGGTCGTCGCGGCGATCGTGGCCGGCGGGGAAGTCAAGGCCGGGCGCGAGCTGGCCAGCGCGATCGGGCGCGGCATCGTCTGCGCCCCTCACCTGCCGGATGCCTGCCACCACCAGGCACTCGTTCCCGCCTACGGGTGGCCGCTCGCGCGGCTCGCCCGGGCGCTTGCCCCGCTCCCGGAGGCCCTGCCCGGCCCCGACGGCCTGCCGCTCGTCCCGGTCGACTTCCGCCGCTGCCGCCGGGCGAGCTGCGCCGTCGCCGCCGGCCCCCACCTGACCGCGTCGAACCGTCGCACCACCGATTTCACGCAGATCCTCGACAGGCGGCTCTCGATCGGCACGGTCGAGATCGTCTACTGGGAGTACCGCCCGACGCTCGGCTGGCGCGCCGTCCGCCGCACCGCGACCGCGGCCGACGTCGAAGCCGCCGCCGGCACCGAGGTCCTCGCGTCCCAGGACCCTGCCTTGGTTCCCCTCGAGACCCTCCCCGGCCGCAACCACTACGACTTCCCCGCCACCGAAGCCCCGCCGTGGCGGTGGCAGGTCGAGCCTCGCTACCCCGGCTGGTCGGATTGAGGCCCGCGACCGGCGGCCTGTGGAGCGTTTCCGTCCCGATGAGGCGGAAAAGCTCCACGGCGAGCCTCCGTGCCCGCGGCCTGTGGCGCCTTACTCGCTCTATGACCGAGTAAGGCGCCACACCTCACGCCGAGCTCGGGGTCGTCGCCTCGCTCCCGGCGCCCGAGGCGTCGCCCTCCGCGCCCTCCGCCCCGCCGCCGTCTTCGCGGTTCGCCTCGTCCTGCGCCTGTTTGATCAGGCCGCGCCAGTCGGTGGTGCGGAAGACGAGCAGGATCGCGGCGAAGCCGAGGACCACCGACCAGGCGGCCATCGCGATCTGCGTGCCGACCGAGAACGAGAGGACGGCGGCGCGCGAGGGGCCCTTCAGGGTCGCGACCAGGAGCGCCTGCTGGGCGCCCGCCCCGCCCGGGGTGAAGGGGACGATGTTGGCGATCGCCTGCACGCTCATCACCAGCATCACGTTGCCGATCGATCCCTTCAGGCCGAAGGCCTCGAGGAAGAACCAGAAGGCGGCGAAGCGGCAGAGCCAGCCGACGCCCTGCCAGGCGAACACCTGCTTCAGGTAGTCCCGCGGCCGGGTGAGGATCACGAGGCCCTGTTTGACCCGCGCCCAGAAGCGCCGGACCCGGTGCGCCAGCAGGAACACGCCGACGACGATCGCGGCGATCAGGGCGGCGACCGTGATCGCCAGCGTCTTCGGGTGGTTGGCCCAGAAGGAGACCTCGAAGGCGGGCAGGTGCGGCAGCTCGGGCAGCGGCGGCAGGAGCCCCTGGGTGATCGCGTAGAGGAGGACGAGGATCCCGACCGAGGTGTCGAAGACGGTCTGCACGAGGAACGAGGAGGTGACCGCCGGGTAGGAGGAGTCGGGGATCTGGCGTTTGACCAGGAAGACCTTGGTGACGTCGCCCGCGTGTGCCGGGACCACCGCGTTGATCCCCGCCCCCGCCAGATAGGCCGCGGCCAGCCGGGTGAAGCCGATCCGCTTTCCCGGGTACGCCGCCCGCAGCACGTTGCGCCACGCCCACGCCCGCGCCAGCTGCATGGCCAGCAGGCAGAGCAGCGCCAGCCCGAACGACCCCCAGTGCACTTCCGAGAGGTGGCGGAAGAATTCCGTCGTCGCGTCGAAGAAGTGTTCGAGGCTCGACTGGAGGTCGCCGAAAGGTGGCTGAACGAGGAAAAAGGGCATCACGGCTAGACTAGCCACGCTCGTGCCGGACACCGACACGCACACCCTGCCCCCGCAGCTGCCGCAAGACCCCTCCGACGAGGCGATGTGCGCCCGCGCCCGCGAGCGCTACGCCGCCGATCGCAAGAGCGCGCGCCGTCGCCGCCGCAAGCCGCACGCGGCGATGCCGAACCTGATCATCATCGGCGGCCTCAAGTGCGGCACGACGAGCATCCACCACTACCTCGGCCTCCATCCGGAGATCCAGATGTCGAAGCCGAAGGAGCTGAACTTCTTCGTCGCCGAGCTGAACTGGGACCTCGGCCTCGACTGGTACGCGAGCCGCTTCGACGACCGCTTCAAGGTGCGCGGCGAGTCCTCCCCGCACTACACGAACCTCCCCCGCTACGACGGCGTCGCCGAGCGCATCAAGACCCACTGCCCCGACGCCAAGCTGATCTACATGGTGCGCGACCCGATCAAGCGCATCCTCAGCCACTGGGTCCACGCCACGGGCGCCGGCTATGAGACCCGCGAGCTGGTCCCGGTCCTCTCCGACCCCGACAACCAGTACACGAACCGCTCGCGCTTCTGGATGCAGCTGCAGCCCTACCTGGAGCGCTTCGACCGCGGACAGATCGAGGTCATCACCCAGGAGGAGCTGCAACGCGACCGCGACGCGACGATGCGCAAGGCCTTCGCCTACGCGGGCGTCGACGAGAACTTCACCTCCGAGCAGTTCGACCGCGAGTGGGAGAAGTCGGCGGCTAAGTCGGGCGACAAATACCAGTTCATGGAGAAGCTGATCAAGCTCCCGGGCTTCCGCTCCTTCGACCGCAACTTCGACCGCCTGCCGGAGCGCGCGCGCTGGCTCGTCGAGAAGGTCGTCCACGACCCGGACAAGCCGCCCGCGCCGAAGCCGAAGCTGCCCGACGACCTCTTCGAGTCGATGCGCGGCCGCTTCGCCGAGGAAGTGGCGGAGCTGCAGAAGTTCGCCGGCCGCGAGTTCGCCGGCTGGAACGACTACTCGGGCTGAGCGCGGCGCGGTGCGGCGCCTCCTACCCGACCCGGGCGCGATCACGGTCGCCGAGCTGCTCGACGCCTACCGCCCCTGGGACGATCCCCCCGCCGGCCGTCCACGCGTCGCCCTGAACTTCGCCGGCACGCTCGACGGCCGCGCGACGATCGAAGGGCGCTCCGGCAAGATCGGCTCCGACACGGACACGGCGATGCTGGTCGGCCTGCGCCGGCGCTTCGACGCGGTGATGATCGGCGCCGGGACGATGCGGGTCGAGCGCTACGGGCGGATCGTCGGCGACCCGGCCGAACGGGCGCGCCGCGAGGAGCTCGGCCTTCCCGGCGATCCGCTGGTGGTGCTGGTCGGCAGCCTCGACCTGCCCTGGGACGCGTCGCTTTTCACCGACGGCGGCGGCGAGGTGCTGATCGTGACCGCCGACCAGGACGCCAAGCCGCCCGCCACCGCGACCCCGGTCGAGGTCGTCCGCGAACCGGACGGCCGCGTCGACGTCGCCGTCGCGCTGCGACGCCTGCGCGAGGAGCGCGGCGTCCGCGCCCTGCTCTGCGAGGGCGGCCCGCACCTGCACTCCCAACTGCAGGCTGAGCGGCTCGCCGACGAGCTGTTCCTGACGATCGCGCCGAAACTCGTCGGCGCCGGCTCGACGATTCTCGAAGGCGCCCTCCCCGAGGTCGCCGAGCTGGAGCTCGCCTGGCTGCTCGAGGAGCGCAGCGAGCTCTTCGCCCACTATCGGCGGCGATGAACTAGATTCGGCGCGACCGGGTCAGCGAGCAGGGAGGGACAATGGACTTCGAACCAACCGCGGAGGTCGCCGCGCTGCGCGAGCGCATCCTCGACTTCATGGACGCCGAGATCTACCCGGCTGAGCGGGACCTGGTCGAGGCGCTCGACGAGGAGGTCGGCCGCGGCGTCCCCTACCCGGCGAACCTCACCGCGGTCCGCGACAAGGCGCGCGCCGAGGGCCTCTGGAACCTCTTCATGCCGGACGAGCGCTTTGGTCCCGGCCTGAAGAACTGGGAATACGGCCTGCTCTGCGAGGAGATGGGGCGCAGCCCCCTCGCCGCGCCGATGGCCTTCAACTGCTCCGCCCCGGACACCGGCAACATGGAGATCCTCGCCGAGCACGGCAGCGCGGAGCAGCGCGAGCGCTGGCTGGAGCCGCTGCTCGAGGGCCGCATCCGCTCCTGCTTCTCGATGACCGAGCCGGAGGTCTCCGGCTCCGACCCGACCCTCCTCCAGGGCCGCGCCGTCCTCGACGGCGACGAGTGGGTCATCGACGCGCACAAGTGGTACACGAGCGGAGCCGTCGGGGCGGACCTGGCGATCGCGATGGTCGTCACCGATCCCGACGCCCACCCCTACGGACGCGCCTCGATGATCTGCGTGCCGACCGACACCCCCGGCTACGAGCTCGTCCGGCCGATCCCGGTGATGGGACACGACAAGGGCCCGGGCCACTGCGAGATCCGCTACACCGAATGCCGCGTCCCGAAGGAGAACCTGCTCGGCGAGCGCGGCGCCGGCTTCGCGATCGCCCAAGACCGCCTCGGCCCCGGGCGCATCCACCACTGCATGCGGGCGATCGGCACCGCCGAGCGCGCCCACGAGATGATGTGCCGCCGCGCCAACGAACGTCACGCCTTCGGCGGCCCGCTCGCCGACAAGCAGTTCGTCCAGGAGGACATCGCCCAGAGCCGCATGGAAATCGACCAGGCCCGCCTCCTCACCCTCTACGCCGCCTGGAAGATGGACACCGAGGGCAAGCGCGCCGCCCGCCAATCCATCTCCGCGATCAAGATCGTCGCCGCGAACATGGTGATGAACGTCCTCGACCGCGCAATCCAGATCCACGGCAGCCTCGGCATGACCGACGACACCCCCCTCGCCCCGATGTGGCGCTTCAGCCGCATGCTCCGCCTCGCCGACGGCCCCGACGAGGTCCACAAAATGGTCCTCGCCCGCCGCGAGCTCAACCGCTGGTCGAAGCGCGCCGAGGCGGAAGCGGGTGGCGAGCCGCTGGAGCCGCGGCACGCCACCCGCATGGTGTGAGCGGGAACGACGGCTACGGAGCGGTATATGCCCAGCTGCCGCGGGCGTTCGCTTCTTTGGCGTTCGCCTTGAGATAGATGACCGTGCCCGTTTTGTCCACTCCCGTTTCGAGGTCAAAGCCGTCGAAGAACGCGTCGAAGACCAAGTGGTAGTTCCATGCGGCATAGACGCACAAGAATCCGGGCGCGGCACGTCGGGAGCCGGGGCAATCTGACGTGGTTTCACCCGGTGCTAGAAATTTCTGATGGGTGGAGGCGGGTACTTCGGGGAGCGTAGGATCGAACCTGATCGTGGCTATCGCCCAGTTTTCGTTTTCCGCTCCCGCTCCCCACACGCCCGTCTCCGTCTGACCCGCCGGAAGCACAACGACAGCGGGTCCGGGTTCACCGCGTTCACCGCGTTCGCCACGTTCACCCTTTTCTCCTCGGTCACCCTTCGGACCCTGTGGGCCAGTCGCGCCCGTGAGCGTTTTCTTCGACGCGGAGCTGAGTTTCGCCGGGGTGACCGCTCCTTTTTTCAACTGTTTGGCACCGACAGTTTCTTTACCGAGTTGCGAAGCGGCGAACGCGGTACCGCCGGCGAGGACGAGGAACAGGGCGAGCGAGGACATCACGTTCGCGTACGTGAGCCGCTTGCGGAGGGCCTTCATGTGTTACTCCTGTCTGTGGGAGGGTCGGGACCTAGACACCTCGACCCTCCCAATACCTCCAGGTACTGTCAAGGCAAGCTGGCCTCGCATTCGGCTCTACAGCAAGCTTCGCGACCCAGTCTCGCGTCCAGCAGTCGTATTTAGCTAGATAGGTGGCTAAGCATTCGGAGACTGCATGACCCGCGTCGCAATGCACGACGCCAAGACCCAGCTCTCCAAGCTCGTCGAGCGCGCCGAAGGGGGCGAGGAGATCGTCATCACGCGGCGGGGGGAGCCCGCTGTCCGCCTGGTCCCGGCCCGGCAGGGTGACGGCTTCGCGGCGCTGGCCGGAGCGTGGCAGGGTCGGGTGCGGATCGCCGACGACTTCGACGAGCTCCCGGAGGTGCTTGCCGAGTCGCTGGGCACGAAGCCCTGACGCTCCTGCTCGACACCACGTCGTCCTCTGGTGGATACGGGCGAACCGGATCGGATCGGCAAACGGGCGAGAGCGGCGATCGGGGATGGTGAGGACGGCATCGCGATCAGCGCCGTCGTGATCTGGGAGGTGGCGATCAAGCGTCGCCTCGGCAAGCTCGACGCTCCCGACGATCTCCTCTCTCGCCTCGAGGAAGCGGGTGTGGAGCTGCTGCCGATCACCGCCCGCCACGTCGCCCAGGCCGAAGTCGACCGCCTGACGCTCGTCAGCGCCGACGCGGCGATGCGCCGCTCCGGCGTCGAGGTGCTCTGGTAGCGCGAAGGCCGCGCCGGGCGGCCTTCGCACCAAAGCAGATGACGATCATGCTCCGGCGCTGACCACCCGCGATCTTGGCCGTGGTGACGCGTTGTCGCTGAGCTTGGAGCCACCGACCGCGCCCTCGACGAGCTTGCCGGCGGTGACGGCACAGGCCGAGCGTCGCCTTCCCTTCGGGTCGGCGATCCCTGCTCGGGTGAGGCCAAGGTGAGACGGCGGGCGCGGCCCGCGGCGAGGAGCGCTCAGCGGCGCGCCTCGACCGCTTCCGCGGTCTCGGCGAGGCGCTCGACCAGGCGGGCGAAGGCCTCGAGGCCCGCCTGGTCGGCGGCGTCGGCCTTGCCGTAGCCACCGGCGGAATAACGGGCGTAGACGCCCTCGAGGATGATCGCCAGCTTCCAGTAGCCGAGGGCGATGTAGAAGTCGAGGTCGGCGAGGTCGCGGCCGGAGGCCTCCGCGTAGCGGGCGGCGAGCTCCCCGCGGGTCGGGAAGCCGGGCGCCAGGTTGGCGGGCATGCCGATGGCGACGTCCGGGGCGTCGCGCTCGGGCCAGTAGGCCATCAGCGTGCCGACGTCGGCGAGCGGGTCGCCGAGCGTGCAGAGCTCCCAGTCGACCACCGCTGCCACCTCGCCGGAGTCGGCGAGGATCATGTTGTCGAGCCGATAGTCGCCGTGGACGATCGAGGCGCCCACCTGGGCCGGGATGCGGGCGGCGAGGCGATCGTGGACGCGGTCGATCGCGGGGAGCTCGCGCGTCTTCGATTTCTCCCACTGGCCGTTCCAGCGGCGCAGCTGGCGGGCCACGTAGTCCTCCTTGCGGCCGAGGTCCCCGAGCCCGACCGCTTCCGGGTCGACCGCGTGGATCGCCGCCAGCGTGTCGGCGACGCGCATGCCGATCGCGCGCCGATCGCCCTCGTCGGGGAAGGACGCCTCCGCCTCGGCCGTCCCCCGCAGCACCGGTCCGCGGACGAACTCCATGACGTAGAACGGCGCGCCGTTCACCGACTCGTCCTCGCAAAGCCCGACGACCGGCGCCACCGGCACCGGCGTCCCTCCGAGCGCCGCGACGACGCGGTGCTCGCGCGCCATGTCGTGGGCCGAGCTGAGCGTCTTGCCGAGCGGCGGCCGGCGCAGCGCCCACTCGTTTCCGGCGGCGTCGCCGACCCTGTAGGTGAGGTTCGAGTGGCCGCCCGCGATGCGCTCGTAGGCGAGCGGCGGGCGCGCCGCCGGCACGTGCTCGGCGAACCAGGCGCCGACGCCCGCGGCGTCGATCCCGTCGACTTCCACGGCGGAGCGGTCGCCCTGGCCTGTAGCCTCGTCCCTCATAGCCGCGCAAGCATATTCACGCCGGGCCCGTCGCCTCAGTCCATCGCTTGCCAATCGACTCCGGATCGGCTTCGCGATCGCCTTCGCCCTGCTCACGGCGGTGACCGTGATCGGCGTCGGTCGGCTGATCGTGCAGCGCCAGGAATACGAGAACTCGATCGAACGCTCCTACCAGCGCGAGATCCAGGCACGGGTCCGGCTCGCCGAAGGGACGAACACCGCTGCCGCGCGGGCGATCGTCAGCCGCGAAGAAGCGAATCGCGCCCACCTGCGCGACTCGATCTCCGGCGACACCCGCGACACCGTGATCCTCGTCGGCGCCGGGCTGATCGCCGGGCTGCTGGGGGCGCTGCTGCTGTTCGTCGGGCTGATCACGGCGATGCGAAGGCCGCTCGAGGCCTTGGTCGAGGCGGCCGGGCGGCTCGCCGGCGGCGACCGCAGCGCCCGGGTCGAGGTCGGCGGCGTCTCCGAGGTGGCGACGCTCGGCAAAGCCTTCAACGAGATGGCCGCGGAGCTCGAGCTCGAGGCATCCGAACGCGACCGCCTCGACCGGATGAAAGACGAGTTCGTGCTGACCACGTCACACGAGCTGCGCAGCCCCCTCACCTCGGTGCAGGGCTTCGCCGAGCTCCTGATGATGGAGCGCGACTCGCTGACCCCCCGCCAGGTGGAGACGGTCGAGATCATCCTCGACAACTGCCGGCATCTCGTGCGCCTTCTGAACGATCTGCTCGACCTCGCCCGCTCCGACGCGGGCCGCCTCTCGATCCGCCCGCAACCGACCCGGCTGGGACCGTTGGTCGAGGACGTAGCCCGCACGATGCGCGCCCAGACCGAGGCGTCCCGGCAGACGCTGCGCGAGCAGATCGACCCGGATCTGCCGGTCGTCAACGTCGAGGCGGACCGGATTCGCCAAATACTGGTGAATCTGGTTACCAATGCGCATGAGTATTCGCCCGAACGCGCGTCTATCCAGATCCGAGCTCGGGTAGCCGACAATGGAGTAGAGATCAGCGTGACCGATGATGGCCCCGGAATCCCCCCAGCCCAGCTCGAACATATCTTCGAGCGATTCGTGCGCGGCGACGCGGGGCTGACCCAGCGGGTCGGCGGCACCGGCCTCGGCCTGGCGATCTCCAAATCGCTGGTCGAGCTGCACGGCGGCACGATCACCGCCGACTCGGAGGTCGGGCGCGGCTCGACCTTCACGGTCACCCTGCCGATCGCCGGCCCCGAGGATCTCGAAGCGGCCCCGGTCGGCACCCCGATGATCGGCGAACGGGGCGGGCGATGACCAGGATCCTCGTCGCCGACGACTCCGAGACGATCCTGCTTCTGATGCGCACGCGCCTCGAGCTGGCGGGCTACGAGGTGGAGACCGCGGTCGACGGCCAAGAGGTCACCGAGCGTGTCGATCCGACCTCCACAGACGGTCCCGACCTTCTCCTCCTCGACGCGATGATGCCGCGCAAATCCGGGATCGACGCCCTGCGCGAGCTCCGCGCCGCCGGGGTCGAGACCCCGGCCCTGATCGTCAGCGCCCACCAGGCCCCCGACGACGCCGACGCCCCCGCCGACCTGGATATCAGCGGCTACATGACGAAGCCGATCGACTTCGACGCCCTCCTCGGCGCCGTCGCCGAGCTGACCGAGAAGAATGCGGCGTAGACCCTTCGCCCAGCTGTTCCTTTTGCGCCTATCGGGCGCAAAAGGAACGGGCGAGCGCTAGCTCTTCGCCACCTCGAGGCGGATCTCCTTGCCTTTCAGCTTGGTGCCGTCGAGGTACTCGACGGTGCGCTCGGCCTGGTCGGGATCGACCTCGACGAAGGAGAAGCGGTGGAGGACGCGGACGTCGTGGACGGCCTCGTCGGGGAGGACGGCGCCCTCGCGGAGGGCCCAGCGCAGGTCCTCCTCGTCGATCCCGCTGCGCTCGCCGCGATTGACGAAGAGCTTGGTGGTCTTCGGCGCCTTGCCGTCGCGCCCGCCGTCCGTGGCGGCGTCGCGGTCGGCCCCGGGTCCCGCCCCGGCGTCGTCGCTCCCGGCCTCCGCGCCGACGCTCGCCTCGGTCTCGCGCTCGCGCGGACGGCGCTCCCGCCGCTCGCGGCGGCGCGGGCGCGGCGCGTGCTCGAGCCGCTCCTCGGGGCTCTCCCACTCGCCGATCGTGGTGTTGACGTCGCGCTCGATGCGGCCGATCTCGTCGCGCTCGTCCGGCGTCACGAAGGTGATCGCGCGGCCGGTCCGCCCGACTCGGCCGGTGCGGCCGATGCGGTGGACGTAGGTCTCGGAGGAGTTCGGCACGTCGTAGTTGATGACGTGGGTGACGTGCTCGACGTCGAGGCCGCGGGCGGCGATGTCGGTTGCCACCAGGAGCTTCACGCGGTGGTCCTTGAAGGCGATCATCACGCCGTCGCGGGAGCCCTGGCTCATGTCGCCGTGCAGGGCTTTCACGTCGAGGCCTTTGTCCTTCAGCGTCTTCTCCAGGCGCGAGGCGCCGATCTTGGTGCGGGTGAAGATGATCGCCTGCTCGGGTTCCTCGATCTTCAGGATCTCGACCAGGCGCGCCGCCTTCTCCCGCGCGGGGACTTCGACGAAGGCCTGCTGGATCGCGTCGACGGTGAGCGTCTTCGGCGTGATCCGCACCGTGACCGGGTCGTACATGTAGCCCTCGGCCAGCTTTTTGATCGGCGGCGGCATCGTCGCCGAGAAGAGCGCCGTCTGGCGGCCGCTCGGGCACATCCGGAGGATCTTCTCGACGTCTTCGATGAAGCCGAGGTCGAGCATCTCGTCGGCCTCGTCGAGGACGACGAAGCGCGCCGCGGTCAGGACCAGGGAGCGGCGGCTCATCAGGTCCATCATCCGTCCCACGGTCGCGACGACGACGTGGGCGCCGGAGCGCAGCTGCGACTGCTGCGAGCGGATCGGCGCGCCGCCGAAGACGGCGACGATCTCGATGTCGAGGTGCTCGGCGTAGGAGCGCAGCGCCTGCGTCACCTGGATGCAGAGCTCGCGGGTCGGGGTGAGGACGATTGCCTGCACCTCGTCGTTGGCCGGGTCCAGGTATTGGAGGAGCGGCAGGCCGAAGGCGGCGGTCTTGCCGGTCCCGGTCTGCGCCTGGCCGATCACGTCGTGGCCGGACAGCAGCTCCGGGATCGCCTGCTCCTGGATCGGCGAGGGCTCGACGAAGCCGAGCTCGTCGAGCGCCTGCTGGATCGCAGGGGAAAGTCCGAGGTCTTTGAACGTTGTCATCGAGAGGGGTCTAGCAGCAGCTTGCCGGTGCTGGCGCGTGATTCAAGCGCTTCGTGGGCGCGCGCCGCTTCCGACAGAGGGTAGACGCCACCGATCGTCACGCGCAGTGCGCCTCCCGCGAGCGCCCCCAGGAGCTCGCCGATCAAGGGCACCGCGAGGTCCTGTCGGGCGAGCACGTGGACCAGCCAGAAGCCCATCACCGCCTTCGAGCCCTGGAGCAGCGCACCGGTGTTCACGTCACGGCTCTGGCGCGAAGCGTTGCCGAAGACGACCATCCGTCCGAGCGGCGCCAGCGCCGCCAGCTCGGCGTCGAACGCGTCGGCGCCGCTCATGTGGAGGACGGCGTCGACCTTCTTGCCGTCGTTGGCGGCGAGGATCGCGCCGCGCAGGTCCTCCGCCTGGGAGTCGACGGTCGCGTCGGCGCCGAGCCCTTCGGCGAGCTGGCGCTTCGCGGCGCTCGAGGCGAGCCCGATCACGCGCGCCCCGGCGCCCTTGGCGACCTGCACCGCGAGCGTGCCGGTGCCGCCGCCCGCCGCCTCGATCACGATCGTCTCCCCCGGCTCGATCCGCGCCATCCGGTTCACCAGCGCCATCGCCGTCAGCCCCTGCACCAGCGCCCCGGCCGCCTGCTCGTCGTCGACCTCGTCGGGCACCGGGATCAGCATCGCCTCCGGCACGACCACCTTCTCCGCGTACCCGCCGGTCCCGGTCAGGGCGACGACGCGGCGCCCGTCGGGCGTCCGCCCCGCCACCTCGGTCCCCGGGATCAGCGGCAGCTCCTGCCCGGACAGATAGTCGTTGCGGGTCTGGTGCGTGTCGGCGAAGTTCACCCCGGACCGGACGACGTCGACCACCACCTCACCCTCCCCCGGCGTCGGGTCGTCGAGCTCGACCAGCTCGATCGCGTCGGCACCCCCGAACTCCCGCAGTTGGATCGCCCTCATCGTCCCTCCCCTCGCGGTTTCATCCCCGGCGGGAGTCTCGCAGAGAGGGGGCCCGGCGGCCGGCGCGTCGGGGGCGCAGGCGCCTGATTGCGGCTGTCGCTCCTTGCAGCTGGCGCCTCGGGCGCCCGCGCCGGGGAAGCTGGCGCCCGGGGCGGCTGATCGGGGGTCCTGGCAGGCTGTGAGCCCCGATCAGCCGCCCAGGTCGGGAGGTGGTGCGGGAGACGCCGGGGTTCGTCACGCCTCCGTGGGCTTCTCCACGGAGGCGTGAGGGTTCCGTGACGTCTCCCGACCGCCGACGGAAGGCGCACGGAAGCGTGGCATCGTGCGCCTTCCGTGTCCTTCTCCACGGTTCCGTGCGGGTTCCGGAAGGGCCGGTCTCGCGCTGCGTGGATAACCCGTGCCATGGCACGGGTTATCCACGCAGCGCGTATCGCGGCCCGGATCGGGGGACGGAGGCGTGTCGTCGCTCCCTCGTCCTCCCCGCGGGCGCCCCGTGCTGCCGCGGATGCCCTGCCGACCTCAGCCAGCCCGGGTCGGACAGGCATCCGCGGCACCCGGCGGGGCCCCGAGCTCCCCCCGCCCCTCGCGACCGATCATCTAGGCTGCGCACCGCATGGCTCTCACCGTCGTCGGATCGATCGCTTTTGACGCCGTCAAGACCCCGTTCGGGGAGCGGGAGCGGATGCTCGGGGGGGCGGCCGTGCACTTCTCGCTCGCGGCGAGCTTCTTCACCGAGGTGCGGCCGGTCGGGCCGGTCGGGGACGACTTCGGCAGCGAGCAGTTCGAGCTGCTCGAAGCGCGCGGGATCCTCACCGAGGATATCGAGCGGGTGCCCGGTGGGCAGAGCTTCTTCTGGCGCGGTCACTACGACTTCGACCTGAACGTCGCCCACACCGACGACACCCAGCTCGGCGTCTTCGGCGAGTTCGAGCCGAAGCTCTCCGAGGCGGCCAAGCGCGCCGACACCCTCTTCCTCGCCAACATCCAGCCCGACCTGCAGCGGCAGGTCCGGACCCAGTGCGATGTCGCCGCGTTCACCGGGCTCGACTCGATGAACTACTGGATCGAGAGCGCCAAAGAGTCGCTGCTGGCGGCGATCGGCCAGATCGACTGCCTGGTCGTCAACGACGCCGAGCTCCGCATGCTCACCGGCGAGTCGAACATCGCCCGGGCGGCGCGCGCGATCATGGAGATCGGACCCCAGGCGGTCGTCGCCAAGCGCGGCGAGTACGGCGCGGCGCTCTTCACCAGCGAGGGCGACGGCCAGACCTTCTTCGCTCTCCCCGGCTTCCCGCTCGAGGACGTGCGCGACCCGACCGGCGCCGGCGACAGCTTCGCGGGCGGCTTCTTCGGCTACCTCGACGGGTCGGGCGGCGACCTCGACGAGGCGAACCTGCGCCGGGCGATGGGCTACGGCACCGTGCTGGCCTCCTTCAACGTCGAGGAGTTCGGCACCGAGCGCGTCTCCCGCCTGCAGCGCGAGGAGATCGACGAGCGCTTCGAGGCGCTCCGTCGGATGACCCAGTTCGAGGGTCTTCCGGCCTCTCGCGGTTGACAGGTCGCGGCCGCCGAACTGCGATACTCGTCACTCCCCGAAAAGCAGGAGAGGAACTCCGCGCAGAAGCAGGAGAAGGAGGCTGATGGCCACCGAGCAGAAGACCACTGGAGCCCGTGCCGAGAACGGGGTCGCGAAGGGCAAGGAGACCCTGACCGTCACCGACAACCGGACCGGCAAGACCTACGAGCTGCCGATCACCGACAGCACCGTGCGGGCGATGGACCTGCGCCAGATCAAGGTCGACGAGGACGAATTCGGGCTCCTGTCATACGACCCGGCCTTCACCAACACCGCCTCCTGCCGCTCCGCGATCACGTACATCGACGGCGACAAGGGCATCCTCGAACACCGCGGCTACTCGATCGAGACGCTGTGCCAGAACTCCAGCTTCCTCGAGGTCGCCTACCTGCTGATCTGGGGCGAGCTGCCGACCAAGGCCCAGCTGGAGCGCTGGACCTACGACATCACCCACCACACCTTCGTCCACGAGGATCTGAAGCACCTCTTCGAGGGCTTCCGCTATGACGCGCACCCGATGGGGATGCTGCTCTCGGGCGTCGGCGCGCTGTCGACCTTCTATCCCGACGCGAAGCAGATCAACGACCCGGAAGAGCGCTACATGGCGGCGGTCCGGCTGATCGCCAAGGTGCCGACGCTCGCCGCCTTCTCCTACCGGCACAACATGGGGCTGCCCTACGTCTACCCGGACAACGACCTCAGCTTCGCCGAGAACTTCCTCTCGATGGTCTTCAAGAAGACCGAAGAGAAGCACATCCCGAAGCCGGAGCTGACGAAAGCGCTGGACGTCCTCTTCATCCTCCACGCCGACCACGAACAGAACTGCTCCACCAACGCGGTGCGCGGGGTCGGGTCGTCCGACGTCGACCCCTACTCGGCGGTGGCCGCGGGCGTCGCCGCGCTCTACGGCCCGCTGCACGGCGGCGCCAACGAGGCGGTGCTGCGCATGCTGCGCCGCATCGACAGCGTCGACAACATCCCCGACTTCCTCGCCCGGGTGAAGGACCGCGAGGAGAAACTGATGGGCTTCGGCCACCGGGTCTACAAGAACTACGACCCGCGGGCGCGGATCATCCAGGAGCACATGGACGCCGTCTTCGAGGCGACCGAGTACAACCCGCTGGTCGAGATCGCGCGCGAGCTGGAGAAACGGGCGCTCGCCGACGAATACTTCACCGAGCGCAAGCTCTACCCGAACGTCGACTTCTACTCGGGGATCATCTACGAGGCGCTGGGGATCCCGACCGACATGTTCACGGTGATCTTCGCGATCCCGCGGACGGCCGGCTGGGTCGCCCAGTGGATGGAGATGAAGGAAGACCCGGAGCAGAAAATCGCCCGCCCGCGCCAGATCTACACCGGCGAGCGGGGGCGCGACTACGTGTCGGTCGCCGACCGCGAGGGCCCCGAAAAAATCGTCGGCCCGCCGGCGCGGCGCCCGAAACGTCCGCGGCGCGGCGCCTGAGGGCGCTGACTAAGCTGGGACGGTGGCCCGTCCCAGCTGGAAGCTGACCGTGCGCGACGGCGCCGAAGTCGACCACGAGGGGTTCGACGACGTCGCCGAGGCAGTGGCGCGGATGCGCGAGCGAGCGCTCGCGATCCGCGCCGAGGGGCCGCCGAAAGCGGCCAACCTGGTGCGCAAGTTCGAGCCGAAGGACCAGGTGACGGCGCGCCTGGAGCTGAGCCGCGGCGGCTTCCTCCGCAAGCAGGCCGCCGGGATCGACGTGCGCGGCGACGGCACCTTCGTCCCCTACCGGGGCGGGCTGCGGCGCGAAGAGCTCGACCCGAGCGGCCACGACACGCCATTCGACCTCGTGCGAGAGACTTTGGAAGGAGCCCCATGACCGACTACATGAACATGCCCGGCGTGCCGAAGGGCAGCTACGCCGCGGGCGAGCGGGTGAAGATCCCCGCCGGCGCCGAACCGCCCTACACCGTCTACATCAACGGGGTCGAACAGACCGAGGGCGAGGACTTCAACGTCGAGGACGGGGAGCTCCACTTCACCCGCCCGATCGTCAAGGAGGAAATGGGCACCAGCCGCTGGCTGGCGATGTACCTTGGCCTCTGGGGCACCTACCGCAAGGACGAGAAAGTCGACATCCAGTTCCAGCGCGACGGCAAGACCGAACTCGTCGCCGATCTCCCCGTCGTCCCCTACCCCGGGACCGAGGGCAAGGGCAAGAAGAGGGGCAAGGGCGAGTGAACCTCGGCTTCCTCATGCTCACCGACTACTCGGAGGCGGTGAACGGGAAGCTCTACCTCACCGGCGGCGGCTGGAACGTCCTCCGCCTCCCCGAGTTCCCCCACGAGTGGTCCTTCCACATCGGCCTCGGCATCGACGTCGCCTGGCACGAGACCAACAGCCCCCACGAGCTCTCGGTCACGATCCAGGACCCCGATGGCCAGGAGCTCGGCGAGGGCCTCACCGCCAACTTCGAGACCGGCCGCCCGCCCGGCATGCCCCAGGGCCAGGAGCAGCGCCTGGTGATGTCGATCGCCGCCACCGCCACCTTCACCGCCGCCGGGCCCCACGCCGCCGTGGTCGAGGTCAACGGCGAGGAGCTCGGCCGCGCCCGCTTCTATCTGATGGAAGGCGTGCCGGAGGGCGGCGAGCTGGCCTAGCCGCCCTCGCCCCTTGCCGCGGGGCCGCTAGTTGAACACGTACAGCAGCAGGAAGGCGATGATCGCGAAGGCGACGCCGGCGGCCTGGATGCCGCGGTCCCCGGCGACGATGCCGGACATCGAGCGGTCGTCGTTGCGGTCGTAGATCAGGTAGAGGTAGCGGAAGATCCCGTAGATGACGGGCGGGATCGTCAGCATCATCTGGTTGCCGATGATCGGCGAGTTGACGGTGTAGACCGCGTAGCTGATCACGGTGCCGGTGGTGACCAGGGAGACCATCTGGTCGAGGAAGGGGAGCGAGTAGTGCTCGAGGACGGGCCGCGTCGCGGTCCCCTCGTGGAGCTCGGAGACGGCCTCCTGCCGGCGCTTGGTGAAGCCGAGGAAGGCGGCGAGGAAGCCGGTGCAGAGGAGGAGCCACTCGGAGGCGTGGGCGTCGACGGCGCTGGCGCCGGCGGCGACGCGGAGTATGAAGAGCCCCGCCAGCGTCATCACGTCGATGATCACGACCTGCTTGAGGCCGAGGCTGTAGGCCATCTGGGCGACGCCATAACCGACCACCATCAGGCCGACTTTCCAGTTCACGGCAAAGCCGATGCCGATGGCGACCACCGCCAGGGCGGGGGCGATCGTCATCGCGGTGCGCTCGGAGAGCTCGCGGGCGGCGAGCGGCCGGAAGCGCTTCTTCGGGTGCTTGCGGTCGAGCTCGACGTCGATCAGGTCGTTGACGTAATAGCCGGCGCTGGAGATCAGGCAGAAGGCGACGAAGGTGATGAACGCCTCGAGGACGTCGTGGCCGTGGTTGAACTTGCCGGAGAAGAGCAGGCCGGCGAAGACGAAGACGTTTTTGATCCACTCTTTTGGCCGCCCGAGCTTGATCGCTGCGCGCAGCGGGCTGCGGCTGGGGACCACCGGCTCGTCGAGGTTCGAGCTCTCGTCGGCGGGCGGCACGGTCGGTTGTTCGGAGGTGATCGTTTCCATCGCGGGGCGGCGAGAGGCGGGGCGGTCGGTCGCTTCCGCCGCCAGATCCGGTCGCGAAAGGGTACCGCCGCCCGCCCCCGACCCTTCCCCCCGTCCCAAGTTCGCACTTATCCGTACATAGTCCGGCGGACCCGCAGCGGCCGTCCGAGATGCCGCGAGGCGTGGAGGGAGGGACGACACGCCTCCGTCACCCGATCCGGGCCGCGATACGCCCTGCGTGGATCACCCGTGCCATGGCACGGGTGATCCACGCAGCGCGAGATCGGCCCTCCCGGAACCCGCACGGAACCGTGGAGAAGGACACCGAAGGCGCACCGGTTCACGCTTCCGCGCGCGTTCCGTCGGCGATCCGGGCTCCGGTCCGCAACCCCCCTGACCTTTGTCACCCTGTGGGTGACAAAGGTCTATGGGTTGGCGCCGGCCGCCGGGGAGGGTGACGGGACGCTCACGAATCGGTGGAGAAGCCCACGGAGGCGTGACGAACCCTCGGCATCTCCCGCACCACCTCCCGACCCGGGCGGCTGATCGGGGGTCACAGCCTGCCAGGACCCCCGATCAGCCGCCCCGGGCGACAGCTTCCCGTGGCGCGGGGGCCGAGGCGCCGCCCCCCCGGGGGCAAGAGGCGCCAGCCGCAGGAGGGTGCCGCCGACGTCCGCCCTACGGATCGAGCAGGACGCCGGGATTCAGGGTCGCGGCGGGGTCCAGCTCGGCCTTGGCGGCGCGCAGGGCGGCGGCGAAGGGGGCCGGGCGCTGGCGGTCGTACCAGGGGCGGTGGTCGCGGCCGACGGCGTGGTGGTGGGTGATCGTGCCGCCGCCGTCGATCAGGGCCTCGGAGACGGCGGCCTTGATCTCGTCCCACTGCTCGACCTCGCCGCCGCGGATCGCCGGCGCGAGGACGGTGAAGTAGGGCGCGACGCCGTCGGGATAGGCGTGCGTGAAGCGGCAGGTGACGAGCGGCGCGCCGCGGCCCTCGCGCGGAGCGCCGGAGACCTCGGCGACGGCGCGCCGAGTCGCCTCCATCACCGTCGCGTGGAGCTCCTCGAGCCGATCCCAGGTGATCGCCGTCTCGAACGTCTCCGAGAGCACGCCGCAGCTGACAAAGGTGTCGCGCAGGTAGGGAGCGAGCAGGAAGGCCCCCCGCCAAGACTCCGCAGCGTCTCCGTCCCCGCTGTTGACGGGCCGAAAAACCACGCCATGCGTGGTTTTTCGGCCCGTCAACACGGAGGGCTCGCCGGCGTGGGACCTGGCTGCGGCCAGGGCGATCGAGAGCTGCTCGTCCATCGGGTGGTGGGCGGACTCGAAGGACAGGAGCAGGAGGTGGGCGGTGCCGTCGCCGGCGCCGGTCAGCTCCGCCTCGGCCGCTTCCAGCAGGCGGCAGTTCGCCGGGTCGAGGCCGGCCTGGACGATCTCGCGGACCGCCTCGCAGGCGTCGCCGAAGCGCTCGAAGCGGACCGTCGCCGCCGCCTTCCACTCCGGCCGCGGCCGGACCCGGACCCAGGCGTCGACGATGACGGCGAGGATGCCCTCGGAACCGAGCAGCAGCCGGTCCGGGGACGGTCCGGCGCCCGAGCCGGGCAGCCGCCGGCTCTCCCACGTCCCCCGCGGGCTGACTGCGCGCACCGACTCGACCAGGTCGTCGACGTGCGTTTCCTTGGTCGCGAAGTGGCCGCCGGCGCGGGTCGCGATCCAGCCGCCGAGCGTCGAGTACTCGAACGACTGCGGGAAGCAGCGCATGGTCAGCCCGTGCTCGCGCAGCTGCTCCTCCAGCCGCGGCCCGGTCGCGCCCGCCTCGATCCGCGCCGCCAGGCTGGTCGGGTCCACTTCCACAAGGCGGTCGAGCCGCCGCAGGTCCATCGTCACCACCGGCCGGTCGCCGAGGCGCGCCTCCACGCCGCCGACCACGCTCGTGCCGCCGCCGAACGGCACCACCGCGGCGCCCTCGGCCTCGGCCCAGGAGAGCACCGTCTCCACCTCCGAGGAGTCGCGCGGCAGCGCCACCAGGTCCGGTGGGTGCTCGAACTCCCCCCGGTGGCCGCGCACCACGTCGCGGTAGGCCTTGCCGAGGGCCCGCGAGACGCGCTCGTACTTCTCGTCGCTGAAGAGGTCGCCGAACGCCTCCGGGCGCCTCAACCGCGGCGCCCGCACCTCGACCTCCTCCAGCGGCACCGCCGCCCGCACCTCTCCCCCGAAGCCGAAGCGCTCGCGGATCCCCGCCGCCGCCTCGGCCAGCTGCGCCGCCGTCGGCGCCTGGTCCTCGTAACCCCAACCCCAGTGCTTGAGGCGGCGAGTTACCAGTGCACGCCTTTCATCAAGTGCGCGAACGCGACGGCCTCCGTGGACGGGGCTTTGTCCGGGCGCTCCTCGGTCTTCCCCTTCGCCGCCTGCGAGTCGGGGAAGAGCTTGTAGGCGGTGTTCAGGATCGAGTCGCTCGCCTTCGGCGCGACCGCGTAGAGGAGCTCGCCGAAGTTGCCGAGTTTGGTCGCCACCTTCTTCGGTCTGTCGACCATCGCCTTGGCGATCATCTCGGCGGCCTCCTCGGGCGTGATCGCCGGGAACATGTCGTACATCCGCGTCGGCGCGATCATCGGCGTGCGCACCAGCGGCATGTTGATCGTGGTGATGTGGACCTTGTCGTCGATCACCTCGGAGGCGATCACGCGGCTGAACGCGTCGAGGGCCGCCTTCGAGGCGACGTAGGCGGAGAAGCGCGGCGGGTTCGTCTGCACGCCGATCGAGCTGATGTTGATGATGTGCCCCGACTTGCGCGCCCGCATCGCCGGGAGCAGCGCCAGGATCAGCCGCAGCGAGCCCAGGTAGTTCAGCTGGATCGTGCGCTCGTAGTCGTGGAAGCGGTCGTAGGAGAGCGCGACCGAGCGGCGGATCGAGCGCCCCGCGTTGTTGACGAGGATGTCGACGTGGCCGTGGTAGGTGAGGACCTCGTCGGCCATCCGCGCGACGTCCTCGACGTCGGCCATGTCGCAGCGGTGGATGTGGGCGATCCCGCCGGCGGCGAGGATTTCCTCCTTCGTCTCTTCGAGCTTGTCGACCGAGCGCGCGACCAGCAGCACCGTCGCCCCCGCGTCGGCGACCTTGATCGCGGTGGCCCGCCCGATCCCCGAAGAGGCCCCGGTGATCAGCACCACCTTCCCCCGCACCGCGCCCGCCAGGTTGCGGTCCTTGAAGAGATCGGGGTCGAGATTGCGCTCCCAGTAGTCCCAGATCCGCGTCGCGTAGCTCTCCAACGGCGGCACCTCGATGCCGCTCCCGGCCAGCACCTCCTGCGTCGCGGTCGAGTCGAAGCGCGTCGGGTAGTCGAGGTAGGTCAGGACGTCGTCGGGCAGTCCGAGCTCCCCCAGCACCGCACCGATCGCCCGCTTCGAGCCCGGCAGCAGCCGCAGCGCCGAGCGCAGCGCGCCGCTCGCGGGCTCGGTGACGTCGGCGTCGAGCCGCCACCTCATCCGCGGCGCGTCGGCGGCCTTGGCGAAGACGTTCACGACCTCCCCGGCCCGCCGCGGGTTCGGGTCGGTGAGGTGGAAGGCGCGCCCGTCGAGGCCCGGCTCGTGGGCGATGTGGTCGATCGCATCGGCGACGAAGTCGACCGGCACGATGTTGATCTCGCCGCCTTCGACGCCGATCGTCGGCAGCCACGACGGCAGCACCCGCCGCGCGCGCTGCAGCGCCTTGAAGAAGTAGTAGGGCCCGTCGATCTTGTCGATCGCCCCGGTGCGCGAGTCGCCGACGACGATCCCCGGCCGGTACACCCGCCACGGCCGCGAGGACTCCTCGCGGACCAGCCGCTCGGCTTCGTGCTTGGTGCGGAAGTAGGGGTTCGTGTCGAGTCGCTCGGCCTCGTCGAACATGTCCTCGGTCCAGACGCCCTTGTAGAGGCCGGCCGCCGCGATCGAGCTGACGTGGTGGAAGCAGCCGGCCTCGAGCGCTCCTGCAAGCTCGATTGCGTGGCGGGTCCCCTCGACGTTGGCGACCTCCTGAGCCGCGGCGTCGACGGTGATGTCGTAGATCGCGGCGAGGTGGAAGAAGTGCTCGACCTGCCCCCGCATCGTCAGCAGGTCCTCCTCGGAGATCGCCAGCCCGGGCTGGGTCAGATCGCCGGAAATCGGCACCACACGTGCCCCGTCGGCGCCCCAGCCGGTCCGCAGCTCCTCCAACCTGCCGCGCGAGCCGGCCCGCACGAGCGCGTAGATCGTGCCCTCGCGCTGCAGCAGACGCTCGACGAGATTGCGTCCGATGAAACCCGTTGCCCCCGTCACGAAGTAGCTCATCGGGAACCAGACTATCCCCAGAGAGCCGCCCATACGCACGGTTTGTAAGACTGGAGCGCAGAAATGCCAGATACGGCAACCGTGCAGATCGCCATGCCCGAGATGGGCGAGTCGGTGACCGAGGGCATCGTCCTCGAGTGGCACGTATCCGTTGGCGATTTCGTCAACGAGGGCGACACCGTCGTCGAGGTCTCCACCGACAAGGTCGACGCCGAGGTGCCGGCCCCGGCGAGCGGCACGATCACCAAATTGCTGGTGGAGGTCGACGACGAGGTGCCGGTCGGCGCGCCGATGGCGGAGATGGAGGCGGGCGAGGGCGACGGCGCGGCGGCGGCAGGCGAGGCGCCGACCAGCGAGGCCCCGGCGGAGCCCGCACCGGCCCCCGCGGGGGGCAACGGTGCGGCCAACGGCTCCGCCGACGGGGCCGATGTCAAAGCCACGCCGGTTGCACGGCGGATGGCGGAAGCGACGGGCGTCGATCTCGGCTCGGTCACCCCCACCGGCTTCGGCGGCAAGGTCACCAAAGAGGATGTCCTGAACGGCCGCAACGGCGCTGTCGCGCCGACCGCGGGTGAGGAGAAGCAGCTGCGCGGCCCCGCCGCGATGCTCGCCAAGGCGATGGACGAGAGCCGCGCCGTCCCCACCGCGACCAGCTTCCGCACGATCGCCGTCGACACCCTCGACGCCAAACGCAGGGCGATCAACGCGCAGCTGAAGGAGCGCGGCCTGAAGACCTCCTTCACCCACCTCGTCGCCTGGGCGATCGTCAAGGCGACCATCGACCACCCGGTGATGGTCCGCACCTTCGAGGAGCGCGAGGGCAAGCCCTACGCGATCGAGAACGGCCCGGTCAACCTCGGCATCGCCGTCGACGTCACCCGCAAGGACGGCTCCCACAGCCTCATGGTTCCGGCGATCAAGGGCGCCCAGGACCTCGACTTCGCCGGCTTCCACTCCCGTTACGAAGACCTGATCGCGAAGACCCGCGAGAACAAGCTCACCGCCGACGACTTCCAGGGCACCAACATCAGCCTCACCAACCCGGGCGGGATCGGCACCGTCGCCTCGGTGCCGCGCCTGCTCGCCGGCCAGAGCGCGATCATCGCCACCGGCTCGATCGCCTACCCGCCGGAGTGGTCGCACGCCTCGCCGGA
>JBPYFM010000126.1:0-21163 GCA_051986435.1 Solirubrobacterales bacterium | reverse complement strand
ACTGACCGAACTCGGACTCCTCCTCGTCGCCGACCGGCTTCTCGAGGGAGACCGGGGCCTGCGCGGAGCGCTTGATCGAGTCGACCTCCTCGGGGTCGATCCCGGTGACCTCGGCGATCTCCTCCGGCGTCGGCTCACGGCCCAGCTCGGTGACCAGCTTGCGCTCGGCGCGGCCGATCTTGTTCAGCTTCTCGACCACGTGGACCGGGATGCGGATGGTCCGCGCCTTGTCGGCGAGCGCCCGGGCGATCGCCTGGCGGATCCACCAGGTCGCGTAGGTGGAGAACTTGAACCCCTTGCGGTAGTCGAACTTCTCCGCCGCGCGGACGAGCCCCAGCGTCCCCTCCTGGATCAGATCGAGGAAGGGCAGGCCCTGGTTCCGATAATTTTTCGCGATCGAGACGACCAGACGGAGGTTCGACTCGACCATTTTCTGCTTGGCATCGAGATCACCGCGCTCGATCCGCTTTGCCAGTTCGACCTCCTCCGCCGCGGTCAGCAGGCGGACTTTGCCGATGTCCTTGAGGAACAGCTGCAAGGAATCGGTGGTCATGTCCGGTTTCAGGTCGAGCGTGGCTTTCTGCCGCCGCCGGCCTTTTTTCCCGGTGTCCACGGGCATGGCTTCCGCCGCCGCTTTCTGGGCGGGATCCATGTCCTCCACGAGCTCGATGCCCGCTTTCTCGAGGTGTCCGTAAAGATCCTCGACGTCAGACTCGTCAAGGTCCACCTCCGACACCGCATTGGCGATGTCGCCGAAGGTCAGCACGCCCAGCTGCTGACCCCGGTTCATGAGGTTTTTGACCTCCTCCAACTCCTGAAGCTCTGCTACCAGCATTCTTTCTCTACTTCTTTCCCTAGCGCTTGCGAACGATGCGTGGGCGTATAAATGCCCCAGACGGCGACAAGTCGCGCCACGCGACGAAAAAGCGGACCGGGGGACTGGTCCGCGAATGAGTAAATCAAAGGCCTTTGATGCCGAATGCCCCGTTGGGCGTGCGTTGAAACAACCGTCAAACGCTCGTTGAGGATGTTAGTCGCTTCAGTTTGTAAAGTCAATGCCAGAAAGTACCCAAAAATCCAGCCGCTGGCTCAGCGCTTTTTGGCATCGCGCCTACCGCGAGAACGTCACGGGGCTGGCCGCGATGGTGGCCTACAACCTCATGTTGGCGGTCTTTCCGTTCACCCTGCTGGTCCTTTTCATCGGCGGCCAGGTGCTGAAGATCCACGGCGTCGAAACGAGCGTCCTGAACGACCTCCAGCGCCTCTTCCCGAACACCGAGTCCGCCACCCTGGCCGACGTCCTCGAGCGGATCCGGGAAAACACGGCGACGATCGGGATCGCCGCCTTCCTCGGCTCGATCTGGATCGGCGCCTCCTTCTGGGGCGCCATGGACACCGCCTTTTGTCGCATCTATCACGTGCCCTGCCGCGGCTGGATCGAGCAGAAGCGCTTCTCCTTCGCGATGCTCGGCGTCGTCCTCGTCTTCATCGCGCTCTCGATCTTCGTGCCGACGCTGGAGAGCACGCTCGTCTCCAGCACCGACAACCTCCCCTTCGGCCTCTCCGGGATCGAAGCGCTCGACAAGATCCTGCTGCTCGGTGCGGCCCTGGCGATCACCTTCCTGATCTGCTCGGTGATCTTCTGGGCGGTGCCGAAAGCCCCCGTCCCGTGGCGGGCGATCTGGCCAGGCGCGCTGTTCGTGACGGCCGGCGCGGGGCTCGCCAACTGGCTCTTTCCCCTGTACCTGACCAACATCTCGAGCCTCTCGCGCTTCGGCTCGACCCTCGGCTTCGTGCTGATCGCGCTGCTCTGGTTCTACCTGCTGAGCCTCGGGATCCTGGCGGGCGCGGTGATCAACTCGCTGCGCTTCGAGTATCACGAGACCGGCGAGCTGCCGTACGCGAACGGCGCCGCGCCGCTCGCCAATCCCTGCGCCGGCCTCACCGAGGAGGAGCGCGCGCGGGCAACCGCTGCACGTTCGCACCGGGATTGAGATGATGCGACAACAGTGGGGAAACACTCAAGTTCTGGGTATGTCCCGAGAGATCGGACCCTCAGCCCCGCCCCGGGCCTGACGACCCCATCTCAACGCCGGCGGATCCTCGACGCGATGGTGACGTGCTGCGCCGAGAAGACGTATGCGGGGACGACGATCGCCGACGTCGTCGACCGCGCCACGGTCTCCCGCACCACCTTCTACAAGCTCTTCAACGGCAAGCGCGACTGCTTCGACGCCGCCGCCACCCAGTGCATCGACCGGATCGCGGCGACGCTGGCGGCGGCCGCCTCCGGCTACGACTCGCCCGCCGAGGCGACCCGGCGCGGGGTAGTGGCGCTGCTCCAGCTGCTCGCCGCCGAGCCGGAGCTGGCGCTGGTCCTGGGCGGCGACGTGGTCGGGCTCGACCCGGCGCTGGTCGAGGAGTACAGCGCCTTCACCGTGCCCGCCGTGGAAGCGATGTGGGCGCGCGAAGGGGCGCCGCCGCCCAAGCACCTAAGCCCGGGCCTGGCCTTCGGCCGCGCCCAGCTCCTGATCTTCCGCGAGGTCGCCGCGGGGCGCGCCGAGCGCCTCCCCGACCTCCTCCCCCACGTCGTCTACCTGGCGATCGCGCCGTTCGCCGGGCACGAGGAGGCGCTGCGCCAGGCGGGGCCGGAGGGCGCCGAGGTGGTGCGGTGAGCGACGCGGCCGCGCTTCCCCGTGGGCGCCACGGGCTCCCGCGCGAGGTGGTCGAGCGCTCGCAGCGCCGGCGCCTGCTCGCGGCGGCGGCCCGGGTCACCGCGGCGCGCGGCTACGAGGCGACGACCGTCGCCGACATCCTCGGCGCGGCGGGCGTCGGGCGGGAGACCTTCTACGAAATCTTCGAGGACCGTCGGGCCTGCGTCCTCGCCGCCCACCGGGCGCTCCTCGACGACCTGATCCGGCGCGTGCGGGCCGCCTACGAGGGCCCCGGCGAGTGGGTCGAGCGCTGCCGCGCGACCCTGCGCGTGCTGCTCACCTGGTTCGCGGCCGATCCCGCCCTGGGACGGTTCCTGCTGGTCGAGCTCGCCGCGGTCGGCCCCGAGTTCCACGCCATCTTCCAGGACGGCTTCGACCGCTTCGTCGAGGTGCTCGACTCCGCCGAGGACCTGCCCGACCCGCACCCCCTCCCCGCCGCGAGCCTGGCGGTAGCCGCCGCGATCTCCCGCATCTACGGCGAGGTGGCCGCCGGCCGCACGGCGAGACTGCCCGAGCTGCTGCCTCAACTCACCTACGAGACGTTGGTGCCGTTCCTCGGCGAAGCAGGGGCCGCTGAGGCGGCGAAAATCAAGCCTGACAAGGACGCAGGGAGGCCGGCAAGGGGAGCGCGCACAAGTGCGTGACCCGCAGCCGACCTACCGAGGACACCGTCAGGCGCCGATTTGCAGCCGCCTCAGCCGTAGCGCTCGACGCCGCCGGCAATCTCCCGAAGCTTGTGGCGGTCGTGCGTGGCCTGGATCCGGCGCACCGTGCCGGAGCGGGAGCGCATCACCAGCGATTCGGTCGTCGCGCCTTTGCCGCGGTAACGGACGCCCTGGAGGACGTCGCCGTCGGTGACGCCGGTGGCGGAGAAGAACACGTCCTCGCCGGAGCAGAGGTCGTCGGCCGTGAGGACCCGGTCGAGGTCGTAGCCGGCGTCGATCGCGGCGCTGCGCTCCTCGTCGTCGCGCGGCCACAGTCGTCCCAACAGCTGGCCGCCCATCGACTTCAGCGCCGCCGCCGACAGCACGCCCTCGGGCGTGCCGCCGATGCCCCAGAGGAGGTCGACCGGCGAGCGCTCGGAGACCGCCAGGAGCGCCGCCGAGACGTCGCCGTCGGTGATCAGGCGGATGCGGGCGCCGGCCTCGCGGATCTCGCGGATCTGCTCCTCGTGGCGCGGGCGGTCGAGGACGACGACGATCACGTCGCCGATCGAGCCGCCGCGGCGCTCGGCGACGAGCTTGCAGGTCTCCACCAGCGGACGGTCGAGGTCGAGGAGGTCGGCGATGTCTTCGCCGCCCGCCAGCTTTTCCATGTAGACGCAGGGACCGGGATCGAACATCGAGCCGCGCTCGGCCAGCGCGATCACCGCGAGCGCGCTCGGCATCCCGAGGGCGCAGAGGCGGGTCCCCTCCAGCGGGTCGACCGCGATGTCGACCTCGGGCGGGTTGCCGTCGCCGATCCGCTCGCCGTTGAAGAGCATCGGGGCTTCGTCCTTCTCCCCCTCGCCGATCACCACGGTGCCGTCCATGTCGACCGAGTCGAGGACGAAGCGCATCGCGTCGACGGCGGCGCCGTCGGCGGCGATCTTGTCGCCGCGCCCGACCCAGCGCGCAGCCGCGAGGGCGGCGGCCTCGGTGACGCGGACGAGCTCCAGCGCGAGGTTGCGATCCGGCTTTGCCTGGTCCGGCGAAGGCATCGGAGCGATGACCCTATAGGGTCGCGGGCGATGAAGGGACGCTGGGGTCTGACGCTGCCGCTGAGCGGGGTGCCGCTCGCCGAGCACGGCGAGTTCGTGAAGCGCGCCGAGGCGGCGGGCTACACCGACCTCTGGACCGGCGAGACGGCGGGGCCAGACGGGTTCACGCCGCTGGCGCTGAGCGCGGCGTGGACCGAGAACGTGCGCCTCGGGACCGGGATCGTCGGCGTCTTCCAGCGCGGGCCGGCGCTGCTCGCCCAGGAGGCGGCGGCGCTCGCCGACGCCTCGGGAGGGCGCTTCGTCCTCGGCATCGGCTCCTCCTCCGACCGGATCATCGAAGGCTGGAACGGCATCCCCTTCGAGCGCCCGCTCTCCAAGGTGCGCGAAACCCTCGAATTCCTCCGCGTCGCGCTGGCGGGTGAGCGCACCGCGACCCGCTTCAAGCTCGAAACGAAGCCCGCCCACGAGGTGCCGATCGTCCTCGCCGCGCTGCGCGGCAAGATGCTCGAGCTCGCGGTCGAGAAAGCCGACGGCGCCTTCACCAACTTCCTCCCCCTCGACGGGCTCCCGCAGGTGACCGCCCAGCTCGACGGCGCGCCGGAGGGCTTCGAGCTCCTCTGCCGCTTCTTCCTCCTCCCCGGCCCGCGCGAGGAGGTCGAGCCCCTCGCCCGCTACATGTTCTCCACCTACATCACCGTCCCGGTCTACACCGAGTTCTACAAATGGCTCGGCTGGGGCGACAAGATCCAGCCCATGCTCGACGCCTGGGCGGCGGGCGACCGCCAGAAGGCCGCCGCCGAGGCCCCCTGGGAGGCGATCGAGCAGATGTTCATCTTCGGCACCCCCGAGGCGATGAAGGACCGCCTCGAGCAGTTCGTCGCCGGCGGCGTCACCACCCCGGTCCTCACCCCGGTCGTCCCGCCCGAGAAATTGGGCGAGATGATCGAGGCGCTGGCGCGGTAGGGGGTCAGGCTGGGGCGGCCGGGGCGGGCCGTCCACACCGCTTCGGCTCGGGCCACCCGCATAACTTCGGGCCCGGCCGTCCACACCACTGCGGCCCCGGCCGGCCGCACCACCACTTCGGGCCGGCCGTCCGCATCACTTCGGGCCGGCCGTCCACACCACTGCGGGGCGCCGACGGCTGTCCTGGGCGCCTCATGGGGGTCCTGGCAGGCTGTGACCCCCATGAGGCGCCCAGGACGTGAGGCTTTCGTGGGGGAAGGCGGCGAGGGTTCGTCACGAACTCCACGGGTCCGCCACGAACTACGGGATCTCGTCAGGGTCTCTCAAGGATCGGTCCCCCGCGACGGCCGCGACGTCAGGCTCCACGGGCGCCTGTGGCGCCTTACTCGCGTATAGAGCGAGTTAGGCGCCACGGCAGAGGCCTGGGTGGTGGGAAGGCATGAGGAAGACGGGAGGAAGCGTGGCGTTCCCACGCTCTTCGTGACGAGGTCGGACTTCGGTGACGGCTCCGTGAGCCTCCTGTGAGCCTCCCGTCCCACTTCCTCCACACTCCCGTGACGCCTCCGTCCCGGCTGCCTCCCCCCGCACACCCGGCCCTCTCGGCCACGGCCACAGCCTGCCCGGGCCGTGGCCGAGAGGGCCGCGTCCCTCGGCCGTCCCTCGGCCGTCCCTTGGTCGTCCCTTGCCCGTCCCTTGCCGCTAAGCGAGCCTCGCCAAGCTCAGCGCGTAATCCCCCGCCGGATCGGTGAACCAATGGGCCATCGCCAAGCCCGTGCCGGCGTACGACTCCTCCAGCCGCGGGCGCGTGAACTTGGTGGAGATCTCGGTGCGCATGATCTCGTCGGGGTCGAAATGGACGGTCAGGTCGAGGTCGGCGAGGTGAACGTCCTGGGCGACGAGGGAGCGGAGGCCGATGTCGATCCACTCGTGCACCTCGTCGAAGCGGGCGACGTGCTCGAAGGCGTCGAGGTTGAAGTCGCCGCCGAGCTGGCGGTTCAGCACGCAGAGGACGTTCTTGTTGAAATCGGCGGTCACGCCCGCGGGGTCGTCGTAGGCGAGCTCGAGGCGCGCGGTCTCCTTCACCAGGTCGGTGCCGAGGAGGAGGTGGTCGTCGACGTCGAGGAGGCTGGCGATGCGGCAGAGGAAGGCGGCGCGCTCGTCGGGGTAGAGGTTGCCGATCGTGCCGCCGAGGAAGGCGATCAGGCGGGGGCCGGCCTCGCTCGTCGTCGGCGTGCGCTCGAGGTGCGCCTCGAAATCGCAGACCAGCCCGTGGACGTCGAGGCCGGGGTACTCCTCGACCAGCGCCGAGGCGGTCTGGCGGGTGATCTCCTCGGAGATGTCGACCGGGACGTAGGTGCGGAGGCTGCCCGCGTCGCGCATCGCGTCCAGCAGGTGGCGGGTCTTCGACGCCGAGCCGGAGCCGAGCTCGATCAGCGTCGCCGGCCGACCCGCGGCGGCGACGATCTCGGCCGAGCGCTCTTCGAGGATCTGGCGCTCGCGGCGGGTCGGGTAGTACTCCTCGAGCTCGGTGATGTCCTCGAAGAGCTGCGAGCCGCGCTCGTCGTAGAAGTACTTCGGCGAGAGCTCCTTGGGCGTCGCCGCGAGGCCGACGCGCACGTCCTGCTCCATGGCGGCGGCCTCGTCGGCGGGCAGGTGGACGTCGATCGCGATCGTCATGCGGGCTCCTTTGCGAGGCGGATGCCGGCGAATATCTGGCGGCGCTGCGGCAGGTCCCAGTTGCGGAAGCTGGGCCGGGCGACGCGCGGGTGGGTCGCCCAGGAGGCGCCGCGCAGCACCTTATAGGTATCGCCGAAGAACACCTTCGAGTACTCGTCGTACGGAAATGCCTGGAAACCGGGGTATTCGAGGAAGTCGGAGGAGGTCCACTCCCAGGCGCCCCCGACGCCATCGAGGTGCGGGCGCGCGGCCTCCCACTCGAACTCGGTCGGCAGTCGCTTGCCCACCCGGCGGGCGAAGGCGTCGGCCTCGTACCAGGAGAGGTGGACGACCGGTCGCGCCGGATCGACCGGCACGCGGACGCCCATGGCCGTGCGCACCCACCGCTCGCCGTCGCGCTCCCAGTACATCGGCGCCTCCGCGCCCGTCTCGGCCATGTATTCGATGTACGTGCCGTTGGTGACCGGGGTTCGATCGATCTCGAAGGCGTCGAGCTCGACGGTGTGGCGCGGGCGCTCGTTGTCGTAGGCGAAGCCGCGGTCGGGAGCGCCGATCTCGTATGCGCCCGTCTCGATGCGCACGGTCCCGCCGTCATCGTCGAGCGGCGGCGGCGCGAAGGCGTCCGGGTCCGCCTCGGCCGGCCGGTAGGGCACGTCGAGCATCTGCAGCAGCTGCAGCATCGTCTCCTGATGCTGCAGCTCGTGCGCGATCAGCATCTCGTACACGAAGCCTTCGCGCAGAAGTCGATCCGGGGCATCGGGACCGACGTCGACCTCGCTCAGCACCTCGAGCGTCCGCTCGCGGACCTCGCCCATGTAGGCGCGCAGTTCCTCGTTGCGGAGGATCGGCAGCTCGCCACGCTCCCGGCGCGGATTCTCGATCGCGTCGTAGAACTGCCCGAGCTCCCCGTGCAGCGGCGCCTGCCCACCGACGGTCTGCACCAGCCAGAGCTCCTCGAAGTTCGCGATGTGGCCGAGGTCCCAGGCCAGCGGCGAGAGCAGCTCCGAGTAGATCTTGTTCAGCAACTCGTCGCCGAGCGGCGCGATCAGCGCGATGGTTCGCGCGCGGGCCTCATCGAGGAGCGCCGCGATCGACTGCCGGGTCGGACTGGACGTCACCTCGGTCGCGATGGAGAGAGCCTAGCGACCGGAGGTCTTCGCCTCGCGGATCGCGGGCAAGGCCGGGACTCCCGAGCGCACGAGCTGACGCTCGGCGCCGATCAGCCGGTGCCCTCGGCCTCGGGGTCGCGCCAGACTTCCTTCAGCCAGGGTGGGACGACGGCGAAGGTGGCGTGGGAGTCGGCGGCGATCGGCTCGAGGGGGATCAGGTGGACACGGCGGCCGGGGGTGAAACGGGTGCCGCGGGGCTCGCCGGTGGCGTTGCCCGCGTGGCTGCCGCCGGAGACGAGGAGGAGGCCGGTCTCGGGGCCCCAGCCGTCGGGATGGCGGACGTCGAGAGCTTCGGCGAGGTCCTTGAGGACGTCGATGCCGGCGTCGGAGCCCCAGTCGAGGTCTCGGAGCGAGTAGTTGTAGCGGTCGTGGGAGGAGGCGCGCTCGTCGACCGAGCCGTCGGGGTCGATGCGAATTTGCACGCTTTCCCAGTCGTCGCGGTGTTCGCCCGCGTCGCCGACTACCGGCACGTCGCGGAGCGTCGCCGAGTTGGCGTAGAAGAGCCAATACTGGATGTAGAGGCGATCGGCCCGGTCGTCCGAGCAATCGATTCGCGCAGCTTCGCTCGCCTCGCGCGCCCCGGCCCGGCAGTCGACCACGTGGACGAACGCCGTCACCGGTAGTCGTTCGTCGGTGCGGTGGACGAGGCCGTCTTCGGGCGCGTCGCCGCAGCTCGTTTCGCGGCAACGCCGGTAGTCGACCGGGACCGCCCTGGAGCCTGCCTCGAAGCCGATCGTCGGCATGTGGCGCCGCACGAGTCGCCCGACTTCGTCGCCGTAGGCGGCGATCAGGACGGGCTCGTCGCCGCAGCCGTCGGCCAACTCGACCGCGCAGAGCATGCGGCGGGCGACCGACCGTGCCAGGTCGACGCCGGGCGAGGCGACGCCGGTCGCGACGACGCCCGCCATCAGCAGGCCGACGACGCACACCAACCCGAGCCACTCGACCGTTCCCTGTCCGCGCTCGGAAGCCACGGATGCCTAAGTCCTGGCGGGCCGACATACTCCCCCCTGATGAGACGGCGTCGGCGGGGAACCACGCGTGTTGCGGGTGTCATCTTGGCAACGGGGGCGATCTTGGCCACCGGCTCGCCGGCGACGAGCTCCGGCGCGAGGCACGCGAAGAAGGGCATGCCCGACCCGGTCGCCGCGGCGCCCGCGCCCTTCTGTTCCTCACCCGTAGTCGACAACTACTGGGCGCCGATCGAAAGGCTGCGGCCGATCCCGCCGGTGCCGGAAGGGGGCGTGCTGCGGTTCGCGCCGGCGGGGACGACGCTCGGCGCCACCGGCCCGCAGCGGCTCCTGGTCGGCGGCTCAAGCATCGGCTTCCGCCTGAGCAACGGCGGGCCCGCGACCAGCGCCAGGCCGCGCCGGCTCGACTGGGTCGTGCTCGAGCGCCTCATTCGCTTCACCGGAAAGGGCCACGACCTCCACCCCGCGGGGCTCAAGCGGATCGACCTCGGGCAGTTGCCGGCGGGCAAGCATCGCGGCCTGACCTTCCCGATCCCGGGCACCCCGGCGATCTACTCGCTCGAAGTGACGATCCAGAACCATCGCGGCCGCCTGCTCGGCCGCTACGGCGAGTACATACGCGTCGTCGAACGGAAGGTCGACGCGGGGATCGCCCTCGCCGCCTACGACAAGATCGTCCCCGGCTCCTATCTCGAAAGCTGCTTCGAAAACCACGGCACCGCGTCGGTGACCCCGACCGGCACGAGCCTCGAACGCTTCGACGGCTCGGCCTGGCGCCCGGTCGTCGTCGGCCCCCAGTACTCGCCCGCCCAGTCGCCGATCCAACGCACCCTCGGCCCCGGCGAAGCGGAAAAGATCGCGACGCTCGTCCCGCCGAACGCCCGCCCGGGCCTCTACAAACTGAACGCGGCGGGGACCACCGAACTGGGTGAACCCGTGGCGGTCAGCGCGGAATTCGGAGTGCAGTAGACCTCGCGAAGGGCGGGACGGTCGTCCTGGGCGGCACCCGAATGTTGATGGGCCGAAAAGCCCTCCTATACGTGTACTTTTCGGCCCATCAACATCGGAGGCGCACGGCCGCGTTCGCCGCATCGCCTTGGGGCCTGGGTCCCGGGCGCCGGCTTGCGGGGCCACGAGCCCCGCGCATCACCCACCAGGCGCCGACGCGCCGCTCGCCCTACAGGTTCTCGATCTCGGCCGCGATTTCGCCCGCGGCGGCTTTCGCGTCGGCGAAGACCATCGAGGTGTTCGATTCGTAGAAGAGGTCGTTGTCGATGCCGGCGAAGCCCGTGGAGAGGGAGCGCTTGATGACGATGACCTCGTTGGCCTCCGAGACTTCGATGATCGGCATGCCGGCGATCGGCGAGTTCGCGTCGTTTTTCGCCGCCGGATTGGTGACGTCGTTCGCCCCGATGACCACCGCCACGTCGGTGCGCGGCATCTCGGGGTTGATGTCCTCCATCTCTCTCAGCTGCTCGTAGGGCACGTCGGCCTCGGCGAGGAGGACGTTCATGTGCCCCGGCATGCGGCCCGCGACCGGGTGGATCGCGTAGTTGACCGTGACGCCGCGCTTCTCCAGCTGGTTGGCCATCTCTTTGACCGCGTGCTGGGCCTGGGCGACGGCGAGGCCGTAGCCCGGGACGATCACGACGGTGTCGGCGTAGGCGAGCTTGATCGCCGCGTCCTGGGCGCCGATCGAGGTGACCGGGCGCTGCTCGCCGCTCCCCGCGGCCGCCGCCGGGGCGCCGCCGAAGCCGGAGAAGAGGATGTTGGAGACCGAGCGGTTCATCGCCGTCGCCATCTCCAGGGTGAGGATCGTTCCCGAGGAGCCGACCAGGGTGCCCGCGACGATCAGGGCGACGTTCTGGAGGGCGAACCCGGCGGCCGCGGCGGAGAGGCCGGTGAAGGCGTTCAGCAGCGAGATCACGACCGGCATGTCGGCGCCGCCGATCGGCAGCACGACCAGGTTGCCGAGGATCGCCGCGCAGACCAGGATCAGGATGAAGAGGCCCTGCGAGGGCGGGTCGTTGTTGATCGCGATGACGACCGCGATCACGATCACGCCGATCCCGAGGATCGCGTTGATGAACTGCTGCCCGGGCACCGCCATCGGCTTGGTCGGGATGATTTCCTGGAGCTTGCCGAAGGCGATGTTGGAGCCCCAGAAGGAGACCGAGCCGACGATCGCCGCGAACAGCGTCGGGATCAGGTCTTCCAGCGGCATCGCGCCGCCGACGTGGATGCCGTGGCGGATCTCCGACCAGGCGATCAGGGCCACCGCGCCGCCGCCGACCCCGTTGTAGAGGGCGACCATCTGCGGCATCTCGGTCATCTTCACTTTGATCGAGGCGTAGGCGCCGATCGCCGAGCCGGCCGCGAGGCCGATGATGATCAGCCCCCAGTTGCCCATCCCGTCGAGCAGCAGGGTGGTGACGACCGCGACCGCCATGCCGACCGCGGCGATCATGTTGCCGCGCTTGGCGGTGGTCGGGTGCGTGCCCTGTTTCAGCCCGAGGATGAAGAGGACGAACGACACGATGTAGAGCGCCGTGGCGGCGCTGCCGCCCGGCTGAAGCACTGCGAGGGGAGTCATTTCGAGGCGTCCTCGCCTTTGTCTTTCGACCCGGCCGCCCCCGGACGCGAAGCGGAGGAGGCGGACGGTTTAGGCCGTTTGGCGAACATGCCCAGCATCCGGTCGGTGACCATGAAGCCGCCGACGATGTTGATCGCGCCGAAGGCGACGGCGATCGTGCCGATCACGTACTCGAGCCCGTCGCCCGCGTAGCCGAGGACGATCAGCCCGCCGAGCATGACGATGCCGTGGATCGCGTTGGTCTGCGACATCAGCGGCGTGTGCAGCGTCGTCGGCACCTTGGAGATGACCTCGAACCCGACGAAGATCGCCAGGACGAAGATCGTGACCTCGGTCATGATGCTCATGAGTCGCTCCTCCCGGCGGCGCGCTCGTTCTTGATCTCGCCGCCCTGGGTGATCAGCGCCGCGGCGAGGATGTCGTCCTCGAGGTCGACGTTCAGCTCGCCCTCCTCGGTGATCATCAGCCCGAGCAGGTTCTCGAGGTTCTTCGCGTAGAGCTGCGAGGCGGGGACCGGCATCAGGCTCGGCAGGTTGCGCGGTCCGATGACCTTGACGCCGTTCTCGACCACGGTCTCCCCCGGCTTCGTCAGCTCGCAGTTGCCGCCGGTCTCGGCGGCGAGGTCGACGATCACCGAGCCCGGCTGCATGCCGCGCACCGCGTCGGCGGTGATCAGGATCGGCGCGGCGCGGCCCGGGATCGCGGCGGTGGTGACGATGATGTCCTGTTTGCGCGCGTTCTCGGCCAGCGCGTCGCGCACCTGCGCGTTCTCCTCCTCGGTGAGCGGGCGCGCGTAACCGCCCTCGCCCTCCGCGTCGGGGATGAAGTCGAGTTCCAGCGGCCGCCCGCCGAGCGAGGCGATCTGCTCCCAGGCGGCGCGGCGGATGTCGAAGCCGGTGACGATCGCGCCGAGGCGCTTCGCCGTCGCGACCGCCTGCAGCCCGGCGACGCCGGCGCCGAGGACGAGGACTTTCGCCGGCGGCACGGTGCCCGCGGCGGTGGTCATCATGCCGAAGAAGCGGCCCGACTCGCGGGCGGCGATCAGCATCGCCGCGTAGCCCGCGGCGGCGGCCTGCGAGGAGAGCGCGTCCATCGCCTGGGCGCGCGTCGTCCGCGGGATCGCCTCCATCGCGAAGGCGGTCGCGCCGGAGGCCGCCAGCGCCCTGTTGGTGTCGGCGGCGACCCACGGGTTCAGGTGCGAGACGTAGATCTGGTTCGAGCCCAGCCGCCCGATCTCCTCGGCGCTCGGCACGGCGACCCGCAGGACGACGTCGGCGTTCCAGATCTGCTCCGCCGGGGCGATCTCGGCGCCCGCGTCGGTGTACTGCGCGTCGGGATGCCCGGCGGCCTCCCCGGCCCCGGACTCGATCAGCACGTCGACCTTCTCGTTCTTTTTCTTCAACGAGCGGACGACATCGGGGACGAGCGCGACCCGGCGCTCCCCCTCGGCGGTCTCTTTCGGCACTCCGATCTCCAGCATGCGGCGCGGAACCTTATGCGATTCGGTGCTTGCCTTGTTGGTTGCCTGGGTCAACCCGCCACGCCGGCGTCGGCCATCGCGGCCAATCGCTCCAGCGTGTGGAGCTGCTCATCCCGCTCTACATGGACCGGTGAGACGATCAGGCGATCCACGCCGGCGGCGGCGAAGCGCTCCACCCGATCTGCAACCTCGGCCTCCGTCCCGACCAGCGAGGTCGCCGCGACGATCTCGTCCGGCAGCGCCTCGAAGGCGCCGCCCCGGTCGCCCGCCTGGAAGCGTCGCTGCACCTCGTCGGCCACCTCGCCGAAGCCGAAGCGGTGCGCCAGGTCGACGTAGAAGTTGGTTTTCCGCGACCCCATCCCGCCGAGGTAGAGCATCAGCCCGGCCTTGACCATGTTCTTCGCCGCCTCGAGGTCGCCGTCGATCGCCACCTGCAGGCTCGGCGACACCTCCAGGTCCGCGCGCGTCCGCCCGCCCTTGGCGAAGCCCGCCTCCAGGTGCTCCCCCCAGGTCTGCTGGAAGCTGTCCACCGAGAAGAAGATCGGGATCCAGCCGTCGGCGACCTCCGCCGCCATCTCCACCGATTTGCGCCCGATCGCGCCGACGAACACCGGTATCGAGTTTCGCAGCGGGTGGAAGTTCAGCTTCAGCGCCTTGCCCTCGCCGCCCTCCAGCGGCAGGTCGTAGTGCGGCCCGTGGTGCTCCAGCGGGCCTTCGCGGGCGACGATCTTGCGCACCACCTCGATGTACTCGCGGGTCCGGCCCCAGGGCTTGGCGTAGGGCACCCCATACCAGCCTTCCGACACCTGCGGGCCGCTCGGCCCGAAGCCGAAGAGGAACCGCCCACCGGAGAGCTTGTCGATCGTCGCGCCGGCCATCGCCGCCGCCGCGGGCGGCCGCGCCGGCACCTGCATGATCGCCGCGCCGAGGTTGATCGTCGTCGTCTGCCCGGCCAGCCAGGCGAGCACGCTGACCACGTCGGAGCCGTAGGACTCCGCCACCCAGACCGACTCGTAGCCCAGCCCCTCGGCCGCGCGCACGAGCTCCAGAGCCTCCTCGCCGGCAGGCCCTACCCCCCAATAGCCCAGGTTGACGCCCAGCTTCACCCCCATCCGACCGCAACCCTATTCAATAGGCGGGTGGCGACGGCTACCGCGATCCCGGACACCGGTCTGACGACCAAGGAGGCGGAGGCGCGCCTGCGCAAATTGGGGCCGCCGCCGGAGACCAGCTCCCGCTCCACCTCGAGCATCGTCGCGGGCAACGTCTTCACGCTCTTCAACGCGATCATCGCCGTCTTCTTCGTCTTCGACCTCGCGCTGGGGCTGTACGCCGACTCGCTCTTCGGCCTGATCGCGGTCATCAACTCCTACATCGGCATCCGCCAGGAGCTGAAAGCGAAGAAGACCCTGGACGAAATCGCGGTGCTGGTGGCGCCGCGGGCGCGGGTGATCCGCGACGGCAACCCGGTCGAGCTGCTCGCCGACGAGGTGGTCCCCGGCGACCTCGTCGCGATCAGCCCGGGCGACCAGCTCGTCGCCGACGGCCGCGTGCTCTCCAGCCGCGGGCTGACGGTCGACGAGTCGATGCTCACCGGCGAGGCCGACGGCATCCGCAAGGAGCGCGGCGACGAGGTGCTCTCCGGCTCCTTCGCGATCTCCGGCTCGGGCCACTACGAGGTCGAGGCGGTCCGCGAGAAGAGCTACGCCGGCCGCCTGGCGGGCGAGGCGAAAGCCTTCCGCCACCCGCTCTCGCCGCTCCAGGAGGAGGTGAACCGGGTGATCGTCGTCTCCACCTACACGATGATCCCGCTGGCGATCCTGCTGATCTTCAGCCTGAAGATCCGCGCCGTCGGCCTGCAGAGCGCCGCCGAGACGGCGACCGCAGGGCTGGTGACGCTGATCCCGGAGGGCCTCGTGCTGCTGATGAGCGTCACCTTCGCCGTCGCCGCCGTGCGCCTGGCCCGCAAGGACACGCTGATCCAGCAGATGAGCGCGACCGAGAGCCTCGCCTCGGTCGACACGATCTGCGTCGACAAGACCGGCACGCTGACCGAGGGCGAGCTGCGCCTGCGCGGCGTCGAGTTCGCCGACGACGTCGACCCGGCGGTCGGCGCGGCGGTGCTGGGGCGCTTCGCGGCAAGCGCCGGGGACCGCAACAAGACCCTGGAGACGATCGCCGAGCGCTATCCCGGCGACCCGGGCCAGGTGAGTGCCGAGGTCCCCTTCTCGTCCGAGTACAAGTGGTCGGGCCTCTCGCTGGCGGGCAACGGGGCGGGCGCCGGGACCTTCGTGCTGGGCGCGCCCGACGTGCTCGAAGAGGCGGGCGCGCTGGTGCTGCCGCCGCGGCTGGCGACGAAGCTCCGCGAGGAGACCGAGGCGGGGCGGCGCGTCGTCGCCTTCGGCCGCAGCGGCGAGCCGCTGCCGGACGACCCGTCGTCCAGTCCGGCCCCGCGCCTCACCCCGGTCGCCCTGGTGGTGATGGAGGAGACGCTGCGCGAGGACGCCGCCGAGACGATCGCCTTCATGCGCGACCAGGAAGTCGACCTGAAGCTGATCTCCGGCGACGCGGCGGCGACCGTGACCGCGGTCGCCTACGCCGTCGGCGTGCCGCGCGACGCGGGCGTGGTCGAGGGCCCCGACCTCCCCGACGACCCCGAGGCCCTGCAGGAGGTCGCGCTCGCCAACACGATCTTCTGCCGGATCAAGCCGGACCAGAAGAAAGCGCTGGTGGCCGCCCTGGTCGCCGCCGGGCGCTACGTGGCGATGATCGGCGACGGGGTGAACGACGTGCCGGCGCTGAAGCAGGCGCGGATGGCGGTCGCGATGGGCTCGGGCACGCAGGTGACCAAGGGCGTCGCCGACGTCGTCCTGCTCAAAGACCAGTTCAGACGGCTGCCGGAGGCGATCGGCGAGGGCCGGCGCATCGCCCGCAACATCCACCGCCTCGGCCGCCTCTACCTCACCAAGTCCGTCTACGCGGCAACGCTGATCGTGCTCGTCGCGGTGCCCGGGTTCGCCTTCCCCTTCCTCCCCCGCCACCTGACGATGGCCGCCTTCCTGACGATCGGCATCCCCTCCTTCGTCCTCGCCCTGGCGCCCTCCGACGGCCCGCTCTACCGCGGCCATCTGATCCGCGCGCTGGCCGCCTTCGCCATCCCCGCAGGCGTCGCGACCGGGATCGGCTCGATCATCTCCTGCGTCCTCGTCAACACGGTCGCCGGGGGCGGCCTCGCCGCCGGGCGCACGGCGGCGACGACCACGCTGATCGTCCTCGGCCTCTCCTTCGTCCTCCTGCTGGAGCGCGGCCCCGGCCGCGAGCACATCGCGATCCAGAGCTACATGCTGGCGATGGTCGCCGGCCTCGGCGCCCTCTACGCCCTGATGCTCGCCGCCGAACCGGTCCGCAACTTCTTCGAACTCGAAATCCTCGACGCGACCCAGTGGTTCCTCTCCCTCCTCGCCGCCGCGATCGGCCTGACGATCGCCGCCCTCGCCTGGCGCCTGCCGATCATCGAACGCTGGGAAGCGGAGATCACCGACGAACCCGGGGAGCCCCCGAGCCCGATGGAGGAGGACGAGCGGCCGACGACGGTTTTGTAGGGGCTGGGGCGGGGGGGCTCGGGGCCTTCTCAAGCTGTCGTCCGGGGCCCGCGGGACGCGGCCCTCCCAAGCTGTCGCCCGAAGCACGAGGGACCCGGCCCTCTCGTCCACGGCCCTGGCAGGCTGTGGCCGTGGCCGAGAGGGCCGGGTCCGTGAGGGGTGGAGGAAGAGGGACGGGGGCGTCACGGGAGTGGCACGGAACCGTCACGGAAGTCGGACCTCGTCACGAAGACCTTGAGAACTCCACGCTTCCTCCCGTCTTCCTCATGCCTTCCCACCACTCAAGACCTTGCTGTGGCGCGAAACTCGGTCTATGACCGAGTAAGTCGCCACAGGCACCCGTGGAGCCTTACCGTCCCAATGAGGCGGTAAAGCTCCACGGGCGCCCCCGTCGCGGCCGTCCCGGAGGTCCGATGCGTGAGAGACCGTGACGGAAGCCCGGAGTTCGTGACGAACCCTCGCCGCCTCTCCCACGAAACCCTCCCGCTGGGCGCCTCATGGCGTCTCAGCCTGCCAGGACCGCCATGAGGCGCCCAGGACCTCCCTCGGACGGCCGCCCACGGAGCGCAACTCGGACGGCCGCCCCTCCCCCGTCGCACGGCCGCCCCGCCCCCCTCGCACGGCCGCCCCCCACCCTCCACCCGTCCAGTCCCGGTCCCCGGCTTTTTCGACTTTGGGCCATGCCGAGTCGGGTAGCTGGTCCATACCTTGCGAGCATGGCGACGACCTTGAATCCGGCCCGACCCTTTCCCGGCGCCGGCGTGTACCCGTTGGATGCGGGGCACTTCGACGAGGCGTTCGCCGAGACCGGCACCGCGCGCCCTCCCTACGCGACGGTGATGGACGCGCTCGCGCGGCAAGACCTGGTGGAGCTGCGCGAGCGCGTCCGGTCGAACGTCCGGGAGATCGGCCTTTCGTTCGGCCCGGGCGCGCCGATGACGGTCGACCCGGTGCCGCGGGTGATCGACGCGGCCGAGTGGGAGGCGCTCGAGGCGGGGCTCCTGCAGCGGGCGCGGGCGCTGAATGCCTTCCTCCTCGATGCCTACGGGGACCAGCGGATCTTCGCCGAGGGGATCGTGCCGCGCCGGTTGCTGGAGACCTCCCAGGGGTACGAGCCGCGGATGCGGGGACTGCTCGATCCGGCGGTGCCGCCCGCCACGGTCGCGGGCATGGACCTGATCCGCGACGCGCGCGGGGAGCTCCTGGTGCTGGAGGACAATCTGCGGATGCCCTCCGGGGCCACCTACGCGATCGCGGTGCGCGAAGCCGTGGGCCCGGAGCTCGGCCCCGAGACGACGCGCGGGCTGCGCCGCCCCGACGCCTACGTCGCGCGCCTCGGCGAGGCGATCCGGGCCGCCGCGCCCTCCGCCCACGCCGCCGAACCGGCCGCCGCGATCCTCACCGACGGTCCCGAAAGCGGCGCCTACTACGAGCACCAGCGGCTCGCCCGAGAACTCTCGATCCCGCTCGTCACCCCTGGGCAGCTCTCCCGGGCGCGCGGCCGCCTCCACGCCCACGTCGGCCGCGAGCGCCTGCAGCTCGACGTCCTCTACCGCCGCCTCGACGAGGACCGCCTCACCGACCGCGGCGGCTCGCTCACGCCGCTCGGCGCCCTCCTCGCCCCGGCTCTGGAATCGGGGCGACTGCGGATCGTCAACGCGATCGGCACCGGGCTCGCCGACGACAAGCTCGCCCACGCCTACGTCGAGGACATGGTCCGCTTCTACCTCGGCGAGGAGCCGCGGCTGCACTCGGTGCCGAGTTACGACCTCTCCGATCCCGAGGCGCGCGAAGAGGTGGTCGGCCGCCTCGACGAGCTGGTGGTGAAGCCGCGCGACGGCTTCGGCGGCCACGGCGTGACGATCATGCCGCGCGCCACCGAGGGCGAGCGCCGCAAGGTGATCGGGCTCGTGCGGCGGCGCCCGGAGCGCTTCGTCGCCCAGGAGCTGGTGGCGCTCTCCACCCATCCGACGGTGGTCGGCGGCGGGCTCGCCCCGCGCCGCGTCGACCTGCGCCCTTACTTGCTGTCGCCGGCGGCGGGCGAGCCCTCGGCGATGCAGGGCGGCCTCACCCGCTACGCCAAGGAAGCAGAGGAGATGGTCGTCAACAGCTCCCGGGGCGGCGGGTCCAAGGACACCTGGATCCTCGGCCGGGAGGCGGAGGACGTGGTATGAAGCGACGCTCCTTGGCATCGCTGCGACAACGTCCGCTGATCGGGGTCACGACCTCCGAAATCCGTCCCAAGGAGCGGGTCCATCCTGCCCCCGAGAGCGAGCCGCGCGAGGTCGAGCTGGCCCTCGGCCTGCCCTACCTGCGCGGGATCGAGGCGGCAGGCGGGCTGCCGCTGGTCATCCCGCCCATGGACACCGAGGCGATCGAGCCGCTGCTCGACCGGATCGACGGCATCTGCCTGTCCGGCGGCCCCGACATCGACCCGGCGCTGTACGAGGCCGAGCCGCATCCCGAGCTGGGCCCGACCGAGCCCGACCTCGACCGCTTCGAGCTCGCCGTCGCCGCCCGCGCCGACGCCCGCGAGATGCCGATCCTGGCGATCTGCCGCGGCACCCAGGCGCTGAACGTCGTCCGCGGCGGGGCACTCCACCAGCACCTGCCCGACCTGCGCTCGGACGTCGCCCACCGTCAGACCAACCCGGGGACCGAGCCGAGCCACCCGGTCGAGGTCGACCCGGGCTCGAAGCTCGCCGAGGCCTTCGGCGGCGACGAGGTCGGGATCGCCGACGTCAACTCCTTCCACCACCAGGCGATCGACCGCCTCGGCGAGGGGCTGCGAGTCAGCGCCCGCGCGCCCGACGGCACGGTCGAGGCGATCGAGGACCCGAGCCGCCGCTTCCTGATCGGCGTCCAGTGGCACGCCGAGACGCTCCTGCACCGGGAACCCGAGGCGGCGCTCTTCCGCAGCTTCGTCGAAGCCTGCCGCGACGACGGCGTCGAATACGAGCGGGCCGCGCGGCGGCGCGAGGTCGCGTGACGGCGGAGTCCGCCGGGACGACGCTGCCGGCCTGGGCGAGCTGGCCGGCTCCGCACGAAGAGGGCGCCTACACGGTCGGGATCGAGGAGGAGGTGATGCTCCTCGACCAGCTCACCTGGGCGCTCGCCCACCGCATCGACTCGGTGCTCCCGCGCCTCCCCCACTCGCGCGACAACCGCTTCACCGCCGAGACGCACGGGTCGGCGCTCGAGATCCAGACCGGCGTCCACGGCCGGATCGGCGATGCGATCGAAGAACTCGGGGCGCTGCGGCGCGAGCTCGACGAGACGCTGAAACCGCTCTCGATGCGGGCGGCGAGCGCCGGCACCCACCCCTTCGCGGTCTGGCAGGAGATCGTCGTCTCGGCGGGCGAGCGCTACCAGTTCGTCTACGGCTCGATGCGCGAGCTGGCGCGGCGGGAGCCGACCTTCGGCCTCCACGTCCACGTCGGCGTCCCCGACCCCGAGCAGGTGATCCACGCCGCCAACCGACTGCGTTCGGAGCTGCCGCTGCTGCTCGCGCTCTCCGTCAACTCACCCTTCTGGCAGGGGCGCGACACCGGCCTCGGCTCCGCCCGCACGCCGCTCTTCCAGGCCTTCCCGCGGGTCGGCGTCCCGCGCGCCTTCCGCTCCTACGAGGAGTACGTCGAGTCGGTCGACGTGCTGATCCGCTCCGACGCCGTGCCCGAGCCGACCTTCCTCTGGTGGGACGTGCGGCCCCAGCCGCGCTTCGGCACGGTCGAGGTGCGGATCATGGACGCCCAGACGACCCTCGCCGACACCGCCGCCCTCGCCGCCCTGGTCCAGTCGATCGTCCGCCTCGAGGTCGAGGAAGGCGCCCACACCTACGACTGCGGCATCCCGCCCGAGGTCCTCGACGAGAACCGCTTCCTCGCCGCCCGCGACGGGATGGGCGCGGAGCTGATCGCCCGCGACCTCGACGCGCGGGTGCCCGCCCGCGACCTCCTCGCCGACCTCCTGCTCCTCTGCCGCCCCCACGCCGAGGCCCTCGGCTGCGCCGCCGAGCTCGACTCCGTCGCCCGCCTCGCCGACCGCACCGGCGCCCACCGCCAGCTGGAGCTGCAACGCACGCTCGGCTCCCTGCCGCGGGTCGTGGCGGTGCTGGCGGACGATTTCTTGGCCGGGGCGTAGCGGGGCGGCGAGGGACGGGGAAAGGGACGGCCGAGGGACGGGGCGAGGGACGGCCGAGGGGCGGGGCGAGGGACGGCCGAGGGGCGGGGCGAGGGACGGCCGAGGGGCGGGGCGAGGGACGGCCGAGGGGCGGGGCGAGGACGGCCGAGGGGCGG
>JBPYFM010000125.1:0-8827 GCA_051986435.1 Solirubrobacterales bacterium | reverse complement strand
GGCGTGTGACGTTCCCGGCATCTTCGTCACGGATCGGGCCCAGGTGTGGGATCTCTCCCCTTGGACTCCGACGTAGGTCCGACATCGGGCCGAGCGTGGGAGCTCCCTCACGTAAGTCCGACTTCGCGACGTCCCTGTGACGGAACCCTCCCGCACCCCTCACGTCCCGGGCGCCTCATGGGGGTCACAGCCTGCCAGGACCCCCATGAGGCGCCCAGGACGCCCCACCCGCGCCCCGCAGTGGTGCGGACGGCCCGGCCCGAAGTGGCGCGGGCGCCCATCCCGAAGCGATCTGGAGCCCCGCCCAATACGGTACGGCGCGATGACCGCGCGCCACCGACTCGTCCGCGTTCCTGCCTCCTCGGCCAACCTTGGGCCGGGGTACGACGCGATGGCGGCGGCGATGGCGATGCACCTGGAGCTGGAGGTGGAAGAGACGGGGGAGTTCTCGTTCGATCCGGGTGGGCTCGAGGTGTCGGCGGGGCGGGACAACCTGATCGTGCGGGCGTTCGAGACGCTGCACCCGGCGGACGGGATCGCGTTCCGGTTGCGTTCGGAGATCCCGCTGGCGCGGGGGCTGGGGTCGAGCTCGGCGGCGATCGTCGCCGGGCTGGCGGCCGCCGACCACCTCTTCGAGCTGGCGTTGTCGCGGGAGGAGCTGCTGGCGCGGGCGACCGAGATCGAGGGCCATCCCGACAACGTGGCCGCGGCGATCTACGGCGGGTTCGTGTTGTGCGAGGCGGGCGGCGCCCAGTCATTCGCGGCGCGGTTCGACCCGCCGGAGGGGCTCGAGGGGATCGTCGTGATCCCGGGGGAGGAAGTGTCGACCAAGCTGGCGCGGGAGGCGATCCCGGCACAGCTGCCGCTGGCCGACGCGGTCGCCAACGTCTCCGCCGCGGCGCTCCTGGTCCTGGGACTGCGGAGCGCCGACCTGGATCTAGTGTCCCGCGGCCTCCACGACCGCATCCACCAGGATCGCCGGCGTGGGCTCTACCCGCGCTCGATGGGGATCGTCGACGCGGCCGGGGAGTTGGGAGCGCTGGGGGCGACGATCTCCGGCGCCGGGCCCACCGTCCTCGTCTGGACGACCTGGGAGGAGGCGGGCGGCGTCGCGGCGGCGCTGAAGGAGCGCTGCGAGGGCTGGGCCGAGGTCAGGCGCCTGCCGTTCGAACCGCTCGGCGCCGACGTCCCCGAGCTCTGACGCCGCAGCTGTTCCCTATGGACGCCAGGCGTCCATAGGGAAAGGGGAGTGCGGGGGCTGGACGAATGGGTGGGAGAGCTTTTCCTACCGCCTGCGGCGCGGATAGGCTCGCGCGATGCCGATCTCGCCGAAGCTCAAGCTGTCCGTCCTCCTCGCCGCCCTCGTGGCGCTCTTGGCCGTGCCGGCCGGGGCGCAGGCGACGCTCGCCTACGTGACCCACGTGTTCCATCCGCACGTCGTGGTCGCGCAGAACAACGGCAAGGGGGCGAAGACGATCGGCGCGGGGACCAACGCGAAAGTCTCGCCCGACGGCAAGCTGGTCGCCTTCGAACGCGAAGCGAACGGCAAGGCTGGGCCGGAAATGAAGCTCTACGACCTCGCGACCGGGAAGACGAGGACGATCTTCTCGCCCTGGCGCGAAAGCTATACGTTCGCCTGGTCGCCGGACTCGACCATGGTGGCGGCGCTGCGCGGCGGCGAACTCGGCAAGCGGACGCTCTACGTGGTCGACGTCGAAACCGGCAAGGCGACCCGGATCGCGACCGGCTACTTCAACGGCGTCAGCTTCTCCCCGGACTCGACCGAAGTCGTCTTCGGTCTGACCAACGGCGACTACCCGGGCAAGACCGACGTCGTCCGCGATCCGGTCACCGGCGGGCCGACCTCGACCCTGACCCACGACCACATCTCCGGCTGGCCGCTCTGGGGGCCGCAAGGGCAGATCGTCTTCGTCAAGCAGCTGAACGCGAAGCAGCGCAAGTACGGGCCGAAGAACGACCTCTTCCTGATGAACGCGAACGGCAAGGGCGTCAAGCGCCTCACCCACACCAAGGTCGGGCAGCTCACGGTGGGCCTCTTCCCGACCGCGTGGTCGGCCTCCGGCAACCAGCTCCTCGCCGAGTTCGGCGGCCAGGACACGAGCTACGCGGTGGCGGTCAACCCGAAGACGGGGGCGGAAAAGAATCTGAGCCCGAAGAACACCGAGACCGGTTTCGCGGGCGTCGCGCTGACCCCGAACGGCAAGACGGTGCTCGGCTACATCGGCGGCTTCGAAGGCGGCAGCAACTCGCTGAAGATCGCCTCGGTCCCGTACAAGGGCGGCAAGCCGAAGGTGCTGGTGTCGGGCGGGTTCTCACCGTCCTGGGGCGGCTGATCCGATGATCCGGCAAAGGACCCTGGCCGCGCTCCTCGGCGTCGCCGCGCTGCTCGTCCTGCCCGCGGCCGCGCACGCGACGCTCTCCTACACCAAGGGGATCCAGAAGCCGCGCGTCTACGTCGCCGAAGACAACGGCAAGGGGGCACGGCAGGTGGGGCTCGGGCGCAACTCGCACGTCTCGCCGAACGGCGAATGGGTCGCCTACGAACGCGCGACGAAGAACGGGCTCGGCGAACTGCGGCTCTACCAGGTGGACATCCACAAGAGTGAGCGGCTGCTGAACCCCTGGGCGGAAAGCTTCGTCTTCGCCTGGTCGCCGGACTCCACCAAGGTGGCCGCGGTCACCGGGCCGCTGAACGGTCCCAAGACCCTGCTCGTCATCGACGCGAAGTCGACGAAGCGCGAAAAGGTCGCCACCGGCTACTTCAACGGGGTCAGCTTCTCGCCGGAAAGCGACGAACTGGTCTACGGCGTCTCCCACACGGAATACGCGCTGAAGAGCGACGTCTTCCGCTACACGCTCGGCGACGGGGCGCCGAAGGCGCTGACGCACGGCCAGAGGTCCGGGTTCCCGCTCTGGGGCCCGAAGGACCAGATCGCCTTCGTGCGCTTCGGCAACGTCAAGAACCGCTACGAAGTGCCACCCGGCCAGCTCTTCGCTATGAACGACGAAGGCCAACGGATCAGCCAGTTGTCCCACACCAAGCCCAGCCCGCTGTCCACCGGCCTGACGCCGGTCGCCTGGTCGGAAAACGGCGCCCGCCTCCTGACCGAGTTCAGCGGCGAGGACCAGAGCTACGCGGTCGCGCTGAGCACCGTGACCGGAGCCGAAAAGAAGCTGACGAAGAACCCGGAGACGGGGCTTCAGGGCGCCGCGCTCTCGCCCGACGGCTCGACCGTGCTCGGCACCGTCGGCCTCGGCTTCGGCGGCAACCCGAAGCCGAAGGTAGTCACCGTCCCCTGGAGCGGCGGTCCCGAAAAGGTCCTCGTGCCGGGCGGCTACGAACCCTCGTGGGGTGGCTGAGCCGCGCCTGAGTCCGCGGAAATCCCCGCATACCGCCGCTTTCCGCGGACGCTTTAAGCGGCGCTTTAGGGCCTCCCTATAATCCGGGAGCCCTGCAAACCCGTCGCGCGCCCGCTCGAAGAAGGCGTGGATCCCGGGAGGTAGATATGCCCAGTCGTGAGTCCGACGCTCCGCGCGTCGAGCGTGCCAAGCCGGTCGAGCCCTACAAGTGGGATCGTCCTTATAAGCCACTCGTCTCGCCGCCGAGCGTCGAAGAGAACGACGCCTGCGCGATCTACGCGTCCGTGCGCAAGGACGCGACGCCCAGCCACGAACCGATCGAGCTGGCGATCCCGGCGCTGCAGAAGATGCTCCACCGGGCCGGCAACGTCGACGGGGAGGGCGACGGCTGCGGCCTGATGCTCGACCTGCCGCGGAAGATCTGGGCCGAGGAGGTCCGTTCCGGCGGCCACGACCCGGCCCTCACGCTCGACGACGCCTTCGCCGTCGCCCACGTCTTCATCGAGCGCTCGCAGTCGCCCGAGAAGATCAAGCACGACGCCCGCGAGCTGCTCGCGGAGGGCGGCTTCCGGATCCTCGCCGAGCGCGAGGGCAAGGTCGACTCGACCGCGCTCGGCCCGACCGCGCGCGAGGAGGAGCCGGTCTTCTGGCAGGTCGCCGGGCTCGTCTCCGATCCCGAGCACCGTGACGCGGTCGTCTTCGAGCTGCTGCTGGAGCTGGAGCGCCGCCTCGGCGTCCACGTGCCTTCCTTCTCCGGGACCACCTGCGTCTACAAGGTGATGGGCGCGCCGAACGTCCTCGGCGCCTACTACCCGGACCTGACCGACCCGCGCTTCGAGACCGTCGGCGCCTTCGGCCACAACCGCTACTCGACCAACACCTGGCCGTCGTTCAAGCGCGTGCAGCCGTTCTCGGCCCTCGGCCACAACGGCGAGATCAACACGATCGAACAGCTCCGCCAGGAGGCGAAGATGCTGGCCGTCGCGATCACCCCCGGCGCGTCGGACTCCCAGGACCTGAACCTGACGATCGACACGATGGTCAGCCGCGAGGGGCTCTCGCTCGCCGAGGCGATGGAGATGGTGCTGCCGCCGATCGTCGACGTGATCCGCGAGCTCCCCGAGGAGCTGCGCGCCTTCTACATGTACCTGCACCAGACGATGGGGCCGTTCGCCCAGGGCCCGGTCGCGCTGATCGCCCGCCACGGCGACGAATGCGTCTTCTCCGCCGACGCGATGGGCCTGCGCCCGCTGTGGAAGGTGGAGACGGAGTCGGACTTCGTCTTCAGCTCCGAGCCCGGCGTCGTCCCGGTGAGCAAGATGGTCTCCGAGCCCCAGCCGATGGCGCCGGGCGAGAAGACGATGGTGATGATCGACCGCGTCGCGCGCGCTTCGTCCCTGCACCCGCACGCCGAGATGCTGCGCATCGTCAAGGATCGCTGGCTGAAGCGCAACGGGGTCGACACGGTCGGGCCGTACGAGCGGGCGCTGGAATGCGGCGGCCCGCTCGAGGGCGCCGACGTCCCGGGCTACTCGGAAGCCGGCCCGGCCGAGCCGGTGAAGGTCGAAGACCGCATCCTGGCCGGCTTCGGCTGGCAGCGCGACGACGTGAAACTGGTCCAGCAGATGGCCTCCAACGGGGCCGAGCCGGTCGGCTCGCTCGGATACGACGGCCCGCTGGCGGCGCTCTCGCCGGAGCGGCAGAACCTCGCCGACTACTTCAAGGAGACGGTCGCGGTCGTCACCAATCCGGCGCTCGACCGCGAACGAGAGCTGGAGCACTTCTCCACCCGCACCCTGTTCGGGCGGCGGCCTTCCTTCGACTCGGCCGCCGAGGACACGGCGACGGTCGAAACCGCCTTCCCGGTGATCCTCGGCGGGCACCACGGCCTCGCGCCGCTCTCCGACAAGACCTACCGGAAGATCGCCCGCGAGCACCACACCTACCTGCTCGAGGACCTCTGGGAGGAGTTCCGCGGCCGCGCCGCCGCCGTCGACATCTCCCTGCTCGAGTCGGAGACGACGGCGGGCGCGATCGAGCGGATCAAGCACGAGGCGGTGAAGAGGGTCCGCAACGGGGCGGAGCTCCTGATCCTCACCGACCGCACCGTCTACGACGGCGAGCGGCGCTATCTCGACCCGCACCTGGCGACCTCGGCGGTCGACCAGGCGCTGAAGCAGTTCAAGGTCGAGCGCGGCGAAACCAACCTGCGGCGGCGCTGCGGGATCGTGCTGCGCTCGGCGGCACTGCGCAACGTCCACGACGTGATGCTGGCGCTGGGCCTCGGCGCCAACGGCGTCTGCCCCTACGTGATGATCGAAGTGATCTGCGTCGAGGACTACGAGAAGGACGTGTCGAACCTCTGCGCGGCGCTCACCAAAGGCATCGAGAAAGTGATCTCGACGATCGGCATCCACGAGGTGCGCGGTTACGCGCGCCAGTTCTCCTCGATCGGGGTGAAGCCGGAGCTGGCCGAGATCTTCCAGACCAAAGCATTTGCTGCGACCGAGGTGGGCGGCACCGGGTTCGCCGAGCTCGACGCCGACACCAACGAGCGCGCCAAGGCGCTGGCGGGCGACGACGCGACGGCGAAACCGGCGAAGACCTTCCGCTTCTACCCGAAGGTCTACAAGTTCGCGATCGCGACGGCGAACGGAAGCGGGACCTACGAGGAATACTCGGAGAAGGTCCGCGACCTGGAGAAGCAGACCCCGATCTCGATGCGCCACATCATGGCGCTGAAGGGCGACCGTCCCGCGGTCGATCCGAGCGAGGTCGACGCCGGCGTCGGGCACCACGATTATCCGATCGTCATCTCCTCGATGAGCTTCGGCTCGCAGTCGGAACCGGCGTTCCGCGCCTACGCCGACGCGGCCAAGGCGACCAACATCCTCTGCATGAACGGCGAGGGTGGCGAGATCAAAGACATGTACGGCCAGTACCGCAACTGGCGCGGGCAGCAGATCGCGTCGGGGCGCTTCGGCGTCTCGGCCGAGATGGTGAACAGCTCCTACGTCGCCGAGATCAAGATCGGCCAGGGGGCGAAGCCCGGCGAGGGCGGCCACCTGCCCGGCAAGAAGGTCTCCGAGAAGGTCGCCGCCGCCCGTAACGCGGCGCCCGGCACCGACCTGATCTCGCCGTCGAACAACCACGACCTGTACTCGATCGAGGACCTGGCCGAGCTGATCGACGAGCTGAAGACCGTGAACCCGGACGTGCGCGTCTCGGTCAAGGTCCCGGTGGTGCCGAACATCGGCACGATCGGCCTCGGCATCGCCAAGGCGGGCGCCGACATCATCACCCTGTCGGGCTTCGAGGGGGGCACCGGCGCGGCGCGCCAGCACGCGCTCCGTCACGTCGGGCTGCCGTCGGACATCGGCACCCGCGCCGTGCACCAGGCGCTGATGGAGGCGGGGCTCCGCAACCGCGTGGAGATCTGGGCCGACGGCGGTTACCGCACCGGCCACGACATCGTCAAGCTCCACTGCCTCGGCGCGAACCGGGTCGGCTTCGGCACGCTGGCGATGGTCAGCCTCGGCTGCACGATCTGCCGCGGCTGCCAGCTCGACACCTGCCACGTCGGCATCGCGACGCAGATCGAGACCACCGAGCAGGCCGCCGAGCACGGGCTGAAGAAGTTCACCCCGCAGGAGGTCGACCGCTCGGCCGAGAGCTGCGCCCGCTTCTTCGCCGCGATGGGCGAGGAGGTCAAGGAGGTGGTCGCCTCGCTCGGCTACACCCGGGCCCAGGACCTGGTCGGCCGCTATGACCTGCTGGAGCAGGTGGCGATGCAGGACAAGATCGACCTGACGCCGCTGATCACGCCGCTGGAGGAGTACCTGGACCTCGAGCCGCTCGACCTGCCGGTCGCCGAGGAGTTCGAGGACACCCGCGCCGAGGCGGGCCTCGTCGTCGCCCGGCCGATCCGCATGGAGGCCAAGGCGGCCTCGGCGGAGATCGCCCGGCTGGCGCCGGCCATTCTGGGCGGGAGCGCCATTCCCGTGCGGAGCGAGTTTCCGCGGCCGACGGACGCCAACGACCGCGTGCTCGGCACCGAGCTGGCGGGCGCGCTCGCGCGCTCGCGGATCTTCGAAGACGGCCCCGCGCCGAGCGACGAGATCCTCGCCAGCCTCGAGTTCAACGGCGGCTCCGTCGCGGGTCAAGGACTCGGCGCTTTCAATTCCTATGGCGTTTCGCTGCGGGTCGAGGGCGGCGCCCAGGATGGCGTCGGCAAGACGATGCTGGGCGGCTCGATCTCGATCCTCAAGGGCAAGGGCGCGAACGGCAAGCGCCTGAACGGCTCGGTCGGCAAGTCCTTCGCCTACGGCGCCCAGCGCGGCAAGCTCTACGTCCAGGGCTCGGCCGACTCGCGCTTCTGCATCCGGCTCTCCGGCGCCGACGTGGTGCTGGGCGGCGAGCCCGAGGGGGACATCGACGACAGCCGCGGCTGCATCGTCGACCGCGCCAACGCCAAGGGGTTCGCCTTCGAGTACATGACCTCCGGGCGCGCGATCGTCCTCGGCGACATCGGCCCCTGGGCCTGCGCCGGGATGACCGGCGGCCGCGTCTACGTCCGCTTCAACGCCTTCGGGATCGACCCGGACGCGATCGAACGACGCCTCGGCCGCGGCGCCAAAGTCGAGCTGAAAGACCTCGATTCCGAGGCTCTGTTCGACATCGAGGAGCTGCTCTCCGGCTACGCCGAGGAGCTGCGGGCGACCGGCCAGGACTCCGAGGCCGACCGCATCCTGGCCCTGGCCGAGGACGCGACGAGCAATTTCCTCATGGTCGTGCCGCACAAGGTCCAGGCGGACCCGAGCATCAGCACCGAGTAAGCAGCGCCGAACGGGTTCCCGACGGTGCCCGAGGCCGGCACCGTCGGGGTAGCATTTAGGTGTGATCCCGTATTGGCCTGGAACCGACAACTGGCCGCCGCCTCTCTGGGTGTGGATCGCCGCGGCCGTCCTCACCGTCGTGACGCCGCTGGTGATTTGGGCTTTCGGTGTCGTGGGTGTGGTGGCCTACGCCGCGCTGCTGGTCTTCTGTCTGGTTCGCGGTGCCAACCAGCGCCTCAAAAGGATGGGCGCCGAGGAATTCTGGGAATCACGTCCGAAGGACTGAGTTGGGGCGCGCGCGGGCCGCCCACACCGCTCGGGGCGGGCTGTCTGCACGGCTTCGGGACGGGCGTCCGCTCCGCACCCATTTCGGGCCGGGCTGTCCGCGCCACTGCGGCTCCGGCCGTCCGCACCGCTTCGGGACGGGCGTCCGCTCCGCCACCCACTTCGGGCAGGGCCGTCCGGACCGCTTCGGGCCGGGCCGTCCACACCACTTCGCGGCGCCGGCGGCTGTCCTGGGCGCCTCATGGGGGTCCTGGCAGGCTGTGACCCCCATGAGGCGCCCAGGACGTGAGGGGTGCGGGGGAGAGCCGGTGCAGGGACGTGAGGCG
>JBPYFM010000124.1:0-3433 GCA_051986435.1 Solirubrobacterales bacterium | reverse complement strand
TCAAGTGCGCGACGATCACGCCCGACGAGGCGCGGGTCGAGGAGTTCGGCCTGAAGGAGATGTACCGCTCGCCGAACGGGACGATCCGCAACATCCTCGGCGGCGTCATCTTCCGCGAGCCGATCGTCATCTCCAACGTGCCGCGCCTGGTGCCGGGCTGGACGAAGCCGATCGTGATCGGCCGCCACGCTTTCGGCGACCAGTACCGCGCCACCGACCTGGTGGTGCCGGGCGAGGGCACGCTGACCATGACCTTCACGCCGAAGGACGGCTCGGAGCCGATCGAGCTCGACGTCTACGACTTCCCCGGTGGCGGCATCTCCCTCTCGATGTACAACCTCGACGACTCGATCCGGGACTTCGCGCGGGCCTCGATGCGCTACGGCCTCGACCGCGGCTACCCCGTCTACATGTCGACGAAGAACACGATCCTGAAGCGCTACGACGGTCGCTTCAAAGACATCTTCGCCGAGGTCTACGAGGCCGAGTTCAAGGCCGACTTCGAGGCCGCCGGGATCACCTACGAACACCGGCTGATCGACGACATGGTCGCCGCCGCCCTGAAGTGGGAAGGCGGGTACGTGTGGGCGTGCAAAAACTACGACGGCGACGTGCAGTCCGACACGGTCGCGCAGGGGTTCGGCTCGCTTGGCCTGATGACCAGCGTGTTGATGACCGCCGACGGCAAGACGGTGGAGGCGGAGGCGGCGCACGGCACCGTCACCCGTCATTACCGTCAGCACCAGCAGGGCAACCCGACTTCCACCAACCCGATCGCCTCGATCTTCGCCTGGACCCGCGGCCTCATGGCCCGCGGCCGGATGGACGGCACGCCGGAGGTCTCGCAGTTCGCCGAGACCCTCGAGCGCGTCTGCATCGAGACGGTCGAAGAAGGCAAGATGACCAAAGACCTGGCGCTGCTCGTCGGCGGCGATCAGGCGTACCAGACCACGCAGGAGTTCCTGGCGTCGATCGACGACAACCTGCAGCGGGCGATGGGTGGGACGAGCTCCTAGCCGTCGCCGTTCAATTCCGACCCCGAGGAGATAAACGTGAGCACCCCCGTGAAGGTCACCGTTACGGGCGCCGCCGGGCAGATCGGCTACGCCCTCCTGTTCCGCATCGCCAGCGGACAGATGCTCGGCCCCGACACCCCCGTCGAGCTGAGCTTGCTGGAGATCCCCGACGCGATCAAGGCGGCCGAGGGCACCGCGATGGAGCTCGACGACTGTGCCTTCCCGCTGCTCCACCGCGTCGACATCACCGACGATCCGAAGCTCGCCTTCGAGGGCACCAACGTCGCGCTGCTGGTCGGCGCGCGGCCGCGCGGACCGGGCATGGAGCGGTCGGATCTACTGGAGGCCAACGGCGGCATCTTCAAGCCGCAGGGCGAAGCGATCAACGCCGGCGCCGCCGACGACATCAAGGTGCTGGTGGTCGGCAACCCGGCCAACACCAACTGCCTGATCGCGATGTCGAACGCGCCCGACGTGCCGCGCGAGCGCTTCACCGCGATGATGCGCCTCGACCACAACCGGGCGAAGATCCAGGTCGCCAACAAGCTCGGCAAGCGGGTCAGCTCGGTGACGAACATGACCAGCTGGGGCAACCACTCCACCACCCAGTACCCGGACCTGGTGAACGCCAAGGTCGACGGTGAGAGCGCCTGGGACCAGGTGGACGACGAAGCCTGGATCGCCGACGAGTACATCCCGCGGGTCGCCAAACGCGGGGCCGAGATCATCGAGGCGCGCGGTGCCTCCAGCGCCGCCTCGGCGGCGAACGCGGCGATCGACCACGTCCACGACTGGGTGCTCGGCACGCCGGACGGTGACTGGGTGTCGATGGGCGTCCCGACCGACGGCTCCTATGGCATCGGCGAGGGCATCATCTGCGGCATGCCCTGCCAGTGCAGCGGCGGCGAGTGGTCGGTGGTCCAGGGCCTCGAGATCCCCGACTTCTCCCGCGAGCGCATCGAGAAAAGCGTCTTCGAGCTCCAAGAGGAGCGCGACGCGGTCTCGAGTCTGGGCCTGATCTAGGCAGTGCGAAAACGGGCCCCGTGCGGGTCCTCCAAGACGCGCTTCGCGCTGAGCGTCTTGGAGGACCCGCACGGGGCCCGTCCCGTGGAGCGCTGCATTCCCGCGCCGACCTCGTCGCGTTCGCAGTCAGCTACGGCTGGTGTGGCTGAGCGCGAACGCCAGGCGAAGGGCGGTGGGGCTGCTGAAGGTCAGCCGGCGGGGTAGTACTGACGGCCGTCCTTTTTGACGCGGCCCTCTTTCTCCAGATCGCCGAGCACCCGGTAGAGGTAGTTCGGTTTGATTTTCATCGTTTTGGCGACGTCGGAAGCACTGATGCCGGGCTGCGAGGTGATCAGCTCGACGGCCTGATCGGCGCGGGTGCCACCGCGACGGCGACGACGTTTTTTCGGCGCGCCGGTCGAGGCTTTGGTGGTCCCGGAAGCGCTGCCGCGCGGTCGGCCGGGAGACCGTTTGATCTTCCCGCCGAGCTCCGCGAGGGCTCGCTCGAGTCGGCGGCGCTCCTCGTCAAGATCGGCAAGGCGTCGCTCGACGAGCTCGCGGGCCTCGTCAAGGACGTTCGTCGTGCTAGGCATCTAGATCCCTTTCAGTCCAAATCCAGTTCAGGAACAGCGCTGCGAGTGTGTCACACAGACCTTCACACTGTGTAACCGATTAAGCCAATGCAATAAACCATTGCCAGGCGACCGGCACGTCCCGAACGGGTGAGATTGAGTACCGCCGGGTTCTTGTCTGGGCGGGAGGCGGTGGGACGGACGGGCGCGGCGGTCGGCGCCGGGGGTGTGAAAGGGACGGGAAGGGACGCGGCCTCGCAAGCTGGCGCCCGGGGGCGGGTGGCGAGGGAGGGGAAAGGGACGAGGAAAGGGACGCGGCCCTCTCGGCCACGGCCCGGGCAGGCTGTGGCCGTGGCCGAGAGGGCCGGGTCTCAGGGGAGTGTGGAGGGACACTCGCGGGAGGGTCACGGGAGAGGGACGGATCCGTCACCGATCCGTGACGGAGGTGGGACCTCGTCACGGAGAGCGTGGGAAGCCCACGCTTCCTCCCGTGTTGTCCAACACGTACGCGGGTGCGGTCGTCCTGACCGACCTATAGCGCCGGTTAGGACGACCGCGCCCCGGGGGACCCTCGATCCGGGCCCGGAAAGGGACGGAAGGCGCCCGGGCGTGTGACGTTCCCGGCGTCTTCGTCACGGATCCGCCCCTGACGGCCCCCGATCGGAGGAGGGACGGAGGGTCCGGGCCCGAGGTGTGCCTTCTCTCGCGCATCACTACGACGTAAGTCCGACTTCGTCACGTCCCTGCGCAAGCTCTCCCACGAAACCCTCACGTCCTGGGCGCCTCATGGGGGTCACAGCCTGCCAGGACCCCCATGAGGCGCCCAGGACGGCCGGCGGCAAT
>JBPYFM010000123.1:0-18779 GCA_051986435.1 Solirubrobacterales bacterium | reverse complement strand
GATCCGTGGGACTCCCGTCGCTCTCCCGTGACGCCCCCGCGTCCCTTCCTCCACTCCTCGGAGACCCGGCCCTCTCGGCCACGGCCACAGCCTGCCCGGGCCGTGGCCGAGAGGGCCGCGTCCCTTTCCCCGTCCCTTTGCCGGGTCCCTTTCCCCGTCCCTTTCCCCGTCCCTCGCCCGCCCCCGGGCGCCGGCTTCCTCGGCTAGCCGCCGGACTTGCCGGACCGCTTGCCGCCCTGCTTGATTTCGACGATTTCGCCGGCGCCGTTCACTTCGGTTTCGGGGAGGCTCGTCGTGATGTCGGCGACGAAGGTGCCGCCGGGGCGGACGCCGGCGGCGGTCTTGGCCTTTGCTTCGCCGCTGAGGCCGGCGTCGACTTCGTAGATGACGGTGTATTTGCCGGCGCGGACGGCGGAGAGCTTCCAGACGGCTTCGACCGACCTGCCCGGCTTGAGCGGGCCGAAGGAGTAGGTCTTGGCGTTGGAGGTTTCGGCGCCGCCCGGTTCGGAGGAGCCGGCGAGGCGGGGGTAGGTGGCGGAGAGGACCCATACCGGGCGGTCGGGGCCGGCGAGGCCGGGCTCGGGGTCGCGGATGGCGAAGGGGATGCGGGCCTCTTCGCCCTCCTTGCCCTCGACGTCGATGGTGACGGTGAGGGCAGGAACGGTCTTGTCGCCGGTGTTCTTCACGCCGATCTGCATGAGCGAGGTCTGGCCGATGAACTGCTTCGCCGGGAAGCTGGCGTCGGTCACCGCGACTTCGTAGGTGCCCGCCTTCTCGTTCGAGTCCGAGGAGGAGGAGGAACCGCAGGCAGAGAGGAGCGCCGCCACGGCCAGGACCGCGGACCCCACCGCGGCGGCTCGAAGGCGGGCACCCGGGCGTGGTGTTCCGGTCCCCCGCAAAGCGTGGCGAATTTAGCACGGGGAATCCCCGCAACGGAGCCATTTTCGGGACGAAGGTCGGGTTAGCGCGATCTCAATATGCGGCTAACGGAGCGGGCCGACCGATCACATAGACTGCGGCGCGACGAGTGGGGCTGCCGCGACCGTGGAGGCGCGGCTTGCTGGAGGAGCAGATGGTCGGATCCGCTGTGAACAGGGCATTCCTGCCCGCCAAGTCGGTGTTCGAACAGGTGGGGGAGCTCGTACTCCTGACCGGTCGCACGATCGCTTCGGCGGTCCGCCCGCCCTATCCCTACGGCGAGGAGTTCATCGGCCAGTTCCTCTTCGCCCTGCAGCTCTGCTGGTTCCCGCTGCTGGTCTCGACGGTGGCGATCAACTTCGGCGCGCCCGGCCTCCAGGCCGCCAACTTCCTCACGCTCTTCGGCGCGCTCGACCGGCTCGGCGGCTTCTTCGTGCTCGCCGCTATCCGAGAAATCGGGCCTTTCGTCACCGGCGTCTGCGTGGCCGGGATCGCCGGCACCGCGATCACCGCGGACCTCGGCGCCCGCAAGATCCGCGAGGAGCTCGACGCCCTGCAGGTGCTGGGCGTCGACCCGATCAAGAACCTGGTCGTGCCCCGCTTCCTCGCCCTGATGCTGGTCACGGGCCTGCTCGACATCTTCGCCATCGTCGCCGGGCTCTCCGGTGGCATCTTCACCGAGATCCTCTATCACCAGTCCCTCGGCGGCTTCTTCGCGACGCTGTTCGAGCAGGCTTCCGTCACGGATCTGTGGGGATCGGTGATCAAGTGCACGCTCTTCGGCGCGATCATCGCGATCGTCTGTTGTTACAAAGGCATGACGGCTTCGGGTGGCGCGGCGGGCGTCGGTCGCGCGGTGAACGAGGCGGTCGTGATCTCGTTCCTGGCCTTCTTCGCCTTCAACTACGTCTTCACCCAGACGCTGCTGGCGACCAACCCAGAATTGCAGACGATCCGGTGACCGGCGCGGGCGGCAGGATGGGTGGGGGGAACGCGAAGCGCGGGGGTGCGGCGGCGGGCGCGTTGCGCGGGGAGGTCGCCGGGCGCGGTGCGGCGGCGGGCGCGATGCGAGGCGGCGAGGCCAGAGGTGGAGCGCGGTGAACGCCTGGCTCGAAGTCCCGCGCGGCTGGCTCGACTCGCTCGGCGAGATCGCCCGCTTCGGCGGTCGGGTCGCGATGCTCGTCTACTCGGGGCGGGTGCTGCGCTTCTTCGGCGAGGCGCTGCGGCAGGCGGGGATCCTGATCCTCGGTTCGGCGCTGGTGATCTGGGGTCTCGTCTTCGTGCTCGGCCTCCAGTGCGGGATCGAGGGTGCCTACCTGCTGCGCGCGAACGGCGCGCCGGCCTACGCGGGCGTCTTCTCCGCCTGGTGTGACCTGCGCGAGATCCTTCCGTACGCCTTCGGTTACATGTTGTCGGCCAAGGTCGGGACCGGGATCGTCGCCGAGCTCGGCGCGATGCGGATCTCCGACGAGATCGACGCGCTCGAGGTGATGGGCGTGCCGCCGGTCACCTTCCTCTGCGCGACCCGCCTGCTCGCCGCCTGGATCGCCTTCCCGTTCATGTACCTGGTGGCGATCGGCGTCATGTACCTCGCGAGCTACATCGCCGTCGTCAAGCAGATCGGCGACGCGTCCTCGGGCGGCTACCTGTTGATCTTCTGGCAGTTCCAGAACCCGCCCGACGTGATCTTCAGCCTGATCAAGGGCATGGTGATGGCCACCGCGATCGTGCTGGTCGGGTGTTACTACGGCTATACGGCCTCGGGAGGACCGGTGGGGGTGGGGACCGCGACGGCGAAGTCGATGGTCTTGAACATCGTCTTAGTCCACATCATCGGCATGCTTGGGACCCTGGTCTTCTGGGGAGCGAATCCCCGTGCGCCGATAGGAGGGTGACGCGAATGCGCAACGACGAGGAAGAGCGCTTCAACGAGATCGAGGAGGAGCAGTACGAGGCCGAGGCGGAGACGAGCGCCGAGCTGGCCTCCGAGGAACCGGTCGGCGTGCCGGCGGGCGCCGCCGCGGCGGAGACTCCCGGCCACCCGCGGAGCGCCACCGACGAGGGCCCTTACGTGAGCGAGGACGGGGCGATGATGGGCCGCGACTTCGTCATCCCCGGCGTCGACCCGCGCGAGCACGACCCCTACCGCTTCCACACCGGTCGCAAGCGCGACCACGGCGGCACCGACGCGATCGAGATCATCGACCTGGTCAAGCAGTTCGGCCGCGCCCGCATCCTCAACGGCCTGAACCTCGGCCTGCCCGAGAACCAGGTCTCGATGGTGCTGGGACCGTCGGGCACCGGCAAGAGCGTGCTGATCAAGCACATCGTCGGGCTGCTGTACCCGGACTCGGGCGACGTCCTCGTGCACGGCGAGTCGATCCCGAACATGACCGACGACGAACTCTTCGAGGTGCGCAAAAAGTTCGGCCTGCTGTTTCAGGACGGCGCGCTCTTCGGCTCGATGAACATCTACGACAACGTCGCCTTCCCGCTGCGCCAGCACACCGACAAAGGCGAGGAGGAGATCGGCGAGATCGTCAACCGCCGGCTGAAAGAGGTCGGGCTCTCCGAGGCGACCTACAAGATGCCGAACGAGCTCTCCGGCGGGATGCGCAAGCGCGCCGGCTTCGCCCGGGCGCTGGTGCTGGAACCGGCGATCGTGATGTTCGACGAGCCCGACTCGGGCCTCGACCCGGTCCGCACGGCGCTGCTCTGCGAGCTGATCCGTGAGATCCACGCCGAGAACGGCGGTTGCTACCTGGTGATCAGCCACGACCTCAACACGGCCCGGCGCATCGCCGACTTCATCGCCGTGCTGTGGAGCGGCAAGATCGTCGAGTCGGGGCCGAAAGAAGAAGTCTTCGACTCTTCCAACCCGTTCGTCAGCCAGTTCCTCCACGCGGACGTCAGCGGCCCGCTGTCGATGGACTGACCCCGGTGGGGGGCTGGTCGCGGGGGCGCCGCCGCCCGTTCGGGGCGATCGCCGCGTGGTCGGTGCGGCATGCCCGCGCGGTGCTCGTCGTCGCCGGCGTCGTCGCGGTGGCGGCGGCTGTCGCCGCCACCCAGGTCCACACCGACGCCGGCCTCTCCACCCTGGTCGGCAAGAGCGACCCGACCTACGAAGCGACCCAGCGGGTGCGCGACGAGTTCGGCGAAGAACCCGTGGTCGTCCTGGTCAAGGGCAGCCTGCCGAAGCTGCTGCTGGGCAAGGACATCATCAAGCTGCTGCGGCTCGAGGGCTGCCTCTCGGGCAAGGTGCCCAAGGGGGCGAAGCCGCTGCCCGGCGCCTGCGAAGAGCTGGCGGAGATGGAACCGGTCTCCTTCCTCGCCGGCCCGGCGACCTTCCTGAACGAGGCGGTGGTGCAGATCGACGAGCAGCTCGAACATCTCGCCAGGACGCTGCCGCCGGAGAAGTTCGACGAATACCTGCTGGCGGTGGCCTCGAAATACGGGATCACCTCGGTGCCGAGCATCGAAAACGAAGAATTCGTCGCCACGGTGGTGTTCGACCTGGCGAAGGCGCGCGGCACGCCGAAGGCGCGGCTCGCCTACCTCTTCCCTGACTCCCACGCGGCGCAGATCGTGATCCGGCTGAAGCCGGGCCTCTCCGAAGCCGAACGCCGCCGCGCGATCGGCCTGATCGAAGACGCGGTCGCCGAAACGACGCCGCGCAAGGCCTGCGGCGCCGAAGGGAAGGCGGAGCCCTGCTTCGTCCTGCAGGGCGGCGAATACGTCGTGACCGGCGCCCCGGTCGTCGTCGACGCGATCGCCCGCGCGCTGAAGGACGCGCTCCTTCTGCTCTTCGGCGTCGCGATCGTGGTGATGGCGGTGGTCCTGCTGGTCGCCTTCCGCAGTCGCCTGCGCCTGCTGCCGCTGGCGCTCGCCCTGGCCTCGGCGGCGCTGGTCTTCGGCTTGCTCGACGTCCTCGGCGGCTCGCTGACGATGGCCTCGGTGGCGGTGCTGCCGATCCTGATCGGGCTCGCCGTCGATTATGCGATCCAGTTCCAGGCGCGGCTGGACGAGGTGGGGGCCACCGGCGCGTCGGGGCCCGAGGCGGCGCGGACCGCGGCGAACCTCTCCGGGCCGACGATCGCCACCGCCTGCGCGGCGACCGCCGCCGGCTTCCTCGTCCTGCTCCTCTCGCCGACGCCGATGGTGCGGGGCTTCGGCGTGCTGCTCGTGGTCGGGGTGGTGCTCGCCTTCGCGCTGGTGATGACGGCGGGCTTCGCCGCGCTCGGCCTGCGACGCGCTCCGCGCGAGCCGCGCGCCCTCGGCGAGATCCGCCCGCTCGCGACCTTGGTCGACTTCGCGGTGGCGCGGCCGTTCGTCGTCCTCGCCGTCGGGGTGGTCCTCGCCGCGATCGGCTGGGGGGTGGGCACCCAGATCGAAACCGTGTCGGAAGTGCGCCAGCTCGCCCCCCGCAGCCTCCGCCAGGTCGAAGACCTCGACACCTTCGAGGAAGCGACCGGGACCACCGGCGACCTCGAAGTCCTGGTCGAAGCCCCCGACCTCACCGACCCGGCGACGATCGAATGGATGGCGGGCTTCAAGCGCCGCGTGCTGAAGGAAGACGACGTGACCGCCGGCCCCGCGCTCTCCGACTTCCTCACCCGCGGCGGCAAGGTGACGAAGCCGGGGATCGAAGCGACGCTCGCCGCGATGTCGGCGTACTCGCTGCGCCAGGTCGCGCCGCTCGACCCGCGGACCGGCAAGGTGGGCCACCTGGCGCTGATCGGGTTCGGGATCCGGTCGCAGACCCTCGCTGAACAGGAAAGTCTTTTGAACAGCGTGCGCGCCCAGGTCGGCGACCCGCCCCCCGGGGTCGAGGTCCACCTCACCGGCCTGCCGGTGATCGCCACCGAAGCGGGGTCAGACCTCTCCACGAGCCGTTACTGGCTCGCCCTTGCCGGCCTCGGTGCCGTCGCCCTGGTCCTGCTCGCGCTGCTGCGCAGCTTCCGCCGCACGCTCGTGGCCCTTCTGCCGACCGTGCTCGCGACCGGCTGGGCCTCGCTCCTCGTCTGGCTGACCGGCATCCCGCTCAACCCGATGTCGGCGGCGCTGGGGGCGCTGACGATCGCGATCGCCACCGAGTTCGCGGTGATCCTCTCCGGGCGCTTCGAGCAGGAGCGCTCGATCGGCCTCGATGTCACCGCGGCGCTGCGCCGCGCCTACGCCCGCACCGGTGCCGCCGTCCTCGCCGCCGGCCTCACCGCGATCGCCGGCTTCGCCGTCCTGATCGTCTCCGACATCCGCATGCTGCGCGACTTCGGCGCGGTCACCGTGATCGACCTCGCCGCCGCGCTCCTCGGCGTGATCGTGATCCTCCCTGCGACGCTCGTCCTGCTGGAGCGACGGCGGGCGCCCGACCGAGGAGCATCACGGTCGTGAAAGGCGTCGCCAACCGCTATTCGCTCGTCGTCGGGCTGCTCTTCCTGGCGCTGATCGTCGTCGCCACGATCCACACCCTGAACGGCGGCGGCGAAGACACCTTGGGACTCGAGGTGCAGCCGCCGCGCTGGCCGCTGCCAGAGTTCGCGGTCCCGGCCGCGGCGGGGCAGCTCGAAGGCGACGCCAACGTCTACCAGGACGACTGCGAAAGCTCCGCGCTGCCCTGTCCCGAAAGCGCGAAGCGCCTCCCCGCCTGCCAGATCACCACGCCGGGCGCGATCCGCGTCTGCGATCTCTTCGACCGGCCGCTCGTGATCTCGTTCTGGTTCGGCACCACCGGCACCTGCGAGGCCCAGCAAAACGTCGTCAGCACCGTCGCCGCGCGCTACCGTGGACGGGTGAACTTCCTTTCGCTGGACGTGCGCGATTCGCGCGGGTCCGTTCGCGAATTGGTTCGCGAACGGGGGTGGGAGATGCCGGTTGGATTCGACCGGGACGGGGCCGTGGCCGCGCTCTACCGGGTCGGCGGCTGTCCGACCTTCGCCTACGCCTACCCCGGCGGCACGCTGCAGGGCGCCTCGATCGGCGAACTTGGCGTCGGGGCGCTCCGCCAACATGTCGACGAACTGCTGAACGCGACGCGGGTGGCTGAAGGGGGCTAGAGATGGCGACCGAAGGTGCACGGGCAGCGATCGGGTGGGAGCCGGCGCCGAGGCCGGGTTGGGTGGCGCCGCATCTGGAGGCGGAGTTCCCGGGGCTCTCGCTGGCGACGGTCGAGGTCGACGGGCGCCCGGGCCGCAGCCCGGAGCCGGTGCGCCGCCGCCTCCGCGACCTCTCCGACCGCCTCTTCGGCGCCGAGGCGATCCGCCTGCGCGGCCGACCGATCCCCTGGGCCTACCGGGTCTTCTACCGCCAGATCGGGCTCGACCCCGACCGCGACCGCACCCCGGTCGAGCAGCTCGTCCTCGACCGACTCCAGGACGGCGGCTTCCGCAGCCGCGGGCTGCCCGCCGACGCGCTGACGATCGCCACGATCGAGACCGGCGTGGCGCTCCGCTGCTTCGACGCCGACCGGCTGGAGGGGGAGCTCTGCATCCGTGACGCGGCGCCCGGCGAGCGGCTCCCCGGCCGGACGAGCGAGCTGGCGACCGGGACGCTGACGATCGCCGACGAGTCGGGCCCGGTCGGGCTCCTCTTCGGCGAGACCGCGGCGGGCCGCGGGGTCGAACGGGAGAGCCGGCGGATCGCGATCGCCGCGGTCGGCGTCGGCGCGGTGCCCTCGATCAGTATTGACGAGGCGTTATGGATCGCCGCGGCCACCCTCGAGGCCGCTTAGAATCTGGCTATGCGGGGTGTGCTCGACAGAATCGCGGTCGATGAGGGTCTGGCCCGCGCCGAGCTGCGCCGGCAGATCGGGCGGCTCGAGAGGGAGCTCGCGGGCCTGGTCGCCGAGGGGCTCGGGCGCGTCGACGTGCCGCACCGGGTCGCCGCCGCGGGGCCGCCGCGCGTGCTCGACCTCGGCGCCCTGGAGGAGGTCCGTGACGCGCTCGCCGGCCGCGTCGCCGAGGCGCGCCGCGCGCTCCTCGAGCGCGACGCCGTCGAGGAGGCCAACCGCGCGCTCCTCGACGAGATGCTTGCCGACCCCGCCGCCTACCGCTGGCTGCGGATCAGCCGCGCCGACGTCGGCGAGCCGGGCTGCGGCCACTGGCACTCGCGTCCCGTCCTCGGACCGCTGGGGATGCTGATGGGCTGGTGGCGGGTCAAGGTCTCCTCCGGATGTCCGACAGGCGCGCGGCTGGCGGCCGCTCCCCGCACGTCTCCAAAGCCGACGAGCGCCCGCCGGCGCCGTGGGGCAACGCGCCGCTCGCCGAGCTGGCGATCCTCGCCGGGATCATCTGCCTCGCGATCGGCATCTTCGGCTCGCACGAGACGCTGATCGGCGTCGGCGTCGGCCTGGCCGCGGTGGGTGGCATGGAGGTCGCGATCCGCGAGCACTTCGCCGGCTATCGGTCACACACGACCCTGCTCGCCGGCTTTGTCTTCGTCGTCGTGGTCGGCGTCCTCTTCTACGCGGCGGGGCTGCTCCTGGCCTACGCCCTGCCGATCGGCGCCGTCTGCTTCGCGGTCGCGTTCTACCTCGCCCGCCGCGCCTTCCAGCGCGCCTCCGGGGGCCTCAGCTTCCGGATCGGCGGGATGCGCGGCTGACCGCGGGTCTGGAGGCCGCCTGAGAAGTGCGACCCGCTCCGGTGGGGAGCGCCACCGGAGCGGGTCCGTCGGGGCCGCCTCGGGGGTCAGGCGGTTGCGCGAGGGGCGCCGGAAGTGCGGGCGGCGAGCTCGGCGGCGAGCATCGTCCGCTGGCGCGGGGTGAGCGTGCCCAGCTGCTTGTTCTCGCTCATCGAGAGCGGCATCAGGAACTTGCGCGCGCGGGTGCGGCCCCAGCGGCGCTGGCTGGTCAGGAGCTCGGAGATCGTCATGCTCTCGGTCTGCCACGGGCAGTCGCGGACGACCTCGGCGGGGTCGAGCTCACCCCGGGCCACCGCGCGCTTCAGCTGGGCGCGGGCCAGCCGCACGGAGTTGGCACGTTCGAGTGCCTTCATGTGCTGAGGCGGTTCTGGAGACTCGGTCGTCGTTGCGGGTGCCATGGTGGCAGCGTCCACTGGACTCCTCCCTTCAAAAGGAATCGTTAACTGGGTGGTCTTCGCCGACGGTCCACCGTCAGTTCCCTGCCTTGTCGGATCCGATGAGTGGCGGGTCCGGCGTTCCCCTCGGGGTGGCGTCGGCGAGGAGACGAAGCTACGTCTTCGGGGTGGCGGCCGTCAACCCGCGCTCGGCAAATCGACGTCCGGCCCGGTCGCTAAGAGCAACAATTTCGGGCGCGTCCGCGAAGGTCCCTATCCGCAGAAGTCTGAACTTACCCCCGGTGGGGGATGTCAACCGGCGGTTAACCAACGGTTACAGTCTCGGCAGCTCCGGGAAGTCCGCGATCGTCCGCTCGATCGTCGCCAGCGCGGAGTCCAGGTGCTCCCTCGTGTGGGTCGCCATCAGGCTCGTCCGCAGGAGCGCCCCGCCCGGCGGGACGGCCGGGTGGATCGCGACGTTGGTGTAGACGCCGGCCTCGAAGAGCGCCTTCCAGAGGAGCACCGCCTGCCAGTCGTCGCCGACCACGACCGGCACCACCGGAGTGGTCGCGACGCGGCCGTCGGGGAGGGTCCCCGGCTCGACCACGCGGAGGCCGAGGGAGCGCAGGCCCTCGCGCAGGTACTCGGCGTTGCCGAGCAGGCGCTCGAAGAGCTCGGGGCCCTCGGTGCGGATCGCCCGCAGCGCCGCCAGCGCCGCGCCGACCGCGGCGGGAACCGCCGAGGCGCTGAAGATGAAGGCGCGCGAGGAGACCCGCAGGTACTCGACCACGTCGGCCGGGCCGGCGATGAAGCCGCCGCAGGAGGCGAGGCTCTTGGAGAAGGTGCCCATCCGCAGGTCGACCTCGTCCTCGAGGCCGAAGAGCTCGGAGGCGCCGGCCCCGCGGGCGCCGAGCACGCCGGCCCCGTGGGCCTCGTCGACCATCAGCCGCGCGCCGTAGGCGCGGCAGAGCTCGACGATCTTCGGCAGGTCGGCGACGTCGCCCTCCATCGAGAAGACGCCGTCGACGACGACCAGGACGCCGCCGCCGTCCTCCGCCGCGCGTCCCAGCATCTTCTCCAGTTTGTCCATCTTGTTGTGACGGAACGGGCGCAGTTTCGCGCCGGAGATGCGGACGCCGTCGAGGATCGAGGCGTGGTCGCCGGAGTCGCAGATCACGGTGTCGGCGGGGCCGAGGATCGTCCCGATCGCGCCGACGTTGGCCTGGTAGCCGGTGGTGAAGACGATCGCGTCGTCGGTCTCCATCCATTCGGCGAGCTCCTTCTCCAGTTCGAGGTGGAGCGGAGTCGTGCCGTTGAGGAGGCGCGAGCCGGTCACCCCGGTGCCGAAGGTCTCGAGTGCCTCGCGGGCCGCCTCCTTGACCCGCGGGTCCCCGGTCAGCCCAAGGTAGTTGTTGGAGCCGAGCATGATCGTCTCCCGCCCCTCCATCTCGACCACCGGGCCGGCCTGCGAGGTGAGCAGGCGGAAGTAGGGAAGAAGGTCGTGCTCTTTGGCTGCTTCCAGCTGCTCGAGCCGATCGTGCTCGCCCGCCTTGGCGAAGACGTCGACCGGCGCCCTGGTGGTTTCGCTCATCGCCCAGAGTCTAGGTCCAGGAGCGGTGGAAAGCGCCAAGTGTCCGTCCGGGAACCCGCGCACGCCTGGCGGCGCCGGACACACTTCGCGGGGCGTCGTCCTCGGACGGGCAAATGGCTCTGCCATCAGGCCGTCCTGCGTCCTGCCCCGCTCGGTCCGGCACTCGCCGGTCGCACTCACACGGATTGTCGGGGAGGCACTAAACCCGCTGTTTGCGGGGTTCCTGGCCGGCGTGGAGGGACGCGACCTGACCCCTCGTTATCTTGGGTTCAGTGAGCCGCCACCACCTTGACGGGGAGATCGTCGCCGAGGAAGACGCGTCCGCGGAGGACGCCGTCGACCCGGTCCGTCCGCTTCCGAGCCCGGCGCCCGAGGCGGCGCTGCCGGTGCTGCGCGGCGAGGTGAAGAGCGCCGCGCTCGCCGCCGCGGGCGGAGTGCTGGCCGGCGCCGCGACCGTCGCCGCGGTCCGCGCCGTCTCCGCGGTCGGCTCGCGGGGGAGCGTCTCGCGTCGGTTGACCCGGCGCCGCCGTCCCGGCAAGGTGATCGCCAGCCGCTCCTTCCTGGTCGACGTCCACCTGCTCGACCGCTGACCCCGGTGGGTGGGTCGACGACCGCCGGGCGCCGCGGCGGGTCCACGCTCGAGATCGAGGTCCGGCCTCCCTCGCCGTTCCGGCTCGGCCCCGGGAGCGCCGACCGCACCCTGCGGGTGCAGGGCGGCATCGCCACGCGACTCCTGACCGTCGACCGCGCGCCGGTCTTGGCGCGCGCGTGGATGCGCGGGCCCGACCGGGTCGCCTTCCGCGCCGAGGCGGTCGACCCGCGGGCAGTGGCGGTCCCGGTGCCCTGCGGGGAGCCGCGGCCGGCGGGGCGCGCCGAGCTGGCGACCGCGATCGAGCGGCTGCGCTTCGCACTCGGCGTCGACGAGGACATGTCGGCCTTCCACCAGCGCTTCCGCCGCGACCCGCTGGTCGGGCCGATCATCCGTCGCCGTCCCGACTTCCGACCGCGCCGCCGGCCCTGGCCATGGGAGGCGCTCGCGCAGGCGGTCTGCGGGCAGCTGATCGAGGCGAGCCGCGCGGCGGTGATCGAGCGCCGCATCGTCGGCCGCTGGGGCGCGCGCCTCGGCGCGGGTCGGGAAGCGCTGCGCGACACCCCGCCCGCCGCGCTGATCGCGGGCCGCGCGCCGGCCGAACTGGAGTCGATGGACCTCTCCGGGGGCCGCTCGGTGGCGCTGCGCAAGCTCGCCGTCGAAGTCGCGCGCGGTCGCTGCGACCTCGCCTCGCCCGACTCCGACCCTCGCCTCCTCGCGGTCCCCCAGATCGGCCCCTGGACGATCCAGTGCCTCGCCCTCTTCGGCCGCGGCGACATGGACGCCCTCCCTGCCGGCGACCTCGGCTACATCAAGCTGGTCGGCCACCTCGCTGACCTCGGCCGCCGCGCCACGGTCCCCGAGGTCGAAGAGTTCTACGCACCGTATGAGCCCTACCGAGGGTTGGTCGGTTCGCTGACCCTTGCGGGCCTGCACCGGATGGTGTCCGAGGGGCCGAGGCTGCCGTTGGCGGCGTAGGGGCTGCGGGGACGTGGGGCGGCCGTCCGAGATGCCGCGGATGCCCTGCCGACCCCGGGGCGGTTGTGGTCGGCAGGGCATCCGCGGCAGCGCGGGGCGCCTGCGGGGAGGGCGAGCGAGGGACGACACGCCTCCGTGACCCGATCCGGCGCCGCCGCACGCGTTCCGGACTTTCACCCTGCCATGGTGGGGTCAAAGTCCGGAACGCGTGATCGGCCGTCGAGGAACCCGCACGGAACCGTGGAGAAGGACACCGAAGGCGCACGAGGTCACGCCTCCGTGCGCCTTCCGTCGGCGGTCGGGCCTCCGGCCCGCAACCCATAGACCTTTGTCACCCACAGGGTGACAAAGGTCTATGGGTTGGCCCCGGCGGTCCGGAGACGTCACGGAACCCTCACGGATCCGTGGAGAAGCTCACGGCTCTCCCACGGAGCGTGACGACCCCTCGGCACCTCCCGCACAACAGCCGCCCCGAGGCGACAGCTTGCCCGCGCCCCGGCGGGTATCCCCGTCCCAGGCCCCCGAGGCGCCAGCCGGCCGCCCGCGGCGCCCCGAGCCGCCGGCCGACATCCGCCCTACGCGCTCGCCCGGGCGTTCGCCGTCGTCGCGTAGGCCTTTGCGGCCTCTCGGGCGCGGTGCACTCGCTCGAGGTCGCCGCCGCGTTCCGCGAGGCGGGCGCCGAGCAGTTCGCCGATCCGCTGTTGGGCGGCGGCGGCGCGGCGCAGGGCCGGCTCGGCCTCGGCGGGCGGCCGGCCGGGGAGCGACGCGCGGATCGCGTCGGCCTCCGTGTAGAGGTCGTCGAGATCCTCGGGGCGCCCCGACTCGCAGGCGGCAAGCTCGGCCTCCGCAAGCTCGGCCACCCGCTCGTAGGGCGCGACGGCCGCGGGCGTGTCCGCCGCCGGCGCGCTCCCGGCAGCGCTTTCGTCGCCGCAGCCTCCCGCCGGCGCGCTCAGGGCGCCGTCGTCGCCGCGCTCGCCGGCGAGCGTGCTCATGCCTGTGCCCCGGCCGCGCCGAGCGTCGGCCGACCGATCACCGCGGTCGGCGGTGCCTCGGCGATCGTCGCCCACGCCTCGCGCAGCTCGGCGAGGAGCTTCGCCACCCGCTCGATCCGGGCCGGGTCGCGCTTCAGCTGCGCGGCGAGGAGCTCGCGCTTGCAGAACATGTAGATCTCGGCGAGGCGCTCGGTGATCTCCCCGGCCGCCGGGTCGAGGGTCGCCAGCAGCTCGTCGAGGATTGCGCCGGCGCGGTTCAGCGCCGTGCCTGCCGCGGCGAGGTCCTCGGCGCGCAGCGCCGCGGCGCCCCGCGCGAGGAAGCGGGCGAGCCCGTCGTAGAGCATCACCACGAGTTTCTCCGGCGCCGCCGTGAGGACGCTGTCCTGGGCGTAGGCCTGGCTGGCGCTGCGGTAGGGGTTCATCGCTCTCTCGTCGGGGTCAGGGCTTGTTGGCTTCGAGGCCGGCGAGCTGCCCGGCCAGCCATTCCGATTCGGACTTCGACTTGGCAAGCGCCGTTTCCATCGCCGCGAACTGGGCGTGCAGGCGTTCTTCGCGCAGGGTCAGCCGTTCTTCGAGCTTGGTCATCTGTTCGCGCAGCGACGCCGCTTCCTTGGTCGCCGCGCTGATCCGGTCGGAGATGCCGCCGCCCGATTTGGTCGCCGTTTCGATCAGCGGTTCGAGCTGGGTGACAAAGCCTTTGGCGCCGCTGATCGCTTCCTTCGCCGCGACCGGATCTTCCTTCAGCAGCGCGGTCAGCTTCGATTCTTCGAAGGTGAGGAGGCCGCGGACCGAGGCCGATTCGGCGGTGACGCCGGCGCTGGGGGCGCCGGTGCTGACGCCGAGTTCGCCGAGGCCCGATTCGGAGAGCGTCTGGCGCATCGCCATCAGCAGGCTGTTGAGCGAGCCGTCGCCGAAGAGGACGCCCTTGTTGGCTTCTTCCTGGGTCTTCGGCGATTTGACCGTTTCTTCGCTCACCTTCGTCTCGATCAGTTCGACCGCCGAGTTGTAGGCGCTGACGAAGGTCTTGATCTTGGCGGCAATCGAGGAGGTGTCCGGGGCGGGTTCGGTGACGCCGATCGTCACCGGGCCGGCGGTGAGGGCGCTCACCGTCAGCGTGACGCCGGGGATCGCTTCGGTGATGACGTTGGTGGAGGAGCTGCCGGCGATGCCGTCGACCGAGAAGAGCGTGTCCTGGCCGGCGCGGGCCTTCGCCGCTTCCTCGGTGAGCCCGGCGCCGCTCGCGCTGACCGTCGATTTCGCCCCGGTGGTCCGCGAGGAGAGCACCAGCTTTTCGCCGACGGCGACGGCGGAGACGCCGGTTTCGTGGTCCGAGTTGATCGCCGCGACCGCGTCTTCGACCGTCGCGCCCGCTTTCAGTTCGATCGTCTTCCCGCCCACCGTGATCGTCGACGCCGCCGGGCTGGAGGTGAATTCGTAGGTGCGCTGGGCGGCGCGGGCGAGCTGGGTGACTTCGACCTGGTAGCCGCCCGGCCCGGCGCCGCCCGCGAGTTCGGCGGTGAGCGCGGTCGAGGAGGAGGTGACTTTCTGGACGTCGGCCCAGAGGGTCGGCGAGCGCAGCGCCTGCAGCGCCGAGCCGACTTCGTTCAGCTTCTTGAGGATCCCCTGCAGCGCCGTTTCGCGGGCCTTTACCTGACCCTGCCGCTGTTCGAGGCGGGTCTGGGGAAGGCGTTCGACCTTCATCAGGTTTTCGATGATCGATTCGGTGTCGAGGCTCGTGCCGAGCCCGCTGATCGTGATCGGGCTCATGTCGTCACCTTTCCGGAGGCGAAGTCGAAGATCTCGGCGGTCGGGACCTGGCGCAGGACGCTGCCGTCGCAGTCCTGCAGCTCGACCCGCAGGCGACCGTCGTCGCCGTGCTCGAAGCGCAGTTCGCGGCCCAGCTCGTGGAGGCGGGCGGCGGCGCGGGCGGCGCCCTGGACCTCGGCGCTCACCTCTGGCGGGGGTGACGGGACGGTCGACGCCGCGGCGAGGTCGCGGGCGAAGTCCGACCCCTGGGTGCCGTGGGCGCCGTTGCCGTTGCGCTGCGGCTCAGGCACGGGGTTCACCGGCCACGGCCCGTCGATCTTGTCGAAGCTGACGCTCATTCATTCTGGGTAATCGGCCGGGTCAGAGGGAACTTGAGGCGAGTTCCTGCGCGCTTTTTGCGAAGAGTTGGGCGTCCTCGGTGAGGCCGCGGGCGGTGGCGACGCGGGCGAGGCCGGCGAGCGCCTCGGCGTCGGGCCCCTCCTCCTCGCAGCTGGCGACCCACTCGTCGGCGGCGGATTCGAGGAAGCCGCGACGCAGGTAGATCTCGGCGAGGATCGAGTGGCGGCGGCGGGCCGGGAGGCCGGTCGCCGCGAGCGCGGGGAGGAGGGCTTCGAAGGCCTCGAACTCCTCGACCCGCAGGAGCGCCTCGAGCATCGTCGCGAGGGAGTCGACGACGGCGGGGTCGAGATCGGGGTAAGGCGTCGCGGCGGACCAGGCGGCGAAGAGGTCGAGCTCGGCGGCCGGGAGGCCCCGGCGGGCGGCGCGGGCGGTGGCGTCGGCGGCGAGGCCCCGGCGGGCGGTCCCGGTCCTTGCGTCGACGGCGAGGTCGCTCGCGGGCGCGGCTCCGGCGGTCGCCGCGCCGTCCTCCGGCGTCTCGCCGGCGTTCGTATCCTCGGCCGCCGGCCCGTCGCTGCTCGGCGTCCGGTCACCGCTTTCCCTCCCCGCGAGCACGCGGGCGAAGAGCTCGCTGCGCGCGGCCGCGGCGGCGAAGGCGTCGTCGTCGGCCACCGCCGCGGCGGCGTCGGCCGCCTCGGCGTAGCGCTTGGTCGACAGCAGCGTCTCGACCAGGGCCAGGCGGGCGCCGCCGTTGCCGGGCTGCGCCTCGACCACCGCCGCGTAGAGAGGTTCGGCCGCCGCGGCCTCGCCCGCCTCGTACAGGGCCGTGGCGAGCATGAAGCGGACCGAGGGGGTCGGCTCGGCGACCGCGCCTTCGATCTCGGCGGTCACCTCGTCGGCCGGGGCGCCGCGGGCGATCATCGCCGCGGCCAGCGGCAGGACGCTTCCTAGATAGGAGGGGTGCTCGTGCAGGCAGCGGCGCAGGAGTGCCTCGGCGCGCTCCGGGTCGCGCGCCCGCTCCAGCTCGGCCAGCCGCACCAACGCCAGGAAGCTGCCGCTGCCGATCGTCGGCGAGTAGCGGCTCGGCGCGTCGCCGCGCTCGAGGCACTCCTCGAGCAGCGCCGTGGCGCGCTCGGCGTCGCGCTCGGCGGCCGCGACCAGCGCCCGCTCGAAGACCAGGTCGGTGAGGTCGGGGTAGAGGTCGAGTCCCTCGACCGCCCGCGCCTCCGCCTCGGCGAGCAGTCCGCAGAACCGCAGCGCCTTCGCCGAGCGCACGGTCAGCGACGGGGCGAAGGGGCGCTCGCGCCGCGCCGGGTCCTCGGCGAGGAGCGCCCAGGCGCGCTCGAACTGCTCACAGGCGCCGGCCGCGTCGCCCGCGGCGGCGAGCTCGGAGCCGAGGTTGAAGTGGAAGAACGGGTTGGCGCCCGCGTCGGCCAGCTGGCGGCGCAGCAGCTCGATGTTGCGGCGCGACTTCTCCTTCGCGTCGCGGACCGCGCCGAGGTAGCCGTAGTGGTCGACGCGGATCGGGGTCGGCTCGATCCGCTCGGGCAGCCCGGAGGGCAGGTTCTGGGCGATCTGCTCGTGGACGTGTCCCTCGAAGCGGTACTCGGGGCGGTTGCGGAAGACGCGCAGGGCGTTGTGGGTGACCGCGGTGCCGTCGCCGAGCTCGCCGGTGTGGTTGGTCTCGACCAGGTAGAACGCCTCGCGCCAGGTGCGGCCGGTCAGCTCCCGCAGGAGCGGCGCGTCGGCCGGGTCGAGCACCTCGTCGGCGTCGAGGAAGAGGAGCCAGTCGCCGGTCGCCGCCTCGATCGAGGCGTTGCGCGCCTCGGCGAAGGAGCCGGTCCACTCCCGCTCGATCACGGTCGCGCCGAAGGAGCGGGCGATCTCGACGGTGCGGTCGCGGGAGCCGGTGTCGACGACGACGACCTCGTCGACTGCATCACGGACGGCGGCGAGCGAGCGCGGCAGCATCTCCTCCTCGTCGCGGACGATCATGCAGAGGCTGAGGCGCAGGCCGGTCGCCGGGCGGGCGGCGACGGCGACGCGCCGCGCCTCGGCCTCGAGTCCGCGCAGCTGGGCGGCGATCGCGGCGGGAAGCGTCGGGCGCGAGCCCTTGCGGGCGAGCGCCTGCGCGAGGTTGGCGGCGGCGTGGGGGAGCTCCGGGTCCAGCCGCAGGGCAGCCTCGAAGAGCGGCACGGCTCCGTCGCGGGCGCCGAGTTCGTTGAGGCCGAGCCCGGCGTAGTTCAGGAGCACCGGCTCGCGCGGCTCGGCGGCGAGGCCGTCGAGCGCCTCGCGGGCGATCGCCAGATAGAGGCCGGGGAGGTCGCGCGGGGCCGCGAACGCCGTGGCCGCGAGTCGCTCCTCGATCGCGCCGCGGCGCCCCCGGTAGGTCGCCTCGCGGCGGTCTGCGGCGGATTCGGCTCGCGCGGCGCGCGCAGCGGGCGGAGCGCCCTCGTCGGGGGTGGGCGAGGCGGCGGTGTGGTCGAGTCGCAGGGCCATCGCCCCGGTCATCGACCGCAACTCGGCATGACGCAGAAAGTGGACGTTCGTTCGGTTACTGGACGGCGTGTTTACCCCAGAGAGGCGATCTAGCGCCGGCCCGGTTCGGCCGAGAACACCTGCGCACCCGCAAACCAGTCCACGCAGGGGGAGGAGCAGCTCGATGGCAAGCCCGCCCGGTCGAGGTCAAGAAGAGACCGAGAAGCTTTGGCAGCGTTACCGCGAGACCGCTGACCGCCGGTTGCGCGACCAGCTCGTGCTGACCTACGTGCCGCTGGTCCGCCACCTCGCCTACCGCAAGGTGCGCGAGCTGCCTGCGTGGTGCGAGGTCGACGACCTCGTCTCCAACGGCGTCGAGGGCCTGATCGGCGCGCTCGACCGCTATGACCCGGCCAAAGGCGCGAGCCTCGAACAGTTCGTGTGGACCCGGATCCAGGGCGCCGTGCTCGACAGCCTCCGCCGCCTCGACTGGGCGCCGCGCAGCCTGCGCCGCTGGGAGCGCGACGCCGAGCGCGCCGGCGACGACTTCTTCCGCGAGCATGGCCGCCGGCCGACCGACGCCGAGCTGGCCGGGAAGATGGGCATCGGCGAGGAGGAGCTCGCCGCCCGCCTCCGCGACCTCGCCACCGCCGAGCTGACCTCGCTCGACAGCGTCACCTCCGCCGGCGACGAAGAAGACGGCGTCGCCCTCTCCCAGACGATCCCCGACCTCGAGGGCCGCGCCGACCCGGAAGGCGAGGCGACCAAGACGATCGCCCGCGAGCGCTTCCGCCGCGCCTTCTCCCACCTCTCCGAACGCGAGCGGCGCGTCGCCGTGATGCTCTACACCCAGGGCCGCACCCTGTCGGAGATCGGCGAGGTCATCGGCGTCTCCGAGAGTCGCGTCTGCCAGATCCACGGCGAACTGAAGAAGCGCCTGAAGTCGTCTCTGCGGCGCGACGCGGAGCTGTTCACCGCGGCTAGTTAGTTCGTTGGGACGGCCGAGGGACGCGGCCCTCTCGGCCACGGCCCGGGCAGGCTGTGGCCGTGGCCGAGAGGGCCGGGTGTGCGGGGGGAGGCAGGCGGGACGGAGGCGTCACGGGAGTGCGGGGGGAGTGGGA